>CAYONG010000025.1:0-10909 GCA_964405235.1 uncultured bacterium | reverse complement strand
CCGAGCCCAACGAGGCCCCCGAGCAGCACGGAGATCAGCAGCGCTCTCACGGAGGCCCTCCCGGGGCCCGGGCTTTCGGCGGCGCGGGCGCTGAAGGCCGGGCCCCCGCGGGATTCCCCTTCTGCGGCGCAGCACCGCTGTGGGGGGGGGTCACGGAGGTCCCCGCCGGGCGTGGCTTCAGCCACTCGCGAATGATCCATCGCCCCTCCTTGAGCTCGAAGTGCACGATGTAGCGCTGGTCACCCCCTGGACCGTGGTGAAGGAACGCGAGCCAGCGTGGCCAGCGTTCCTCTTCCGCGTACTCGAGCTTCCACGCCTTCGCCCGCTGCCGCAAGCCCCAACCGGCCGCCACCGCCTCGTCCACCCTGGAAGGGTCCCGCAGCAGACGCGCCGCGGCGGCGCGGTTGCCGTCGGCGAGCTGGCGCACGAACAAGGTGAAGGTCGAGTAGGGTGACGGCAGCAGCCGCAGGTCGTGGAGCCGCATCCCCCCGCGGGCCTCGGTGTAAGTGTGCTCGTGGATGATATACGGACAGCTCAGGCACGACTCGAACAAGGTGTCGTTCTCCGCCCGCACCCAGGCGACCAGCTCGGGCCGACCATCGGCGTTGATGTCCACCCACGCGGCCTCCCCCGCGCCCGCCAGATCAGGCCCGTCATCGGGAGTCTGGATCAGATTCCAGACCGAGGCCGAGGGGTTCATCCGGAAGAGCGTCAGGCGGATCCGGCCGCTGGTGCTGCGCTCGTAGTCGATGACGCCGAGGCTGTAGGGCTGGTCCGGGTAGCCGGTCCACCACACGCGCATCACCGGCCGGTTTCCACCGAAGTACATCGCGCCCTGCATGCGCAGGTCCTCGCCCCGATACCAGTAGAGAAATCCCACCGCCCGCGCCGTGAGTCGCCAGGGATTCCGCACCATGAGCAGGACGAAGTCCGGGAACTTCGGATCGACCTCTACGTCCACGTCGAGTCCGAGCGAATCGATGATCACGCCCACCGCATGCGCCTGGAGCAGCCCCGAACGCCCGAGCGAGCGCACCAGCCGGCGCCCCATGAGACCGACCCGCTCGTAAGCGCGGAAGTTCGCACCGCCGACCGAATCGCCCGTGTTGGCCTGAAAGAGCACCTTGGCTTCGCTGGACCAGCGCTGCAGCGAGTCGGCGGAGGGTGGCACCCAGGGCTTGATCGCCTGGGCCCGCACGGCGTGAGGACAAAAGAGCGCCAGGACTCCCGCCATCATGAGGAGCGCGGTGACGACGACCGTGGACCGTGGGGGTGCGGCCGTCATGGGGCGGGGTGGGATCTCCTCGGCCGAGGCGATAATCGCTACGGAACGCGAGCGAGCCTACCCGCCGGATCGGACCGCGGCAAGCGACGCGGGCGCCGGCCGGCTCGTTGACCGGCACCGGCGGGCTCAATATCGTGGCCCGCATGTGCACGCTCATCATCGGCCGTGACGTGGTGCTCCCTGGCAGCGTCCTGCTGGCTGCCAACCGCGACGAGGACCCCGGCCGCCTCTCCGATCCGCCGGGCGTGCTGAGCGGAGCCCCACGGCTGGTGGGCGGCCGCGACCGCCACGCAGGCGGGACGTGGCTCGCGGTGCGCGAAGCCCGGGCGGTGGTGGCGATCCTCAACCGGCGCGATCCCTCCGGCGAGCCCGCGTCGCCCGCACACGACGACCGTTCTCGCGGATCCCTGGTTCTCGAGGTCGCGGCGGCCGGCGAGGAGGAACCCTCCGGCTCCGCGACCGCCGCGAATTCGCTCGAACCGTTGCACGCCACAGCCGGCGGTGGGCTTTCACGAGCCGCGCTGCGGCGGGCGGCCGCGGCGCTCGCGGCGGCGCGCTACGCCCCCTGCACCCTGCTGTTCGCGTCGCCGCAAGCGTGCTGGCTGATGGCGCTCGAGTCGGACGGAGCGCCGCGCTTCGAGCCGCTCGCCTCCGGGTGGCACGTGCTCACCCACGCGGATCTCGACGACCCGCGCGAGCCTCGCACAGCGCGGCTGACGCGCGATCTGGCCGGCTTCACGCCCGGTTCTCTCGAGGAGGCCGAGCAACGGCTCGACGAGCTGCTGCGCTCGCACGGCGACTCCGCGGCCGGTGTGCCGGCGGTGTGCCTGCACGAAGGCCGCATGGTGACCGTTTCGTCATCAAGCGTCTGGCTCGCCCCGGGCGAGGCGCGCTACCGGCACGCGGAGGGTCGCCCGTGCGAGCACATGTTCGTGGACCAATCGCACCTCCTGCGGGAGCCCGTCCCGGGAGGGGGGCAATGATGCCGTTAGGTACCCCGGCGGGCCGCATGCATCACCGCGGCCCAGACTGCCCCATTCTCGGGCGCATTCCCGGCCACAATCTCACCTCGCGATTCATGAATCGTCCGCGCTAGAATGGCCGGTCGTGGACCCACGCGAGCACCGGAGGGAGGTGGATGGGATGGAGACGAGTTTTCCGGAGTGTCGCAAGTGCGAGGACGGGGTGCTGCTCCCGCTGTCGGACTACGGGCGTGACGGCGCGCCCATCACCTACAAGGCGTGGGTGTGCAGCAATCCCAGTTGCGGATACAACATCCGCATCGATAACGGCGAGATCAGCCTCGGGCGCGAGATCGGGGTCTCGACCAAGTAGAGTGACCCCCCGCGTGTCGGCACGCGGTCCGCGACGACATCTACCAGGAGAAACGTCCGATTGATCAGGGCCATCGTCTTCGATCTCGACAACACGCTGACCGACTTCATGAAGATGAAGTCGGACGCCATCCACGCCGCCATCGACGGCATGATCGACGCGGGCCTCGACCTGCCGCGCGAGGCGGTGCGCTCGCGCATCGACGCCATCTACCAGGAGCAGGGCCTCGAGTATCAGCGCGTGTTCGACCAGCTGATCGAGAGCGAGTTGGGGCACATCGATCCCAAAATCCTCGCGTCCGGCATCGTCGCCTACCGGCGCGGGCGCGAGTCCGCCCTGGTGCTCTACCCCCACGTCCAGATGACGCTGCTCGAGCTGACCAAGCGCGGCATCCGGCTCGGGGTGGTATCCGACGCGCCGCGGGCGCAGGTGTGGCTGCGGCTCTGCTCGCTTTCGCTCCAGCACGTGTTCGACGCCGTGGTGACGTTCGAGGACACCGGCGAGCGCAAACCGAGCCCGGCCCCGTTCCGCGAGATCCTGCGGCGACTGGGCGCAGGGGCGACCGAGTCGCTCATGATCGGCGACTGGGCCGAGCGCGACGTGGTCGGGGGTCGCAGCCTTGGCATGAAGACGGTGTTCGCGCGCTATGGCGACACCTTTGACACGCGCGAGTCGGGGGCGGATTTCGACATTGATGACGTGTTCGAGCTGGTGGCGATCGTGGATCGGTTGAACGAGGGGAGCGGCGACGACTCCGTGCGCCGCACGAAGGGTATCCGAGCAAAGGAGGACTGATGAGTCAGGGCAAGGTGAAGGCATCCAAGGTCACGGTGTTCCCCCCGCCCGCGGGGACCAGCGGGCTCGATGGGCAGTTCCACGTCTACGTGTTCGACGTCTTCAACCGGTCGTTCTCCGCTGCCCGGTCGTTCGATACGGTCGAGAAGGCGGCCTCGTTCCAGCGCCACGCGCAGGAGCGCATCATCGCCGAGCAGGAGGCCACCCCCGAGCTGTTCGACCTGCCCTTCATCTCCAGCGATGCCGACCTCGTCGCCCGTGTCGCACGCGATCCCGCGTATCGCGACCGTCTGGTCAAGGAGTTGGGCGCCGAGGCGCGCGGGCGCGCGCGCCGGCACTAGCGGCCCGCCCCCATGCTCGTCCTGGCCCTGGTCGGGCTGCTCGCCGCGCCCGCGCCCGAGGCGCTTACCCGCGTCCCGGGCATGCGGCTCCGCCTTGGGATGGCGGAGAGCGCAGTGCTCGATCTGGGCAGCTTCCCCGAGATCAAGGCACCGGACGCCGGGACCATGACGACGCGCCAGGGACCGGCCCGGTTCTTCGGCGTGCCCGGCGAGGCGACCTGCTACCTGAAGGACGGGCGTCTGGCGCGCGTGCGGTTCGTGGCCACCGGCGTCTCGCGGCACTCGCAGGACTACGTGGATGGACAACTGCGCCGCATGCTCCTAGATCGCCGATGCGAACGTGACGATCCGGGCGATCGCGTGTGCGACTGGCTGGGCCCGAGGGTCAGGGTGACCACCGAGATGAAGAAGGGCGGTCTGGTGGCCCGGGCAGACCCCTGGCCGCCGCCGACGTTGGGGACGGACACCCTGAGGGCGGCGATCGCGGCACCGGAGCGCAGGACGAAGAACCCGGAAAGAAGCGCGACGGTCACCACACCTCCTGCCCCGCGTTCCTCGCCACCTCGGCGCGAAGCCTCCGGGGCCACCGACCCCGTGGCCGCCCCCCCCGCAGTCATCACACTGCCCGAGACGCTCACGATCTCGCTCGCATCCCGGAACTCGGCCGACGTCTGGCCGCAGATCGTCTCGTCACCACAGCTCCACTACCCTGAGGCCGCGCGAAGCGAGAGCATCCAGGGCATCGTGTGGGTGCTGGCGCTGGTGGACCCCGCGGGCCGGGTGCTCGACGCCTGGGTCGAGCGGAGCGTCCCTGAACTCGACACCTCGGCGCTCGCCTGGGTCTCGCGTTCCCGCTTTGCCCCCTGCGAGCGCAAGGGGAAACCGTGCCGGTTCCACGTCCGTATCGCCGTCCTGTTCACGCTCTATTGACCCTGGGCCGGTGCGCGCCGCAGGAGGACCACTGACCATGCTGCTCGTCACCGCCGAGGAGATGCGCCGGCTGGACCGGGCGACCATCGACGGTGGACACGCCACGGGCGAAACGCTCATGGAACGCGCCGGCGCCGGGGTGGTCGAAGCTCTGGAGCGGCGCTACGGCCCGAGCCTCGGCCTGCGCGTGCTGGTGCTGTGCGGCACCGGCAACAACGGCGGCGACGGATTCGTGGCGGCGCGCGCCCTGCGCGGGCGCGGCGCCGAGGTCCACGTCGCCCTGCTGGGCGACCGCGCGCGCGTGCGCGGCGATGCGCTCATCCAACTCGAGCGTCTGGTCGCGGCCGGGCTCACGGTGGCCCCGATCGCCAGCGAAGACGCTCTGGAACGGCTAATCGCGTCGCGCGACGCGTGGGACTTCGCGCTCGACGCCCTGCTCGGCACCGGCGCGCACGGCGAACCCGAAGGGTTGATGGCCGCCGGCGTCGAGGCGCTCCGTCAGCTCGATGAGGCGGGCACGCGGGTCGTCGCCCTCGACCTGCCGACCGGCGTCAACGCTGACACCGGCGCAATCGCGCGCCGCTCGGTGCGCGCCGACCTGACCGTCGCCTTCGGTTTTCCCAAGCGCGGCCACCTCCTCTATCCGGGGCGCGCGTTCGTGGGCGTGCTCGAAGTGGTGGATATCGGAAACGCCCCCGACGCGCTGGCGGCGATCACCACCCCGGTGCACCTCGCCACCGCGGCCGCGATGGCCGCCCTGCTGCCGACCCGCGACCCGCGGGCGCACAAGAGCAGCGTCGGCCGAGTGCTGGTCGCGGGCGGCTCAATGGGCCTGACGGGGGCGGTCGCGCTCGCCGCGCGTGGCGCGCTGCGTGGTGGCGCGGGGTACGTGCAGGCCGCGATCCCGCGCAGTCTGAATGACGTGCTCGAGGTGAAGCTGACCGAAGAGATGACACTTGCAAGCCCTGAGACCCCCGAGCGTACGCTGGCGCTCGCGGCGCTCGAGCCCCTGCTGGCCCGCGCGGGCGAGGCCGATGTCGTCGCGCTGGGCTCGGGGCTCTCGCGCCACCGCGAATCCGCCGATCTGGCGCGGCGCGTGGTCGCCGAGTGTGATCGCCCGCTGGTCATCGACGCCGACGGGCTCAACGCATTCGAGGGGCACACCGAGGCGCTCGCGCGTGCGCAGGCGCCGCTCGTTCTCACCCCGCACCTGGGCGAGATGCGACGCCTGACCGGCATCGACACCACGACTCTCGAGGCGAACCGGATCGATGCCACGCGCGAGTGGGCACGGCGCTGGCAAGCCGTGGTCGTCCTCAAGGGCGCCCCCACGGTGATCGCCGCACCCGACGGGCGCACGACCGTCAACCCGACCGGGAACCCCGGGATGGCGACGGCGGGCATGGGCGACGTGTTGACCGGAGCGATTGCGGCGCTCATCGCGCAGGGACTCGCCCCGTACGATGCCGCGCGACTTGCGGTCTACGCTCACGGCATGGCGGGCGACATGGTGGCGGCCGAGTTGGGTCAGCACGGGATGGCGGCGGGGGACGTGGCGGAGGCGCTGCCGCGTGCGCTACTGAGCCTCGCGCACCTGCGGGCCGGAGAATCCGAACCGAAAACCGCGACGCGGAACCCGCGCTCGACGCGGGCGCACGCGCGCTGAGGGCGGCGGAGGGGCGCGCCGCCGCAGGCTTGACGAAGCCCGAACAGCCGTGTGCGAGAATGCTCATCCCACGACGCGACCCGCTCCGTAGTAGGGCTGCACGGCCGGGGCGGGCTGGGAGCCGTCGGGATGCTGAAGGGCAGCCCGCCGGAAGCGCCCGGCCCGCCGCGCGTCACCCTCGGGAAAGGAACGGACCGATGAACGGCAGGATCCTCATCATCACCATCGCGCTCGCCCTCTGCGTCGCCGGCATGCCCCCCGCAGGCGAGGCCGGGCCCGAGAAGGCCGAACCCGCGCAGGCGAAGCGAGGCATCGAGAAGATCACCAAGAGCGATGCGCAGTGGAAGCGGGTGCTGACCCCCGAGCAGTTCCGGGTCCTTCGCAGGGAGGGCACCGAGATGGCGTTCAGCGGCAAGCACTGGAATCAGCACGCCGATGGAATCTACCGTTGCGCCGGGTGCGGCCTCGAGCTGTTCAGCTCGGCAACGAAGTTCGATTCGGGCACCGGCTGGCCCAGCTACTGGGCGCCCATCGCGAAGGAGCACGTCCGGGAGGTGGTGGACCGCACGCTCGGGATGGAGCGGGTCGAGGCGGAGTGCGCCCGCTGCGGCGGACACCTGGGGCACGTATTTGACGACGGCCCCAAGCCGACCGGATTGCGCTACTGCATGAACTCGGCGTCGCTGGAGTTCAAGGCGAAAAAATAGGGGCGATTCCCTAGTTCAGGTGGGGCGTAATCTTCGAGATCATGACCGCCTTGGGGTAGGCGCCCACCATCTTCTCCACCACCTCGCCACCCTTGAAGACCAGCAGGGTCGGGATCCCCATCACCCCGTACCGGCCGGAGACGTCGCCGTACTGGTCCACGTCGAGCTTGACCACCTTGAGCTTGCCGGCGTACTCGGCCGCGATCTCGTCCACGGCCGGGGCGATCGCCCTGCACGGTCCGCACCACGCCGCCCAGAAGTCCACCAAGACCGGCACCGGTGACTTCAGGACCTCGGTCTCGAAGGTCTGGTCGGTGACGGCAACCGCGTTAGACATGGAAACTCCTCCCGTTACGCCGTTAGTATGTGTGAAAGCGCCCCTATCGGATGCTGAAGGGGCGCCTCGGATGCATCGCAGTTTCCCGCACGACGAAGGATAGACGCGCGTCGGGAGGGCCGTCAACCCAGCGCGCCTGCCTGCTCGCGCGTCGGGCCCGCCTCCCGCCGACCGGCATCCGCGCGTCCTCGAGCCCGACCATGTTCCCGCTTCGTGACGAGAATCCGTCCCGTTCCGCGCCGGTCATCACGCGTGTGCTGATCGTATTCAACGCGGTCGCGTTCCTCTACCAGGTGACGCTCGGCACGGGTCTGGGACCATTCATGTACACGTGGGGCATGGTCCCCGCTCGCATCACCCTCGCGGTCCAGCACGGCGAGGAGTCGATCGCCGGCCCCGGGCTCACCCTGATCACCTCCATGTTCCTCCACGGCGGTTGGCTCCACCTGGTCGGGAATATGTGGTACCTGTGGATCTTCGGCGACAACGTCGAGGACCGACTTGGGCGCGGGCGCTACCTCCTCTTCTACCTCGTCTCGGGGCTCGTCGCCGCCCTCCTCCATTACGCGCTCAACCCCGTATCCCGAGTCCCGACCGTGGGGGCGAGCGGGGCGATCGCCGGCGTGCTGGGCGCTTACCTCGTGGCCTTTCCGCGCGCTCGCGTCGTCACGCTGGTGCCGCTGTTCCCGTTCTTCCAGGTCATGGCGTTGCCCGCCGTGGTGGTGCTGGGCCTGTGGTTCGTCATGCAGTTCTTCAGCGGGTTCCTGTCGCTGGGTTTCGGCAGCGGGGGCGGCGTGGCGTGGTGGGCCCACATCGGTGGATTCGTGTTCGGGCTCATCGGCATGCGGCTCCTGGGCGGCGGGCGCCGGCGACCTATCGAGGACCGGCAGGAATAGGAGGACCGGCCCCGGCGGTGGTGGGCAGGGCCTCATCACCCTTCTCCCGCACCGGCCGATGGTCTAGCATCACGGCCCGCTCTGGATGCGCCCTTGAGCTACCCCGCCGCAGGAGGAGTCGTGCGCCAGGATCTCGATCGCTTGATGCAGGAGCGCGGCCTCGCCGGCATGGTCGCGTTCGCCTACGACCGCTATAGCCCGGCCTTCTACTACGCCACCGGCCAGAAGATCCACGTCGGCATGTACCTGCGCACGCCGGATGGGCGGGCGCATCTCATCCACGACCCGATGGAGCGCGACCAGGCCGCGGCGGTGGGCTGCGAGTGCTCGACCTTTCCGCAGCACCGGCTCAACGCGCTCATCGATCGCGAAGCTCACCCGGCCCGTGCCTTCGGCACCATCATGGCCGACGCCTGTGCCGCGCTCGGCATGCGCGGCCCGGTGGCGTTCTTCGGCGACCTGGGCGCCGGCTTCGCCTACGAGTTGCTCGATCGCGTGACGTCGGCGAATCGCGAGATCCAGGTGGACCGCGGCCATCCCGACGTGCTCATGCGGGCGCGAACCACCAAGGACGCGGCCGAGGTGGCGATGATCCGCCGCTCGGCGCAGGGAGCTGTGGCCGCGATCGAACGTCTGCGCCGGCACCTCCAGACGCTCAAGCGCGAGGGCGAGCATTTCAAGAACGGCTCGGGCCCGGTGACGCTCGGCAGCCTGCGCCGGCTGCTGCACGAGGAGTTCCTCGTCCATGGGCTCGAGGGCGGCGACACCATCGTCTCGCAGGGGCGCGACGCCGGGGTCCCGCACAACCGCGGCAACGACGCCGAGCTCCTGCGCGCCGGAACCCCGCTGCTGGTGGACATTTTCCCGGGCGAGGCGGGCGGCGGCTACCACAGCGACTTGACGCGCACGTTCTGCCTGGGCGAGGCGCCCGATCCGCTCAAGCGCCTCTACGGAGACGTGCACGACGCCTTCCGCCTCGCCATGGACCAGCTGCGGGTAGGCGAGGCGTGCCGCTCGTATCAGGAGCGGGTGTGCGAGCTGTTCGAGCAGCGCGGGCACACCACGCCGCGTACCAGCGAGACCACGCAGGAGGGCTACGTCCACGGCCTCGGTCATGGCGTCGGCCTCGCGGTGCACGAGGCGCCGCGCCTGGGCGGCCCGCCCTCGAATACGCAGGTGCTCGAGCCCGGCATGGTCATCACGATCGAGCCGGGGCTCTACTACCCCTCGCGCGACCTGGGCGTGCGCATCGAGGACCTGGTGCTGGTGCGCGAGGACGGGAGCTTCGAGAACCTGACCCCCGCCCCCTACGAGCTGGAGGTCAGGCCCGGCGCGTGAAACCGACCCACGCGATCATCAATCCGCCAGGCGCCGAAGGGGCGGTGCTGGTCGGCCACGGCGGCCGGAGCGGCACCACGCTCGACCGCTCGCTCGAGGAGTTGGCGCGTCTCACCGACACCGCCGGCGCCCGCGTGCTGGCGACCGTGACCCAGAAGCGCGCGGCCATCCACCCTGCCACCTTCATCGGCAAGGGCAAGCTCGAGGAGTTGAAGGCCCAGGTCGACGCGTTGGAGGCCGACATGGTCATCTTCGACGACGACCTCTCCCCCGCCCAGATGCGCAACCTCGAGAAGGCGCTCGGGTGCAAGGTGGTGGACCGCTCGGAGCTGATCCTCGACATCTTCGCCCGCCGCGCGCGCACCCGCGAGTCGCGGCTCCAGGTCGAGCTGGCGCAGCTCGAGTACACCTTGCCGCGGCTCACCGGCATGTGGAAGCACCTCGAGCGGCAGGCGGGCGGCATCGGCACCCGCGGCCCCGGCGAGACCCAGCTCGAGACCGATCGGCGGCTCGTGCGCGAGCGCATCGCCCGGCTCAAGAAGGAGCTGGAGGCGGTCGAACGCGAGCGCGAGACCCAGCGCCGCCGTCGGCGCCGCGAGTTCCGCGCGTCGATCGTGGGCTACACCAACGCCGGCAAGAGCACGCTGTTCAACGCCCTCACCCGCGCGCGCGTGTTCGTCGAGGATCGTCTGTTCGCCACGCTCGACGCCACCACCCGTCAGCTCGTGAGCCCCAGCCGACAGGTGGTGCTGCTCACCGACACGGTGGGGTTCATCCGCAAGCTGCCGCACCATCTCGTGGCGTCGTTCCACAGCACCCTGGTCGAGGCGATCGAGGCGGACCTACTGCTCCATGTGGTGGACGCCTCGGACCCGTACTTCCGCCGCCAGATCGCCGCGGTTGAGGAGGTGCTGGAGGAGATCCTCAAGACGCCGCGCCCGACGACGCTGGTGTTCAACAAGATCGACCGCATCGATGACCCGACCGTGATCGAGGGGCTGCGGGTCGAGTACCCGGGCTCGTTCGCGGTCTCGGCGCGCACCGGTGACGGCCTCGTGCCGCTGCGCGACTTCCTGTGGGCGCAGTCGGCCGAACGAGGCGTGCAAAGGGCGCCCTAGCGGCCTGTTGCATAAATAGCTTTACAATGCACCAAGAACCGGTATGCTGCGGCCACTATGTGGACCAAAGCCGATGCGCTGCCGGTTCTCGAAGTTGACCAGGAGTTGCTGGAGCATCTCATCCGCGCGGGCAACACGCCCCAGAAGCTCGCGCTGCGCGC
>CAYONG010000024.1:0-41928 GCA_964405235.1 uncultured bacterium | reverse complement strand
CGGATGCGAGCGGTAGAGGAAATCGCTCGTGACCAGGCCGAGCACCGAATCACCGAGGAACTCGAGGCGCTCGTTCGAATCGCGCGGTCCCTGCCCGGTGACGTGCAGGTACGAGCGATGGGTGAGGGCGAGCTTGAGCAGGCCGGGGTCACGAAACGTGATCCCGTACTGACGGCTGAAATCCGCGAACGCGCGCGACTCCTGGTCGCCGAGCTCCACCCGGTCGGCCCGACCCCGGCCCCTGGGCGCCGGCGCCGGCCGAGTGACGCCGAACAGCCGCTTCAGCCAGTCGAGGAACGAGACGCCGCGCCGGGTAGGCGCGGGCGGGCGCGTGCCGCGGCCGCGCCCGCCGCGCCGCCGGGATCGCTGGCCGCCGCGTTCTACGTTACGGCCTTCAGGGCGAGCGTCACGTTGTGGCCTCCGAACCCGAACGAGTTCGAGAGGGCGGCCGTCACGCGGTGCGTTCGAGCCTGAGCGGGGACGAAATCGAGGTCGCATGTGGGATCCGGTCTTTCGAGGTTGATGGTCGGTGGAACGATCCCGCGGGCCAGGCTGAGGACGGTGGACACCGCTTCGATGCCGCCTGCGGCACCCAGCAGGTGCCCGGTCATCGACTTGGTCGAGCTCACCATGAGCTGGCGCGCGTGCCCGCCGAACACGGTCTTGATCGCCGACACCTCGGCCGGATCACCGGCCGGGGTCGACGTGCCGTGGGCGTTGACGTACTGCACGCTGTCCGTGGGGAGGCGCGCGTCATCGAGCGCGCGCTGCATCGCGCGCGCGGCGCCTTCCCCGTCCACACAGGGCGCGGTCATGTGATACGCGTCCCCGGCGGCACCATAGCCACAGAGCTCACCCAGCAGTGTCGCGCCGCGCCGCCGCGCGTGGGCCTCGGTCTCGAGGACCAGCATGGCGGCGCCTTCGCCGATTACGAATCCGTCCCGTTCGGCGTCGAATGGGCGGCTGGCTCGCTGCGGATCGTCGTTTCGTGTTGAGAGTGCCCGGGCATTGCCGAAACCGGCCAACGCCATGGGTGTGATGGTGGCCTCGCTCCCTCCCGCGAGCATGACGTCGGCATCGCCGGCGCGCAGCAGGCGGAGGGATTCGCCGATCGCGTGTGCGCCGGAGGCGCACGCCGAGACCGTCGCGAAGTTCGGGCCCTTGAGACCGAATTGGATCGAGACCTGGCCGGCGGCCATGTCCACGATCATCATGGGGATGAAAAACGGACTGACACGCCCTGGCCCCTTGTGGACCAGGATGCTGTGCTGCTCCTCTAACGTCTCCATGCCTCCGATGCCCGATCCGATGATGACGCCGACACGGGTACGGTCGGTGGACTCCAGATCGAGACCCGAGGTTCGGAGCGCCTCGTGGGCCGCCATGACCGCGTACTGGACGAAGCGGTCCATCCGCTTCGCCTCCTTGCGGTCGAGAACCCCATCGGTCGTGAAATCCTTCACCTCGCACGCGAAGCGCGTACCGTAGGCCGAGACGTCGAACCGCGTGATGGGTCCGGCGCCGGATCTCCCGGCGATCAGGTTGTCCCAGAACACCTCGGTGCTGTTACCGAGGGGCGAGATGACGCCCGTCCCGGTCACGAACACCCGCCCGTACTCAGCCACGGATGTCTGCCCTCTCCACGGCGCCGGAATTCCCGCAGGGCGCGACCGCGCGGGACGACCCGCGACGGAGCCCGGTGCGGCGTCCGGTGCTTGCGATGGACACGTCGGTCAGGACGCGGCGCCCGCGTGCGACTTGAGATAGTTCATCGCATCGCCCACGGTCTTGAGCTTGTCGGCCTCCTCGTCGGGGATGTCGAGGCCGAATTCCTCCTCGAGCGCCATGACCAGCTCGACGATGTCGAGCGAATCCGCGCCGAGATCCTCGATGAACTTCGCTTCGGGCGTTAGCTGCTTCGCTTCGACTTCCAGCTCCTTGGCGATGATCTCCTTCACCCGATCCTCGCTGAACGCTGCCACTGATCCCACCTCCTGGTTTGAGGTCCGACTGCCGCGGTCCGGGCTCCCCTATGGAAACCCGCCGCACCGTGCTGCTTCCGTTACATCACCATCCCGCCGTCCACCGTCCACACCTGTCCGGTGACGTAGCCCGCTCGCGGCGAGGCCAGAAACGCGATCACCTCGCCCACCTCTGCGGGATCGCCGAGCCGCCCGAGGGGGATCTTCGCCTTGAGCTCGGAGGTGACCGCCTCCGGCAACTGGGCCGTCATCTCGGTGGCGATGTATCCAGGACAGACGGCATTCACCGTGATGCCGCGCGGGGCCAGCTCGCGCGCCAGCGCCTTGGTGAGTCCGAGCAGGCCCGCCTTGGAAGCGGCGTAGTTGGCCTGGCCGGAGTTGCCCATCAGGCCGACCACCGAGGAGACGTTGATGATGCGCCCGTAGCGCGCCTTCATCATGCTGCGCGCCACCGCCCGGCAGCAGCGAAATGCGCCGCCGAGGTTGGTGTCGATCACCTGCTGCCACTGGTCGTCAGTCATGCGGACGGCCAGCCCGTCACGGGTGATCCCGGAGTTGTTGACCAGGATATCCACTCGCGAGAGCTGGGCGAGCGCCGCCGAAAAGGCGGTCTCGACCGACGAGGCGTCGGCGATGTCGGTCGCGAACGCGTGCGCCGCGCCGCCGGCGGCGCGCAGGCCCGCGATCGCATCCTGGGCCCGCTCCTGGTTGCGGTTGAAGATCGCCACCGTCGCGCCGCGCGCCGCCAGTGCGCGGGCGGTCGCGAGCCCGATACCGGTGGCCCCGCCGGTCACGAACGCCACCTGCCCGGCCAGTTCCCGCGCGCCCGCTTCGCCCGCGTGGCCCGCCTGGCCCGCTTCGGGCGATCCGGTCGGGGCCCCCTGCCCCGCGGCGGAGGTGTGGGTCGCATCCGTCATCATGCCTCCTTCATGCTCTCGGGGTCGCCCGCCGGCGGGGCCCCGGCACCGGCGGCGCCCCCGGCGAGTCCGCTCAAGGTGGCCTGCAGGCTGTCGGGGTCGTCGACGTTCCACGCGCGGATGGACTTGTCGAGCGTCCGCAGCAGCCCGCGCAGCACGGTGCCCGCCCCCACCTCCACGAATCCCTGCGCGCCGTCCGCGATCAGCCGCCGCATGGAATCCTCCCAGCGCACCGCCCCCAGCAGCTGCGCCTCGAGCGCGGCACGGATCTGGCCGCCCCGGCGGAGCGGCTCGGCGGACACGTTGGCCACCACCGGGACCAGCGCGTCGTGCACCGACACTGCCGCCAGCGCCTCGGTGAGCCCGACGGCGGCGGATCCCATGAGCGGCGAATGGAACGCCCCGCTCACCTCGAGCGGGATCACGCGCTTGGCCCCCATCCCGCGCGCGAGCTCGCAGGCGCGCACCACCGCCGCACGCTCCCCGGAAATGACGACCTGCCCTGGCCCGTTGAGATTCGCCGCGCACACCACGCCGGCGTCGGCGGAGCGCGCGCACGCCTCATCCACCTGTTTGCGCCCGAGACCCAGGATCGCCGCCATCGTGCCGGGCCGATCGAGGCCGGCGCGGTACATTAGTTCGCCCCGCCGGTGCACGAGCCGGACGGCGTCCTCGAACTCGAGCGCGCCCGCGGCGACGCACGCCGAGTACTCACCCAGGCTGTGCCCTGCGACCCACGAGGGTCTCACCCCCGCCGCGTCGAGCAGCTTCCACGCGGCGACGCTGTGCGTGAGCAGGGCGGGCTGGGTGTGGATGGTCTTCTTCAGCTCCTCGGCCGGGCCTTTCCAGCAGATGTCGGAGAGGCGGTACCCGAGCGCGCGATCCGCAGTCTCGAACACGTGGCGCGCGACCGGGAAGCGGTCGGCGAGCGCCTGTCCCATGCCGACCGCCTGCGCGCCCTGCCCGGGGAAGAGGAGCGCGAGCTTCACGTGCGGGCCCCGGTCTCGGCGAGCCGAGCGGCGGCCGCAGACGCTCCGTCGCCGGGACCCTGGCGCGCCATGCTCCAGCGCAGCACCCCCGCGCCCCAGGTGGCGCCGCCACCGAAGGCGCAGAATCCCACGTGATCGCCCGGCTTGAGCCGTCCCGAGCGCGTCAGCTCGTCGAGCGTGATCGGGATCGATGCCGACGACGTGTTGCCGTAGCGGTCGATGTTGATCGGCACCTTCTCGGGCGGGAGCCCCAGCCGCTCGCGGACCGCGTCGATGATGCGGAGGTTCGCCTGGTGCGGGATGACCACGTCCATATCATCCGGGCCGATCCCCGCCTGCTCCATGCAGCGGCGCGTGCTCTCCTCCATCGTGCGCACGGCGAACGGGAAGAGCTTCTTGCCCTGCATGCGCAGGTAGTGCTCCCGTGCGGCGACGGTCGCGGCGCTGGCGGGGTTCGCCGAGATCCCAGCGGGGATCTCGAGCACGCCGCCCAGCTCACCATCGCTGCGGATGTCGATCGCCAGGAATCCCTCACCGTCCGAGCACGGCCGCATGACCACCGCGCCGGCGCCGTCGCCGAACAGGACACAGGTGTTGCGGTCGGTGTAGTCGACGATGCGCGAGAGCGTCTCGACCCCGACCACCAGCACGGTGTCGGCGGTCCGCGAGCCGATCAGGCTGCGTGCCATCGCAACTCCGAAGACGAAGCCGGTGCAGGCCGCGAACAAGTCGAACGCCGCCGCACGGGTGGCGCCGAGCTTGTGCTGCAGGGTGCACGCGCACGACGGCAGGATGCGGTCAGGGGTGGTGGTGGCGACGATAATGTAGTCCACCTCGTCGGGGCGCAGGCCGGCGGACTCGAGCGCGCGTTGCGAGGCGATCAGCCCCAGGTCCGAGGACGCCTGCTCGGGCGCTGCGATATGGCGCTCGAGGATGCCGGTGCGCTCGCGGATCCACTCGTCGGTCGTATCGACCATGCGCTCGAAATCGGCGTTCGTCAGCACGCGCTCCGGGACGTACATCCCGGTGCCCGTGATGGTCGCGCCCCGTACGGAATCAGGCCGCGCTGTCATGGTCCGCCTCGATCTCCTCGCGGATGTGCTCGTTGACGCGCTTTTCCACGAACGCGGTGATGGTACGGATCGCGCTCTTGAACGCCCGCGGACCGCTGCTCCCGTGCCCGACGAAGCACACGCCGTTGATCCCGAGCAGCGGCGCGGCGCCGTGCTCCTCCCAGTCGAGCTGATGCTTCATGCGCATCATGGCCGGCCGCATGAGCACCATGCCAAGCGTCGCCAGCACGTCCTTGCGGATGTCCTGCCGCATGATCGAGACCAGCATCGCGGCAACCCCCTCGGCCGTCTTGAGCAGCACGTTTCCGGTGAAGCCGTCGGTGACGACGACGTCGCAGGTCCCCCTGAACAGGTCGCGGCCCTCGACGTGGCCGATGAAGTTGAGGTGGCGCGCCTGCCGCAGCAGGTCGCCCGCCTCGAACACCAGCGGGTTGCCCTTGGTCTCCTCCTCTCCGATCGACAGCAGGCCGACACGCGGGTTCTCGCGCCCCAGCAGATAGCGCGCGTAGACCGCGCCCATGTGGGCGAACTGGACCAGGTAGGAGGGCTTGCACTCGGCGGTGGCGCCCACGTCCAGCAGCACCGTGCCGCCGGCGGTGCTGGGCATGAACACGGCGAGGGCGGGACGGGAGACCGCCTCCAGCCGGCCGAGCCCGATCAACGCGGTGGCGACCACGGCTCCGGTGTTGCCGGCGCTGAATACCGCGTCCAGCTTGCCTTCCTTGTGAAGCTGGGTGGCCACGCCGATCGATGTCGAGCCACGCCGGCGGGCCGCGGTCGTCGCCTTCTCCGCCATCTCCACCTGTCCGTCCGCATGGACGACCTCGATCGGCAGACCGGCGCCCCCCGCACGCTGCAGCGCCGGGCGGATGACGCCTTCATCCCCGACCAGGGTCACGGTGAAGCGCCCCGGCATCTCGCGGAACGCCATCACCGTGCCGGTGGCCACCGCGGACGGGCCGAGGTCTCCGCCCATCGCATCGATGCCGATCCGCGGAATCCCGCCCATCCCATGAGTCTCGGAGGCGCTCAGGTGGCCTTCGGGAGGATGATCTCTTCGCCGTCGTACCAGCCGCAGTTGGGACAGATCCGATGCGGCTGCTTCGGGCTGCTGCAGTGGCTGCAAGCGTTGAGACCGGGGGGTTTGAGCTTCCAGTGCGTGCGTCGCTTTTTTCCCCGCGTGCTGGAGTGTCGCCGCTTGGGAACCGCCATATCGTATCTCCTCCTCTATCCCGGGAGCCTGTCGCGGCGCCGGGGCCCGGACCTAAGGTCCCCGTCACGCGGGGCATCTGCAGGATGCCTCGTTCAGATCCGCGCCGCAGCGGGGGCACAGCCCCCGGCAATCCTCCCGGCAGTGGGGCGTGATGGGCAGCTCCAGCAACAGTGCCTCGCGCGCCTGCCCGCGCAGGTCGAGCAGCCGCCCATCGTGGAACATCATGTAATCGTCGGCCTCGAGCTGCTTTTCGAGCCGACCGCGTCCACCTGCCCGATCAGCGACCACGGTCAGGTCCACCGTGAGCGGCAGATCGAATGTCCGCAGGCAGCGCACGCATTCGAACCGGGCGGAGGACAGGAGCCGACCCCGGACCGAGACCAGATCTCCGGTACGGTCAAGCCCGAGGGTAGCCTCGACACCCACGGGCCAATCGGCCGGCGGAAGTTGTAGCTCCTCGGCGGTCGCCATGGCCTCGAGCCGGCTCGCGCCGACGGCCAGTGTGGCTAAGTTGATGATGAATCCCGACATAGTCCACCTGATCAGGCTGTTATCCGGGATACCGGCACCCTAGCACAGGGGCGGAGGACCCGTCCAGACCTCGCCACGGCCCGACGCGACCCCGCACCGGGCCCGCTCCGGGGCCCCGGCCGGGCCCGAGCCTTGCCGGTCAGCGGGCGAGTGCCGCCACCCCGAAGAAGAGCTTCACCTCGCGCTCGGCGCTCGCCGGGCTGTCCGAGGCATGGACCGAGTTCCGCCCCTTGCTCTCGGCATAGAGCTTTCGGATGGTCCCCTCGGCCGCCTGGGCAGGGTCGGTGGCGCCGATCACCTGGCGCAGGGTGGCGACCGCGTCCTCGCGCTCGAGGCAGGTGAGCAACACCGGCCCCGAGGTCATGAAATCCACCAATTCGTTGAAGAACCCCTTCCCGACGTGCTCGGAATAGAACTCCTGGCACTGCTCGCGGGTGAGCGGCGTCAGCCGGGCCTCGGCGAGGCGGAAGCCCCGCCCCTCGACGTGCGCCAGGATCCTGCCGGCCAGGTTGCGTGCGACCGCGTCCGGTTTGACGATGAAAAGTGTGCGCTCGATGGCCAATCCATTCTCCTTCGCAGCGGGGCCATGGCGCCCCGCAAGTTCGGTGGTGCGGGTTCGGGATTCCGAATCGGATTCGTGAAGGTCCTGCCTACCGTGCGCGAGTCCGCGCGCGGCCCCCGCCGCGTGGGGATGCCTTGCGACCGGACGCCTTGCGACCGGACGCCTTGCGGCGTGACGCCGAGCTCCGCGTGACGGCCAATGCCTTGCGGGCGGTGGCCCGGCGCGCGGCGGGCCGGCTTGCCGTCGATCGACCCGCCGGCGTCTTCCGCTTTGCGGGCCCGGAGCCGGCGCGGGTTGCGGCGCGGACTACGGGACGACTGCCGTTCGTGCGCTTTCCGACGCCGGCCGTCGCACGCGGACGACGGCGAGCCAGGGCCTCCGCGATCAAAGCCGGGATCTCGGACGGGATGCGCGCGACCGCGACTCCCACCGCCTGGAAAGCCGCCATCTTTTCGGCCGCGGTGCCGGTGCCACCCGAGATGATCGCGCCCGCGTGACCCATGCGCTTCCCGGGTGGTGCGCTCTGGCCGGCGATGAACGCGACCACGGGTTTATGCACGCGGCGCTTGATGAACTGCGCGGCCTCCTCCTCGTCGGTGCCGCCGATCTCGCCGATCAGCACGATGGCCTCCGTGTGCGGGTCGGCCTCGAACAGCTCGAGCGTATCGATGAAGTTGGTGCCGATGATGGGATCGCCGCCGATGCCGATGCAGGTGGTTTGCCCGAGGCCCGCCTGGGTGAGCTGGTGGACCACCTCGTAGGTGAGCGTTCCGCTGCGCGACACCAGCCCCACCGGTCCGGGCGTGCAGATCTGGCCCGGCAGGATGCCCACCTTGCTTTGTCCCGGACTGATCAGCCCGGGGCAGTTGGGACCGAGGAGTCGCGGGCGACCGTTGCCGTTCGCGACCCTGATCCGCGCCACATGGTGGTAGGCCGCCATGGTGTCGCGCACCGGGATGCCTTCGCTGATGCAAACGATGAGGGCGAGCCCCGCGTCGGCCGCCTCGAAGATGGCGTCCGCCGCCCCCGCCGCCGGCACGTAGATGACCGAGGTGTTGGCCCGGGTCGCCGCAACCGCCTCGGCGACGCTGTCGAATACCGGCACCCCGTGCACCTTCTCGCCGCCGCGGCCCGGCGTGACGCCGGCCACGACGTGGGTGCCGTAGGCGATCATCTGCTGGGCGTGGAAGCCGCCGTCGCGCCCGGTGATGCCCTGCACGACGAGGCGCGTGTGCTTGTCGATCAGAATGCTCACGCCGGCACCTCCTGGGCTTTGGCGATCACCGCGCGCACGCCCTCATCCATCGAGGTGGTCGCCGAGAGTCCGGCGTCGGCGAGGATCTTGCGCGCCGCCACCTCATTGGTACCGGTGAGGCGGATGACCAGCGGCACGTGTAGGGCGCCGGAGCCTCCGCCCGGCCCGGCCGAGGCCGCGAGCGAAGTGACGATGCCACGCGCCACGTCGTCGCAGCGCGTGATGCCCCCGAAAATGTTGAACAGGATGGCGCGCACGCCGCGGCCGCCTTCGGACCGGGCGTCGCCGGTGATGATCTCGAGCGCGGCGGTCACCTTGTCGGGGTTCGAGGAGCCGCCGATGTCGAGGAAGTTGGCCGGCTCGCCCCCGTAATGCTTGATCAAATCCATGGTCGCCATCGCCAGGCCCGCGCCGTTGACGACGCAGCCGATGTCGCCGTCGAGCTTGACGTACGAGAGTCCGCGCTCGCGTGCCTTGCGGACACCCGGCGTCTCATCGGACGGATCGCGCCAGCTCTCCCACTCCCGGTGCCGGAAGTCGGCGCTGTCGTCCACGATCACCTTGGCGTCCAGCGCGATCACCTTACCCTCGCCGGTCACCACCAGCGGGTTGATCTCGGCCAGCGAACAGTCGCCGTCGCGATAGACATTCCACAGCTTGAGCAGCACGTCGGCCGCCTGCGCCACCAGCTTGGGCTCCATGAGCAGCGGTTGGAACAGGGCGCGCGCCTGGTAGGCCCTCAAGCCATCGAGCGGGATGTGGCGGCGGATGACCTTTTCCGGCGTCTCCTTCGCAACCTGCTCGATCTCGACCCCGCCCTCGGCCGAGAGCATGATGAGCGGTAGCTTCTTCGCCCGGTCGAGCACGATCGCCAGGTAGAGCTCGCGGCTGATCTCGGCCGCCCGGGCCACCAGCACCCGGCGCACCGGCAGCCCCTTGATGGTCAGGGCGAGGATGTCGCGCGCCTTCTCGAACGCCTCGTCGGGCGAGTGGGCGAGCTTGACCCCGCCCGCCTTGCCGCGGCCCCCGACCAGCACCTGGGCCTTGATGACCACCGTGCCGTCGAGGCTGGCGGCGATATCGCGCGCCTCTTCAGGAGTGCCGGCCACCTGGCCCGGCAGGACCGGTATGCCGAACCGGGCGAACAGCTCGCGCCCCTGATATTCGTGGAGATTCATCGGGTCTCTCGTTGGCCGGGGCGGCCCGTGACGCGGCAGGCACTGACCCGGACGGCTGGAAGAGTGAGCGGAAAGAAGACGGGAAACCCTACGGGACGGGGCTTCCGGAGGCAAGCGAAACCGTGCGCGACACCCCGCCTCAGGCGTTGTCGATCTGGGCGCGCTGCAGGCGGCCGCTGAAATCCACGTAGATGCTCTTCCACTCGGTGAATGGGTCGAGCATGGTGTGCCCCGCCTCGCGGTGGCCGTTGCCGGTGCCGCGCGTGCCGCCAAACGGCAGGTGCGTCTCCGCCCCGGTGGTGCCGTGGTTTACGTAGACGATCCCGGTCTCGAGGTCGCGCATCGCCGCGAACGCCCGGTTCACGTCGGCGGTGAAGATCGAGGACGAGAGCCCGTAGCGCGAGGCGTTGTTGACCTCGACCGCCTCCTCGAAGCTCTTCACCTTCACCATCGCCAGCACCGGGCCGAAGATCTCCTCGACCGCGATGCGCGCGTCGGGCTTGACGGCGGCGAACACGGTGGGCTGATAGAAGTGGCCCCTGGCGAGCGCGCCCTCCGACGCGCGGGCGCCGCCCGCGACCAGGCTCCCCTCGCCCTTGCCGATCGCCACATACTTCTCGACCGTCTCGACCTGGGACGCGTTGACCAGTGGGCCCACCTCGGTCGCCGCGTCGAGCCCGTCGCCGAGCTTCAATTGCTTCGCGCGCGCCGCCACCCTCTCGGCCAGCGAGTCGTGCACCTTGTCGTGCACCAGCACCCGGCTGCACGCCGTGCAGCGCTGCCCGGTGGTGCCGAAGGCGCTCCACACGATGGCGTCGGTGGCGAGCGAGAGGTCGGCGTCGTCCATCACGATGATCGCGTTCTTGCCGCCCATCTCGAGCGAGATGCGCTTCCCGAGCGCCCCGCCGCGGCCGGCGATCCCCAACCCCACGTCGGTCGAGCCGGTGAACGAGATGACATGGATGCCCGGGTGCTCGACCATTGGATTGCCGACCTGCGAACCGCTGCCGAAGACGAGATTGAGCACGCCCGGCGGGAGTCCCGCCTCTTCGAAGACCTTCGTGAAGTGCCAGGCCATCTCGGGCGTGTCTCCGGCGGGCTTGAACACCGCGGTGTTGCCGGCGACCAGCGCCGGCATCAACTTCCACGAGGGAATGGCGAATGGGAAGTTCCAGGGCGTGATGATGCCCGCCACCCCGATCGGGGTGCGCACCGACATCGCCCACTTGTTCGGCATCTCGCTCGGGGTGGTGACGCCGTACATGCGGCGCCCCTCGCCCGCGGCGAGGTAGGCCATGTCGATCCCCTCCTGAACGTCGCCACGGGTCTCGATCAGGATCTTGCCCATCTCGCGCGTCATCGCGCGGGCCAGGTCCTCCTTACGCTCGCGGATGATCTCGCCGGCGCGGAACAGGATCTCGGCGCGCTTGGGGGCGGGGGTCAGCCGCCAGGACTTGCATGCGCGCGTGGCGGCCTCGACCGCGTCGTTCACGTCCTCGGGGCCGGAGGCGGGATAGTCCCCCAGGTGCTCGCCGGTGGCCGGGTTGTGGTTGGCGAAGGTGCGGCCCGAGCGGGCCGGGAGCCAGCGGCCATCAATGTAATTGAGGAAGGACTGTGACATCGCGGTGAGCCTCGGCCGGGGAGAACGCTCCAAGATGCTGTGGATGAAACAAGGTCCGCCCGGCGACTGAATCTGCTTGCCACCAGGATGCGGAAAAGACGGGCTAGGCTACGGGGTGCGACGCGGGGGGGTCAAGCTTCGTTCGCGGCTCGCGCTCTCCGCTCGACTTCGCCCCGAGTCACGCATTCCGGGCGAGGGCGAACCACCCCACGTGGGTCGTAGGCCTCCGCGGCCCGACCCGGTCGGACGCCGGGAGATCTCATGGTCCGATGATCGCGAGACGTGTCCATCGGATGCGGCCGCCCTCGACCCAGTATTCCAGCAGCATCGAACCGCCGATGTGGCCGTCCTCGAAGTCGGCGTAGGCCCAGCGACCGTTCAGGATCCAGATCCGGTCGTACGCGTAGAACCCCATCGTGCCGCCCGGCGTCCCGGCGACCGGGATCAACTCGGGGTGCCGGGCGAGGTCGGTCTTGATGTCGCTCACCGGATCGGCGAGGCCCTGGTCCCGAAGCGCCGCGATCTCGGCTTCGGAGATCCCCTCGATCCCCCCGTGTGCCCCGACAGTGGAACCGGGGCCGCGCGACCCACCGGATCCCGCCCGCAGCGAGTCACGAAGGGACTCAAGGGTCGCGTGCATGCGTTCCCCGGCCTGACGCTCCCGCTTGACCATGTCGATGGTCGCGATCAGGGCGACGCCCATCCCGAGCACGCCGACCCCGAGCCCCCACATCGCGGTGCGAAGCCCCGCCGGAACCCCCGACGTTGTGCTCATGGCTTCCGGGGGACCCCGCTCAGCGCCCCACCGCCCGCATCCGCTCGATCAGCGCGGTGGTGCTGACCCCCGCCCGCAGCGGCACGCCCACCACGCGGCCGCCATAGGACTCGACGAACTCGCGTCCCACGATTGCCGCTATCGCCCAGTCGCCTCCCTTTACCAACACCTCGGGCCGCACCTCGCGGATGAGCCGCTCCGGGGTATCGTAGTCGAAGACGACCACGAGGCTCACGCTGCGCAGCGCGGCGAGCACCGCGGCACGGTCGGCCTCGGCGACCAGCGGGCGCCCGGGGCCCTTGCCGAGCCTGCGCGCCGACGCGTCAGAGTTGAGGCCGACGACCAGCCGGTCGCCGAGCGCACGCGCCTCGGCGAGGTACTCGACGTGCCCGCGGTGGAGCAGGTCGAAGACGCCGTTCGTGAACACGATGCGCTCATGCGCCTCGCGCCAAGCGTCGAGGTTCCGACGCTGCGCCTCGTCCAGGACCGGCGCCGCGCTCATCCGCGCTCCGGCGCGCGGCCCCGCATCGCGCCCCTCACGGCCGCCCGTCCGCGAGCGAGGTCTCGAGCTGGGCGGGCGTGCACGCCGCGGTCCCCACCTCGCGAATGACCACGCCGGCGGCGTGGTTTGAGAGATGGGAGGCGGTCGGATAGTCGGCCCCGGCGGCAAGCGCAAGCGCGACCACGCTCACCACGGTGTCGCCGGCGCCCGTCACGTCGTAGACCTCGCGCGCCACGGTCGGCAGATGGGTGTAGCGCCCGCGCCTTTCAAAGAGACTCATGCCCTCTGACCCGCGTGTCACCAGCACCGCCTCGGCGTCGAGCCGCTTCTGGAGCCCCCAGCCCACCTCCATGAGGCTCGCGTCGTCGACGACGCGGCGTCCCTGCATGTAACCGGCCTCGTGCTGATTGGGGGTCAGGATGGAAATCCCCCGGTAGGCGTCGATGTGACTCTCCTTGGGATCCACGCTCACGGCGAGCTTACGCGCCCGCGCCAGAGCGAGCGCCCGTTCCAGCGAGTGCCCGGTGATCACGCCCTTGCCGTAGTCGCTCACGATCATCCCTTCACAGCGGGCGATCTGGGCCTCCAACCCGGCGTCCAGCGCGGCTAGGGCGGGGCCGTGCAGGTCGGCGCGCGATTCGCGGTCGGCGCGCACCACCTGCTGGGCGTGGGCGATGATGCGGGTCTTGACCGTGGTTGGCCGTGCGGGGTCGCGCACCACGCCCCCGGTCGCGACCCCACGCTGCCGCAGCGTCTCCATGAGACGCGCACCGTCGTCGTCCTCGCCCACCACGCTCACCAGCACCGGCTCGGCGCCCAGCGCCTGGAGGTTTGCGGCGACGTTACCGGCGCCCCCGAGCGTGAAGGTCTCGCGCTCAACCTCGACCCCCGGTACCGGCGCCTCGGGCGAGATGCGATCCACGCGGCCCCACAGGTAACGGTCGAGCATCAGATCACCGAGCACCAGAATGCGGCGCCCCGCGAAGCGCGCGATGATGGCGCGCAGCGTCGGCAGTTCGAATGCGGGTGACGACATGGCCGCGGCACGCTAGCACCCGCCGCGCGAAGGGGTCAACGCGTGTCGTTCTATGGTGAGGCGGGCCTTGACGCCCTGCGCCCGCCCCTCGTAGCGTGCCCGGCCATGTCGCTCATCGTCAGTCCATGCGGGCAGGAGCA
Source organism: uncultured bacterium (assembly GCA_964405235.1). GTDB lineage: Bacteria > Eisenbacteria > RBG-16-71-46 > RBG-16-71-46 > RBG-16-71-46 > WS-11. The sequence continues at coordinate 28,154 of CAYONG010000024.1, read as the reverse complement.
CCTGCCGGACCTGCGCGCGCTCGCGCGCGATCCGTCGCTCGCCCACGAGTTCGCCCAGCTCCAAACCGACGCGGGATTCGAGGACATGATGGCCGACCCGATGCTGCCGGTCGGGCTGCGCTGGATCGCCACCCACGACGGCGAGCCGGCCGGGTTCGCCTTCTCGTTCCTGGCCCCCACCCACGGCGGCTCGTTCGCGATGGTCCGCATGGGGGTCGTCGAACGCCATCGCCGCCGCGGGGTGGGGAGCGCGCTGCTGGCGGCGGCTGGCGCGAAGCTGAACGCGGTCCGCGACGAGCACCAGCTGCACGAGGTGAACCTGAGTGCCTGGCAACCCAATCCTGCCGCGGAGGGATTCGCCGCCCGTCACGGGTTCCGGCATGCGCGCAACTTCTGGCGGATGGAGCGCCCGCTCGGGGCGGTGGGGAAGGCGCAATGGCCGGCCGGGATCGTGGTTCGCACCTACGACGGCAGCGAGCGGGCGCTCCGGGACTTCAATGACGCGTACAACCGCTCGTTTACCAGCCACTACCACTACGTGCGGTCGAGCATCGAGGACACGCGGGTGATCACCACGCAGCGGCACTTCCGGCGGGACGGCCTGGCGCTCGCCTACCGGGGCGACGAGTGCGTCGGGTTCTGCCGCGACGCCCGTTATGGCGACCCGGGCGAGGTGGCCCTGATCGGTACCGTGCCCGAGGCGCGCGGGATCGGGCTCGGACGCGCGCTGCTGCGCTGGGGTGTCGCGTGGCTTCAGGAGGATTTCGCCAAGCCGGTCTATCTCATGGTCGATGGCGAGAACGAGACCGCGCTCCAGCTCTACCGCTCGGAGGGTTTCCAGGTCGCCCTCACCCGGCTCCACTGGTCGCGGGCGATCGGCGACTGAACCTTAGAGCCGGCGCTAGGGCTCGCTGCCGACGAAATCGAATCGCTGGCGACACCAGACCGCCACCGGCTGGCCCGCGAGCTGCGCCGGGTAGAAGCGCATGGCGTGCGCGCAATCGAACGCCGCCCGCATCATCGAAGTGTCGCGCGTCCCGCCCGCCCACAGGACCTCCGAGACGCCGCCCCGCTCATCCACGCGCACGTCGAGCTCGACGGAGCCGCGGGCGCCCACGGGGACGAATAGCGGGGCGCGCGCGCGCGCCAGTGGGGGCTTGAGACCGTCATCCACCGCCAGCGGGGGGGGCGCGGGTGAGGTGACCGCGAGCGTGTCAGGGACCGGCTCGGACGCCGGCATCTCCGGCAGGGCGGCGCGCGCGGGGGAAACCTGCACGAGCCAGACGGACGCCCGCGTCTCGGGCGCCGCAGGCGACGGGGGCGGGTCGACGCGCAGGGACACCGTGCGCCCCGTGTCCGCGTAGACGTCCACCGGCAGCGCATGGGGACCGTCCTCGACCGCCGGGGTCCGGCCACAACCGACCAGGACCAGGACGGTGATCGCCTGGAGCGCCATCGCAGGGCCCCGACGAAGCGTGCCCCCCGAACCGCTGCCGAACATTGCCGAATCGGGCGAAGCCATTTAGAGTCCGCTCCAGGAGGCAGGCGATGACCTTTGACCGGGTATGTCCGCTGCGGCCCCGCTCGCGCTTGTGGCGCCCATGACCCCGCGCGAGCGTGTGTGGGCCGCACTGCAGGGTGGCGACCTCGATCGCCCTCCGGTCTCTTTCTGGGGCCACGTGTACCATCGCGAGTCCTCGGCCCGCGAGCTGGTGGAGGCGACGCTCGAGCGCCAGCGCGAGTTCGGCTGGGACTGGATCAAGCTGAACCCCCGCAAGCACTATCACGTCGAGCCGTGGGGCGTCTCCTATCGCTACCCGGGACGCCCTGGCGAGAAACCGGTTTTGGCGGCCTGTCCGGTGCATGGGCCGGCCGATTGGGCGGCGATCGGGGAGCGCCCGCACGACGGTGGCGCCCTCGGTGAGCAGATCGAAGCGGTAACGCTGCTGCGCCGCGCACTGCCCGAGATGCCGCTCCTGGCGACGGTCTTCACCCCGCTCGCGGTGCTGGCCGAGCTGGTGGAGACGCCGGGCGAGCTGCGTGACCACATGCGCTCCCATCCCGAGATCGTCCGGCGAGCGCTCGAGGCGGTGACCGCGACCTACGAGCGGTTCGTCCCTGCCTTGATCGCCGCCGGCGCCGACGGCCTCTACCTCGCGACCACCGACTGGGCCTCGCGCGACCTCATGAGCCCCGACGACTACGCGCACTGGGCGCGCCCGGGCGATCTGCGCATCCTCGCCGCCGTCCGCGGTGCGCCACTCAATGTGCTGCACGTGTGCAAGAGCCGCAACCTGCTGTTCGATCTCGCCGACTACCCGGTGAGCGCGTTCTCGTGGGATGCCACCGACCCGACCAATCCTTCGCTCGCCGAGGGGCTGGCGCGGCTGCCGGGGGCGGTCATGGGCGGAATCTCGCAGGAAACCGCCCTGCTCGACGACGATACGGGGCTTGCGATCGCCGAGTTCCGTCGCGGACTCGAGCTCACGGGCGGGCGCCGCTGGCTGGTCGGCCCGGGATGCTCGATCCCGCCCTCGACGCCGGCGAAGACACTCGCAGCGCTGGCGACCACCGTTCGGACCACGCGGATCGAAGATCTCCGTCCCACCGGCTCGTCCAACCAGGGGAGATGATGCGATGAGGACCCTGACGATATGCCTGATCACCATCCTGGCTGTTCCCGTTTGTCTCGCGGGCCCACCGGAACCCGAGCACCCGCCAACGTCGGGCGCCGCGCGCCCCGAGGGTGTGTCGCGCATGCCGACCGGAACCCGCGGCATCGCCGGCCAGGTCTACGTGGGCGAGACCGCGCCCGGCTTCGAGCTCACCAGCGCCGACGGGAAGCGAATCAAGCTCTCGGGCTTCGTCGGGGACCGGGTGATGCTCTGCTTCGCCGACCGGCGCGAGACGCTCTCCGACTACCGCGCGGCCGCCGACAGCCTGCTTGCGATCGGGATCCGATTGATCGGCATCGCGCGGGACTCTCCGCGCAGCCTCCGGTCGCTGGCCGAGCGCGACAGCCTGTCGTTCGTTCTGCTCTCTGACCCGACCGGGGAGATCTCCGCGATCTACGGCTCCTACGACTTCGCCACCTCGAGCATCCGGCCCGGCTACGTCCTGGTCGGCCGCACGAGCGTCGTGCGGATGGCGTTGCTGGGCCAGAAGCTGCCGCCGGACGACCTCCTGCAGATCACCCGCTACGCGATGATCGGGCTCTAGCCCCGATCATCGCACCGCGGGCAGCGTGGCGGTCCGGGGTCGCACTCCCAGAGCATCGCTCGCGAGCTCGGTGTATCCGCGCGGCGGCAGCCCCTTGCGTCCCAGCCCCCGCACCCGGCGCTTCGGATCCAGGACGAACCAGGTCGGGAGTTGACGGCCGTTCGCCGGGTCGATGGCGTTGAACTGGGTGGCGATCACGCCCTGCGGATCGGCCAGCACGGTAAAGCGCAGCTCGAACCGATTGACGACGGCACGTGTGACTCCCAGTCGTGACCCCACGACCGCCACCGGGATGACCCCGAGGTCCATCAGCTCCTCGCGCTCGCCTTCGATGATGCGAAGCGTCGCTTCGTTCGCGCCAAAGACCAGCAGGACCGGGGTCTCGGCCGCCAGGTCCCGCAGACGGCGCCAGCGGGCATCCACGTCCTGGTAGGCGAAATCGGGCGCGATGTCGCCGAGGCACACCTCGGTGGCCGGCGTGTCGACCGAACGCGCCTGCAGGGCGACGCCGGTACCCGGGGAGAACGATGAACCGGGCGGCAGCGAGCCGCGGTCGCTCAGGTCATGGACGGCGCCGAAGATCGCGGCGGCCGCGAGGAGCAGCGTGATCCTCATCGGAGGCTCCAGATCGAGAGAGTCGGTGGGACGGCGGTGAGTAGGCGCCCGGGTTATCGGCCGCCCGGAGCGCGGAGTTGAGTACCGGCGCTATGCGGCCGCCCGGCCCGCGGCACTCACCTCGATGGCCTGGCGGAGCACGCGCTCGACGTCCTCCAGCGAGAAGGGCTTGGGCAGAATGAAATCGACCCCGCGCGCCCGCGCCATCCCCAGCTCGATCTGGCTGCCCCACCCGGTGACCAGCACCACCTGCGTCTCCGGATGTCGGGCCTTGACCGCGACGGCGAGGTCCCACCCGTTGAGATCGGGCATGCCGAGATCCGAGAAGACGATCTGGGGCCGGACCTCGTCGAAACGCTCGAGCCCCTGGCGGCCGCCGATCGCGGCGGTGACTGTCATCCCGAGACCGAGCAGGGTCTCGACCAGCACGCTGACGACCGCCTCTTCGTCGTCCACGACCAGCACCTGGAGGGCGGGGACGGGTCCGGCCGCCGGGGGCGCCGGCAGCACGGGGTCGGCGGCCTCGATGCCCGGGAATCGAAGGATGAACTCGGCCCCCGCCTGCGGCGCGCTCTCGACCAGGATGACGCCGCGATGACGGGTCACGATGCCGTAGGCGACCGAAAGCCCGAGGCCGGTGCCCTTCCCCGCCTTGGTGGTGAAGAATGGGTCGAACACCCGGCCCGCAGTCTGGCTGTCCATGCCGACACCCGTGTCCCGCACGCGCACGACGACCTCTCCATCCCGGTCTTCGCTGCCGACAAACAGGTCGCCGCCGAGGGGCATCGCGTCGACCGCGTTCAGGATCAGGTTGGTGAGCACCTCCCGCAGCTCGGACGCGTTGCCGCGGACCGCGCGCAGCGCCGCCATGCCGCGGTGCACCCGGATCGTGACGCCGTGTGCCTTCGCGGCGGTCTCCCACGCGGCGCGGGTCAGCTCGACCACGTCCGCCATCACCGCATTGACGTCCACGGCCGCGAATCCCTCGTCGTGCCGGATGCGGGTGAACTCCTGCACGCGCCGCACCACCTGGGCGCCGTCACGCGCCGCCTGCTCGATGACCAGGAGTTGCCGCACCAGGTCGAGATCCCGGGCATCGCGGATCATCAACTGGGTGCGACCGAGGATCGCGGCGAGGATGTTGTTGAAATCGTGCGCCACCCCGGCCGCCATCTGGCCCAACGCGTTGAGCTTCTCCGACTGGATGAGCTGGACCTGCGTCTCGCGCAACTCCTCGTAGGCGCATCGCAGCTCGTCGTAAATGCGCGCGTTGACCAGGGCGGTGCTGCATTGCGCCCCGAACAATGTCGCCAGCTCGAGGTCCGCCTGCTCGAACGAGCGCGTTCCAAGCCGCGCCAGAGTGATGACACCGACCACCTTGTCGCGCGTGATCATCGGCACGCACATGAGCGACGATTCCTCGGGCGGCGTGCCGGGCACGTGGGCGGCGCGCGGATCGTCCTCGGCAGAGTTGACGATTTCGCCCTGGCCGGTGAGCGCCACGGTGCCGGTGATGCCTTCGCCGACTTCGAGCCGCATCGCCATCATCTCGTCGCGGAACCGCGCCGCATCGCAGACCACCGGGGTCAGCACTTCGCCGGTCGCATCGATGAGGAAGACGGTGCACTCGTCCACCTCGATCACCTGCCTGACCTGTTGCGCGATGGTGCCGAGGATGACGTCGAGCTCGAGGCTGTTGACCACCGCATGGCTCACCGTGAGCAGGGCCGCGAGCCGTTCCTTCTCGCGCTTGACCCGCGCGACCAGCCCGTGGACCGAGGGATCGGCGAACACCAGGTCCGGATCGGGGATGTCGCGCAGCTCCGGTCGCAGCCCCGCATCGGCAGGCTCTGGGGTGGCGTGCGTCGCCGGTGCTGGAGCGAGCGAAACACCCGCGCCGGCGCCACCCGGTCGCAGCAGCCGGAAGAGCTGACGTAGCACGAAGACCCCCCTAATGTCGGCAGGCATGGGCAGACCCGGAAGGTTTCGGCTGCCTGCCTCGCCGCCTTGACCGCTTTGTGGCACATGGGATTAGGGTCGCTGGTCCGACCCCCTCGGGGTCATCTATAGTGGGTGATGTGATCAACCTAGGCGGGTGCGACGCGAGGCCGGGGCGGACCTACCGATGAAGATCCTCGTCCTCGGGGGTGGCGCGCAGGGGCGCGTGATCGCCGCCGATCTGGCCCGCTCGCTCGTCCACGCCCAGATCACGGTCCTCGACCTGAAGCGACCGCCGCTCCCGGCGCTCCCGAATCTCCAATGGCTCGAGGGGGACGGTTCCGATCCCGAGGGCGTTGCCCGGCGACTGCGCGAGCACGACCTCGGTGTGGGAGCGCTCCCCTCGCGTCTGGGGTTCGGAGCCATGCGGGCGGCGATCGCGGCCGGCCGCAACCTGGTGGATGTCTCGTTCACCGCCGAGGACCCCTTGTCGCTCGATGCCGAGGCGCGCGCGGCCGGTGTCACCATCGCGCCCGATTGCGGCCTGGCGCCCGGGCTCTCCAACCTGCTGCTCGGTCAGGCCGTTCACGCGCGCGGCACGCCGCGTGCCGCAACCATCATGGTGGGCGGCGTGGCCGAGGATCCGATGCGACCCTATGGCTACGTCGTCACCTGGTCGCTCGACGATCTCATGGAGGAATACACGCGGCCGGCGCGGATCGTGTGCGATGGCGAGGAGACAATCGTACCGGTATTCAGCGGGCTCGAGCGAATCATGGTGGCAGGGGTGGGCGAGATGGAGGCCTTCTACAGTGACGGCCTGCGCACGCTGATTCACACCCTCCCCGGCGTGCGCGAGATGGGCGAGATGACGTTGCGCTGGCCCGGGCACGCCGAGGCGATCCGCCCGCACCTCTCCGCCGGCACACTGCGTGAGGAGTTGCGATCGCGCTGCACGCTCGACCCGCCGCGCGACCTGGTGGCGCTGGTGGTGCGCGTCCACCACGACGGCGGCGCCGAGGAGATTACGATGGTGGACCACTACGACGCCGCGAGCGGGCTCACGGCGATGGCGCGGACGACCGCGTTCACCACCTCGGTGGTGGCGCAGCTCGCCGCCTCGGGCGTGCTGGGCGAGCCCGGCGCGCGACCCCTTGAGCTTGTGGCCCGCGACGAGCGGGCGTGCCGGTTCGTGCTCGAGGCGATGGCCGCGCGCGGCGTAACGTTCACGCGGCGGGAGGCGGGACCGGGCGCCGACTGAACACCGCGCCGGTGCCGACTCGCGGCCGCCACCGGCACGCGAGGCTCGCACGGATTGACCGCCCGCCGCCCCTCCCCTAACCTCCTGCTCGACGGCTCCCGAGGCCACGGCCCCCTAGAGCCGCAGAGCCGCGACTGTTGTGCCCCCCCCCCGCCGATCCGCTCCCGCCACTTCGCCCCCGCGAGGAGTCGCGATGCTCGCGCGCGTGCGCAGCGCCGCCCTGTGGGGACTCGAAGCCTTTCCGGTGGAATGCGAAGTGGACGTGGGGCCGGGACTCCCCGGGTTCGTTCTGGTGGGGCTCGCCGACCCCTCGGCGCGCGAGGTGCGCGAGCGTGTGTGGCCGGCGCTGCGCAACGCCGGGTTCCTGCCGCCGGACCGCAAGGTCACGGTGAACCTCGCTCCTGCCGGACGCCGCAAGGAAGGCGCCTCGTGTGACCTGGCGGTGGCGCTCGGTGTGCTCGCCGCCACCTCTCAGGTGCCGCCCGAGCGCCTGACGCACGCGGGGGCGATCGGCGAGTTGGCGCTCGATGGGCGCCTGCGCGGCGTGCGCGGCACCCTGGGTCTGGCCGAGGCGGCGTGGCGCGCGGGAGCCACGAGCCTCCTGTGCGCCGTCTCTTCGGCGCCCGAGGCGGCGCTGGTCGAGGGACTCCGCGTCCTGCCGGTCGCGACCCTGAACGACGCCGCGGCGTGGCTGCGCGGCGCGGATGTGCCGGGCCAGCAGGCGGCCCCGCCCGACGGCGAGCCCGAGAAGGTGGACGATCTTGCCGACGTACGCGGCCAGGCGGTGGCGCGCCGCGCGCTCGAGATCGCGGCCGCCGGCGGGCATCACCTCCTGATGGTCGGCCCGCCCGGGGCGGGCAAGTCCATGCTCGCGCAGCGCCTCCCCGGCATCCTCCCCCCGCTCACCTCCGGGGAGGCGCTCACCGTCACGCGGCTCCACTCCGCCGCCGGCACCCGCCCCCCGGGTTTAGGGCTCATGGTGCGCCGTCCGTTTCGCGCACCGCATCACTCGGTGACCCCGGCCGGGCTGATCGGCGGCGGCAGCCCGCCGCGCCCGGGCGAGATCTCGCTCGCCCACCACGGCGTGCTGTTCCTGGACGAGTTGACCGAGTACCGGCGGGGATTGCTGGACGCGCTGCGCGAGCCGCTCGAGACCGGCGTCGTTCACCTCTCGCGCGCCAGCGGGCGGGCGAGCTTCCCCGCGCGCACGCTGGTGGTCGCGGCGATGAACTCCTGTCGTTGTGGCTGGCTGGGCCACCCGAAGCGCGGGTGCCGCTGCACGCCGACCGAGCTCGCGCAGCACGCCGCCAAGGTGAGCGGACCGATGCTCGACCGTCTCGATCTTCAGATCGAGGTACCGGCGCTCACCTCGGCCGAGCTGTTGGGGGCGCGGCCCGGCGAGCCGAACGCGACCGTGCGCGACCGCGTGCTCGCGGCGCGCGAGCGGCAGCGCGAGCGCGGCTGGCTAAACTCGCTGCTCCCCAACGCGCCGCTGCGCGAGGTATGCGCGCTGGGCGAAACCGCAAGCCGCCTGGTGGCCGATGCCGTGGATCGCGGCGGCATGAGCGCGCGCGGCGTCCACCGGGCGCTGCGGGTGGCGCGGACGATCGCGGACCTGGGGGGCGAGGAGCGGGTGAGCGCGATGAGGATTGCCGAGGCGCTGCAGTATCGGGCGTACGAGGGGCGGAGGTTCAGCACGCGCAGCTGATGGCGGGCCGACGCTCCGCCGGGATGCCGCGCGACTGCCAGCCATGCGCCGCATGCCTGCCGTTCTGGCAGCGTCTTCGCGGTGGCGGTCCCGTGCCCGCCGGCCACGGCGCCGCATCAACCCCAAGGCCGCTCGCGGCTTCGAGGCCTCCGGAGCCAAGCCCGACGTCACGGCACGAACGATGCGTTGATTGCGTCCGCTTCGGCCGCCGCTGTGCCTCGAGACAGATTCCGATCGACAGGAGGTCGCCCCGATGTGCCGCCCCGGCTGGTGGTTCGTCCTGCTGCTGCTCCTCTTCCCGACCGCCGCTTCCGCCATCCAGCTCCACTGGAGCACCGGCGCGGATACGCTCACCTTCGCCTCCGCCACCCGCTGCACGCTGGTCGTGCAGGCCGATAGCAGCGAGGGCCGGCTGCCCACCGGATGGCGACTGCTGTGGCTCGCCGATTCGTCCGGCGTCAACTTCCTCGCGGCCGATTCGCTGGCCGCCTGTCAGGCCGACACCGCGAGGGTGTCCACGATCGACCCGCCGTCGACCCCCGCTGACAGCGCCGCCCACCAGACCACGGCGAGCTTCTGCTCGGCAGGCAGCACGGCGGCAACAACTGCCTGCTTTGTCCTCGATCAGCCGGGTGGGAGCAGGGGCCGGCTCAAGGTTGTCGCCATCGACCCGACGGATCCGGATTCCAGTCACGTCATCGAGTCCCCCGAGGTCACGTACAATGGAGGCGTGGGCGGGACCTACGGCGCGACGATCCTCCGGGCTGCGAGCACTCACCAGTCTGCCCAGCTCCAGGTCTCGGTGGTGGGAAGCGGGCTGTCATCTGCGCATTCCCTGCGCATCACCGCGCCCGACCACCTGTGGAGCGTGCCGCTCGGGATCGTGCAGCAGACGGACTCGAGTCTGACGGCCTCTGCCGAGGTCCCGGCGGCCCTGCCGGCCGGACTGCTCCAGGCGGGGAGCGCGGCAACCACGTTCTCGCTGGCCACCCTGGCGGCCGACGAGATCGCAACCATGGAAGCGAGCCTCCCCGATACCATCCTGTTCAGGGACCCCGACTGGTTCCTTGGGTGGTATCCGAAGGACTTCGCGTTCTACTACAATTTGGTGCCGACCTCCGATCCACTCCACCCCTGGAAGGGCCTCTTCCATCTCGTTTACATCCGCGCCAAGGCAGGGGCCTCCGCGTCGGACAGTGCCCTCGCTCACGCCTGGTCGGAGGATCTGAGGAATTGGAGGGTGGACACACACGCCTTCGCACCCAGGCATGATGGCGGGTGGGACGACCAGAAGGTCTGGGCCCCGTCGATCGTCCAGGTCGGGAATCTCTACTACATGTTTTACACGGGCGTGGACGCCACCAATGACCAGCGCATCGGCTACGCCACCACGTCGCTGCTGGACACGACGAACACCGTATGGCAGCGGCAATCAAACTGGGTGTACTCGGCGGACAGTACGGGATGGGCGGACGCTACTTCGGAAGGATGGGACCCGCCTCAGCAGCAGTTTCGGGATCCGTGGGTGATGCTCGACCCGGACAACCCAGGTCGGTACCTGCTGTTCAACGTTGGGCAAGACAAGAACTATGGCGCCGATCGTCGCATGGTCGTCGGAGGAGCGCGTAATAGGTCCGGGACGATGGAAAGGTGGGAGGATCAGGGGTCGTATCGCGCCACCGACTACAACCACACCGCTGTAACGTCGGTCGAGTCGCCGCTGGTGGCGCGGGATTCGTCGGGCACCGGTGCTTGGCGGATCTACTTCGCCAATGCCTGGTGGGACCTGCCGGGGTACAACTCCACGTTCTTCGTGACGGAATCGCCCGGGTTCAGCGTCGCCGACACCACGCTCGGGCGCTGGCCGGGCCGCGATTCGCTCTACTATTACCTGGGCAACAACCCGAGCGTGGTGGCGTGGCAGGCGTCCGAACACCTCCAGTTCGGCAACATCCATCTCTTCGCGGGCTGGAATGGGAGCGGGATCGCCATCACCCGGACCTACTGGAACGGGAACAACTTCGTCATCGGCTACCCCGACCTGACGGCGGTGGAGGGTGATGCCCCGCGCGATGGGGTCCGGTTCTTCGTCGCGGATCTGCGGCCCGGAACGCCATCCATCCGCTTCGTGCTCGATTCCCTGGTCCCGATCACGCCGCGACTGGTGGTGTACGATCTTGCCGGCCGAAGGGTGAAGACACTGACGGACGGGCGGGCGCTGCAAGGTCGCCAGGAGATCCGTTGGGATGGCCGCGACGGACAGGGCACGAGGGTCGCGACCGGCATGTACTTCGCCCGCTTGACCGGGGCGGGGGCGGCGCGGGTTCTACGCGTCCCGCTGGTGAGGTGATGAGGGCGGCAGCGGAGCAAACGAGTGGGCCGCAAGTGGACCTGACCAGGGACGCCACACTGACCACGGGAGGAGTCCGGCGGGCGGTCCTTCGCGTTGTCGGCCGTTACGTGGTTCGGTCGTGCGCCGTCATGAGTCTCGCGCTCCTGGCGCTCTCGGGAAGCGTGCGCGATGCTCGGGCCCAGGCGGTGGACTCGAGCTTCTGGTGTCTCGAGCCGGGGGGTCGGGTCTTCGCGATCGCTCGCGAGGGCAACACGATCTACATCGGCGGCAACTTCGCCGCGGTGGGCCCAGCCAGCGGAGGGGGCGTCCCGATCGATACCCGGCTCGGGACGCCGGTGGTTGGCTACCCCAAGGTGGCCGGCACGGTGAACGTCGTGGTTCCCGACGGGAGCGGCGGCTGGTACGTCGGGGGGCTGTTCGCGGCGGTGGGGGGACAGCGGCGAGCCAACCTGGCGCACATCACCGCGTCCGGGGCGGTGGATCCCTGGGCGCCCGATCCCGACGGCGAAGTGGTCGCGCTGGCGCTGGACGGACCGGTGCTCTATGCCGGCGGGGACTTCGACTCCGTCGGGGGCGAGCCGCGGCGCCGCGTCGCGGCCATGAGCACCCAGAGCGACGCCCCGCTGGCATGGAATCCGGGCGCCGACCGCCGGGTCTCGGCGCTGCTCGTGGACGGGCCGCTCGTATACGTGGCCGGGGACTTCAACGTCATCGGGGGCCAATCTCGCTCCTACGTTGTGGCCGTCGAGCGCGCGACTGGTCAGGTCACCACGTGGGATGCCGGCGTGGATCGGGAGGTGCTGACCCTGGCGCGTCACGACACCACGTTGTTCCTCGGGGGCTTCTTCGAGAACGTGGGCGGGGTCGCTCGCTCATGTCTTGCCGCGGTGAGCTCGGTCACCGGCACGCTGCAGCCCTGGGATGCCGCCATCGGTCGCCATCCCTTCTACTCCCTTGACGGCGGACCGCATGTCAACGGCTTGTTGATCGTGAACGACACGCTGTTCGTGGCGGGTTCGTTCAAGACCATCGGCGGGCAGAGCCGGCAAGGTCTGGCGGCGCTCGACGTCAACACTGCACAGACCGTGGCATGGGATCCGCGGGCAGTCGACGATTTCGTCACTGGCGCCGCCTTCCGCGTGATGGCCGTTTCGGGCGACACGTTGTTTGTCGCCGGGCAATCTGACAGCCTCGGCGGCCAGCCGGGAAGTTATCTCGCAGCGGTGAGCACCGTGACCGGCCAGCGACTTCCCTGGGATCCCAGACCAAATAGCCACGCATCAGCGCTGGCGTTCAAGGGCGGGACGCTGTACGCGGGAGGTCGATTCACCTCCATCATGGGCTCGTGGGTGAAGCGGCACGATCTGGCGGCCATCGATGCGACGACGGGACAAGTGACCGACTGGGCGCCGGAGCCGGACTACATCGTCCAGGACATCGCGGTGCGACAGAACACCGTCTACGTCGGGGGTTCGTTCTCCTTCGTCGGCGGGCAGCCGCGCGCGGGAATCGCCGCCCTGGATGCAACGACGGGGACCGCCACCTCGTGGAACCCCGGGGTCGGCGGCGGCGTCCACTCGCTGGCGCTGTGGGGGAGCACCGTGCTGGCCGGGGGCTCGTTCAGCAGCGTCGGCGGACAGCCGCGCAGGAACCTTGCCGCGATCGACACCGCCACCGGGCTCGTGACGCCCTGGGATCCCAACGCCAACGACATCGTGTACTCGGTCGTGCCGACAGACTCCGTCATCTATGTCGGCGGATGGTTCAGCAGCGTCGGCGGGCAGCCCCGCGCCACGCTTGCGGCACTCGACCCCGTGACCGGGCTGGCGACGCCCTGGGCGCCGAGCACGGACGGTTATGTCGAGAAAATCGCCGTGCTGAACGGCACGATCTATGTAGGCGGAAACTTCAACTTCGTCAACGGACTCCAGCGCGATGGCATCGCGGCAATCGACCGGGCGGGAACGCCGACCGCGTGGGTGGCGAACGCCAGCCGGCGGATTCTCGCATTGGCCGCCAGCGACAGCACAGTGTACGCAGGCGGAGGATTCTCCTCGATCGGCGGGGAGCCTCGCTTCTGCATCGCGGCGCTCGACGCGCGCACCGGGGCCGTCCGGGACTGGTACCCGGCGCCGGAAGGCATCGTCTGGTCACTCGCCGTCAGCCATGGCACGGTCTACGCGGGAGGGGCGTTCAAGTGGATGGGGCATTGGCCCCAAGCGAGCTTCGCCTCGATCACGCCGGCCGACGTGCCAGCGCCGCGGATCACTGAGCGGCTCACGCTCAGTCAGAACGCTCCTAATCCCGTTCTTCAGCACACGACGATTCAGTATGCGCTCCCGGTTGCCGCAAGCGTCAGCCTGGCCGTTTTCGACCTGCAAGGGCGCCGCGTCACGACAGTCCTCTCGAACGCCTTGCAGCAGGCTGGCCCTCATCAAGTCTTTCTCTCCACCCAGGGCTGGCGACCGGGCTGCTACATCTACCTCCTCAGGGCGGGAGACCTGCGCGCCGCGAAGAAGATGGTGGTCCTGAAGTGATCAGGTGCGTACCGCGCCGGCGTCCAGGAGATCTCGTTTCCAACCGACGGCTGGCCGGTTGGGGTCTACCTCTGCCGGCTCGAGGCGGCGAGTGCAAGCGCCTCCCGGAAGCTATTGGTTGTCAGGTGACGGCCCTTCCGGGCCGGCGATTAGGCCCCTCGCCTACGCCGAGTCACACGGGCCCGCAACCCATCGGAGGATGGCCGCCTGCCGGGGTTCACCGGGGTGGCTGACCGGGATCGAGCAAGTCGGCCTCGGCGTAGGTTGCCGAGCACGCCTTCCAGTTTCCTCAGCGTTGCCGGGCTCGGCCCGTAGGACCCGAGTTCGGTGTTGCGGATGGTCCGGACGTGGACCCCGGCCCGCAGCGCCAGCTCTTCCTGCTTGAGCCCCATGCGGAGCCTCGCGGTTCGGACCTGCCCCGGGAGGCCGGCGCGCTCGGGCACGAGTCCGGGTCCCAGGAGGCCCTCGATCGTCGGCCAGCGGGTGGCCAGAGGCACGGACTCGTCCCTCTCCCACGAGGCGACGTTCTGGTACCAGCACCCCAACCGCTGGGCGAGGGTTTGTTGCGTCAGGCCGCGATCCATCCTTTGCTGCCGGATTCGCTGTCCCAGCGTGCCGGGGGTAAGCGGGTAACCCCTTGGGAACTCACGAGGTCGGCGTCCCACGAGGCGCAGGCTGGTAAAAGGCAACGCGACCGTGTCGCTGCGGCTGGCTCGGGCACCCGCGGCGCGCGTGCCGATGCACGCCGACCGAGCTCGCCCAGCACGCGGCCAAGGTGAGCGGACCGATGCTCGACCGTCTCGATCTTCAGATCGAGGTGCCCTCGCTCACCTCGGGCGAGTTGCTGGAGGCGCGGTCCGGCGAGCCGAACGCGGCCGTCCGCGACCGCGTGTTCGCAGCGCGCGAGCGGCAGCGGGAGCGCGGCTGGCTCAACTCACTGCTACCGAATGTGCCGTTGCGCGAGGTGTGTGCGCTGGACGAGGCCGGAAACCGCCGGGTCGCCGACGCCGTGGACCGCGGCGGCATGAGCGCGCGCGGCGTCCACCGGGCGCTGCGGGTGGCGCGCACGATCGCGGACCTGGCCTGTGAGGAGCGGGTGAGCGCGATGCGGCTGGCGGAGGCGCTGCAGTATCGGGCGTACGAGGGGCGGAGGTTCGCTGCCCCGTAGTCGCGCATGATGAAAGTCCCGCCGATCGCACGCCTGCCGATCCGACATGCGGTAGAGTGCGTCCGGCTCAGACTGACCGCGGCGCCGCGCCGGGCCGGCCGCGCCAGGCGCTGGTCACAGCCCGCCTCGCTCCGACCCACCGAGGAGCCCTCGCATGCTCTCCGATCCCCTCGCTCTGGAATCCATCGTCGCCCTCGCCGGCGATCTGATCCGCATCCCATCCGTCAATCCCTCGATCGCCCCCGACGAGGCCCACGGGGAAGCGGCGGTGGCATCGTTCGCCTGCAAATGGCTGGCGGCGCGCGGGATCAATGCCTGGCTCGAAGAGGCGGCCCCCGGGCGCCCGAACGCCGTCGCCGAGCTAATCGGGGGACCGGGCCCGACGCTCGTCCTATGCGCCCACCTGGACACCGTGGGCACCGCCGGCATGACCATCCCGCCTTTCGAACCCCGCGTGCGCGACGGGCGCCTCTACGGGCGCGGGAGCTACGACATGAAAGGCGCCGCCGCGGCCTGCATGGCGGCGGCGGCGGCGCTGCAGGGCTCGAACTTCAGCGGCCGGCTGATGCTGGCGCTGGTCGCCGATGAAGAACACGCGAGCCTCGGCGCCACGGACTTCGTCGCCCGCCACCGGGCGGACGGTTGCATCCTCACCGAGGCCAGCGCGGGCGCGCTGGTGCTCGCGCACAAGGGATTCGTGTGGGCCGAGATCGTCACGCGCGGCCGGGCCGCCCACGGCAGCCGCTGGGATTTGGGGCTCAGCGCGATCGGCCGCATGGGCCGCGTCATCGCCGCCCTCGAGCGATTCGATCAGGAGGAGCTTCGAGCGCGCACCCACCCGCTGGTCGGCCCCGCCTCGATGCACTGCGCGCTGGTGCAGGGCGGCGCGGGCCTCTCGACCTACGCGCCCGAGTGCCGCCTCAAGATCGAACGGCGGACGCTGCCCGGCGAGACCCCCGAGCGCGTCCTCGAAGAGCTGCGCGGCGTCGTGCGCGACGCCGGCGAAGAGGCCGAGGTCTCGCTGATGCTCGACCGACCGCCGCTCATGTGCCCCTCCGATTCGGGGATCGCCCGCTGCGTGCGCGATGCCGCCACCGCCATCACCGGCGCCGCGCCGGCCGAGCTTGGCGTCGCCTACTGGATGGATGCCGCCCTGTTCGCCGGCGCCGGAATCCAGACCGTGGACTTCGGCCCCGACGGCGCCGGCGCCCACGAGGACGTCGAATGGGTCGACGTCGCCTCGCTGGTCACGTGCGCCCGCACCCTCGCGGAGTGCGGGCGCAGCTTCGATCGTTACGCGAACCCGACGACGCGCTGAACGCGCCGCCCGACCGTGCCTGCCGGGATCCGCAGAGTCCGGTCAGATCGGCTTCTTGTGACTGTGCCCCCAGTCGCTGTTGCCCGATCCCGGTGGGGGCTCGATCACCACGTCGGTCGAGCCAGGGGTCGTGTCGGATCCACCGCCCGACGCGCCGGAATCCTCGATCTCCAAGGAATCACCCATCTCCTGGAGGCGCGATGCGCTCGCCCCGTGCTCGCGGGCGGCCTGATTGATGTCGGGTTGGGTGGGCAGACCCACGCCGCAGCCGCTGGCCGTCGCGGCGAGAAGCATCAACGCGGCCCATACTGCCGAACGTCGCAGGGAATCTCTCTTGCCGCTGTCCATCGTCGCTCTCCTTGTTGGGGGGGGCCCGATCGCCCCTTGCCCCCGAGGAGCGCAAGGGCCATTCCACGCGCCCTCACAAGGGACGCGGTCCGGGGGGCTCGAACGATGCATCCTGCCGCGGGTTTCGCAGACGCGACCTGCGGTCTGCACCGGGGTGGAGCGGCGTGGCTCACCGGTGGGCGAAATCCGGCTGGGGGGTGTGGAACTTTACCCAGACCGCTGCGTTTCGGGGCCCGTCGCCGGGGTCCGCGGGCGGGAGCGATCCCCGCGCCCGACCGTAGGGCCCAGGTTTCAAACGTCCAGCACCAGGCGGCACCGGCAGCGGCCCGGGGTCAAGTCCAGATCGAGAGCGTGGTGTGAGACGGCCTTGATCTCGCGCAGGAACACCTGCCGGCGTGGATCCCGCCGCGGGCCGGAGAGCGTCGCCTCCAGCCGCTCGGGCCCCGCGAAGACGATCTGCGCGTCGGTCCAGATCGCATCCCCCACCTCGGCCTCGAGCAACGCC
Organism: uncultured bacterium; assembly: GCA_964405235.1. Lineage (GTDB taxonomy): Bacteria > Eisenbacteria > RBG-16-71-46 > RBG-16-71-46 > RBG-16-71-46 > WS-11. The sequence goes on along the minus strand of CAYONG010000024.1, from coordinate 11,184 downwards.
GTGTTGCACAGATCCACCAGCAGGTCGGCGGGGTCCGGGGCGGACCGGGCGAAGCGTATTTCGACCTCGGGGACCTCGGGCTCGTGGGCGCGGGTCTCGGCCACCTGCGCCAGCACCGCGAGCACCGCCCGGGCGAACAGGCGCTCGGGGGAGGCGGCCCACACCTCGAGGCCGAGGTCCCCGGTATGATCGAACGTGCGAAAGCCCTCATCCATGGGCCGCACTCTAACCGGGTCCACGTGCGGGCTCACAACAGCTCGCGCGTGCGGAAACTGACCGTCCCGCGGCTCGCGACGATGACGTGGTCGAGCACCCCGATCCCGACCAGCTCGCCCACCTCGACCAGCCGCCGGGTGATCGAGAGATCCTCCTCGCTCGGCTCGGGATCCCCGCTCGGATGGTTGTGCACCAGCACGAGGCTGGCGGCGGAGTGGAGGATGGCGGGCAGGAACACCTCCCGGGGGTGGACGATCGAGGCGTTGAGACTGCCGATCGAGATGGTCTCCCGGCACTGGAGCTCGTGGCGGGCGTTGAGGAGCAGCACGACGAAGTGCTCGCGGCGGGCGCGGGCGAGGTCGCGCACCTGGGCGAGCACGTCGTCCGGGCCGCGGATCGCGGCGGCCTGCGGTTCACAGGCGAGCGCCCGCCGCCCCAGCTCGAAGGCCGCGGTCAGGGCCGCCGCCCGCGCCGGCCCGATCCCGCGCACCCGCAGCCAGCGGACGAGGGGCCAGGTGGCGAGCTCACTGGGCGCCCGGCGGGCCAGGGCTCTGGCGACGCTGCTGGCGCTCCGCCCGGGCGTGCCCGAGCCGAGCAGGAGCGCCAGCAGCTCGCACTCGGTCAGCGCGGCGATCCCGCGCTCGCGCAGGTGCTCTCGCGCGCGCGGCTTGTCGCGCGGGGGCGGTTCCTCACGCGGGGCCCACCCCACGTGGCATGCGGGCGCTGCAGCCGGCAGATCGGCCGTGGATGGCGGCATGGGTCGGCTCATGGTGTCGGCGAACTCTCCTCTTCCCGTCCGGTCGGGCCTCGGGGATAATCTCCCGCCGCAGCCAGATCACCACCCGGCCCCAGGGCCCGCGTCGGCGGGCCCGCACGAGATCCCGGAGGTCCTCAGCATGCGTCGTGCCGTCCTCGCCCTGCTGCTCGTCGCCGCGCTCCCCCGTCCCACTCTGGCCTCGAAACCCGATGGCCCCGTGGATGCGATCGGTATGCTCGACTACAATAACGGCCCACGATTCACCGTCGGCGACTGGGTCCGGTACCGCACCAAGGGCGAGAGTCACCAGGGATACCGGACTGACTACACCGTGACCGTGCTGATCGCCGGCGAGGAGATGTGGTGGGGCGAGAAGTGCTTCTGGGTGGAAACCCGGACCTCGTACTCCGGACAGCCCCCCGAGATCGCGGCCTCGCTGATCTCCTACGGCATCTTTGAGGACTCCCTGCCGTCGCGCCGCTTCAGGCGCTATATCCGGAAGTTCCTCGACGGCAGCGATGGGAAGGGGCAATTCCTCCAGCAGCCCTTCCGGCGCGAAATGAGCGAGATCACCAGCCGCACATTCGCCGAGCACGAGCCGGTGCGCCAGGTCGACACGCTGGGGGTCGAGCGGGTCGAGGGGCCGAATGGCGCCTTCGACGCGTTGAAGGTGAAGCAGGTCTTCCGCGAGGCCGTAACACAGCAGGAGGGTGACAGTACCGTCTACTTCGAAATGGTCGAGGCTCGCATCCACTGGTGGTCGGATCAGATCCCGATCACGCGGCTGGTGAAGATCGACCAGGACAACATCCAGCGCCGCAGGGTGTGGATGATCGGCGAATCCGGGAACGCGCCGCTGAACGTCGCCGAGCACGCGATCGGCGAGACGCAGTTGCTCGACTTCGGATCGGGGATGAAGTCCTCCTGCATCCCCGAGCGCTTTCGACGCCCGGTCAGCGAGCAGCAGCCAACGCGGGCGATACCGCCGCGGCGACCGGCCGGCAAGCGCGGCTGACGGGCCCGCCGCGCCCGGCGGTCACTCGAAAAGGCCGCGCGCGAAAGCCGCAGGATCGAAAGGTTCCCAGTCCTCGAGCCCCTCGCCCAGGCCGATGACGCTGATCGGCAGCCCGAGCTGATCGGCGATCGCCAGCACCGCCCCGCCGCGAGCCGTGCCGTCGAGCTTGTTGACCGCGAGGCTCGTGACCGGCAGCCGCCGCTGGAAATCGCGGGCCTGCGCGACACCGTTCTGCCCCAGGGTTGCGTCCAGGACCAGTAGGGTGTGATGGGGGGCGCCCGGCACCAGCCGACCGCACACGCGCGCCACCTTGTCCAGCTCCGCCATCAGGTTGTGCTTTGTGTGGAGCCGCCCGGCGGTGTCTACCAGCACCACCCGGTGGCCGCGCGCGATCGCGGCGCTCACGCCGTCGTGAGCCACCGCGGCGGGGTCGGCGCCTGCTTTCGCCCGCACCAGATCGACCCCCGCGCGGCCCGCCCAGACCTCGAGTTGCTCGGCGGCGGCGGCCCGGAACGTGTCGGCCGCCACCAGCATCGTGGTGAGGCCCTCCCGCGCGAATCGGGCGGCGAGCTTGCCGGCCAGGGTGGTCTTCCCCACGCCGTTGACGCCGATCATCAGGGCCACCCAGGGGCTCTCGCCAGCCGGTTCGAAACGGGCCCGTCTGGCCCCGAGAATCTCGGCGGCGCAGCCCTCGAGTGCCCCGCGAAGATCGAGGTCGGGCTCGCGACCCATGCGCGCCAGGGCACGCTCGATCAGCCGCGCGGTGGTGGCGGGTCCGACGTCGGCGGCGAGTAGCGCCTCCTCGAGGCGCTCGATCGTGGATGCGTCGACCGATCCCTTGAGCCCGAGCAGCGCACCCACCTGTCCGCCGAGGGCGGCGCGGGTGCGCGCGAGGCCGTCGCGGAAACGGCTCCACAGGTTCACGGCAAGCTCCCCGTTTGGGAACTCGACGGGACGTCGCAGGGGGCGTCCGAGGCTCGCGGGAGCCAGGGATGGCGGAGCGAGCCTCGGATAGAGCACGCCTCGGCAGGATGCCGAGGCGCGCGTACCCCGGAGACGTCCCGTCGAGTTCCCAAACGGCGACCGCTAACCGGCGGAAACCTCGGCCAGCTCCGCACGCGACTCCCTGCGGGCACCGTCCGTGGACGCCTCGCCGTCCCAGCGAACCGAAACCAGACGCGACACGCCGGGCTCCTGCATGGTGACGCCGTACAGCCGGTGCGCCGCCTCCATGGACTTCTTGTTGTGCGTGATGACGACGAACTGCGATTTCTGGCTGAACCGCTCGAGCATGCGGATGAACCGTTCGACGTTTGCGTCGTCGAGCGGGGCGTCGACCTCGTCCAGCAGGCAGAACGGCGAGGGCTTGACCAGGTAGATCGCGAACAGCAGCGCGATCGCCGTGAGCGCACGCTCGCCCCCGGACATCAGGCTGATGCTCTGCAAGTGCTTGCCGCGGGGCTTGGCGACGATCTCGATCTCGCACTCGAGCGGATCCTCACCCACCGCCCGAAGCTCGGCGTCACCGCCCTCGAACAACGTCTTGAACACGTCGCGGAAGTGCCCCTGCACGCTCGCGAACGTCTCGACGAACAGATGGCTCGCCGTGGTGTTGATCTTCTCGATCGCCTCGAGCAGCTGGGCCTTGGCACTGGTGAGGTCGCCGCGCTGCTGGACCAGGAAGTCGAAGCGCTCCTTCTTCTTCGTGTACTCCTCGAGCGCGAGCAGGTTGACCGGCCCGAGCGAGTCGAGCTTCTCGCGTGACTCGCCCAGTTCCTGCTCCACCCGGGCCGGGTCGAACCCCTCGGGCGTCGCCTCCGGCATCCACGCCTCGGGATCCATGCGGTACTCGGTGCGCAGCCGCTCGAAGGTGCGCTCGAGCTCGGCGTGGGATTGGACGCGCTCGAGCTCGATCTGATGCGTGAGCTCCGCCAGCTCGGTCTGCTCGAAGCGTTTCCCGCGCGCCTGTTCCTCGCCGGCCTGCACCTCGAGCTTGAGCGCGTTGAAACGGGCCTGCAGCTCCGAGACCTGGACGAGTTGGTCCGTTTCGGAGTTCTGGAGTCCGGCAAGGCCCGAACGCAGCCCGGCCGCCTCGGCCTCGATCTCAGCGAGGCGGGCGCGCGCGTTCCCGGACTCGTCGAGCCGCGCGGCCAGGGCCGCCTCCAGCTCGCGGCGGGTCTCCTCGGCGCGCGCCTTCTCGGTCTCCCATTCGCCCTGGTCGCGAGAGAGCCTGACCAGTGTGTCTCTGGCCCCCTGCGCTTCGGCGGCGCGCGCGTCTCGATTCGCCTCGAGCGCATGCAGCGCGCCGTCCAGATCGGCGATCTGGGTCCGCGCGGTCTCGACCTGCTTTTGGAAGTCCGACAGCTCCGATTCGACGGCGGCGAGCGCCCGCCCCAGCGATTCCAGCTCACTGTCGAACACGCGCGTCTCCATCCGCCGCTCGTCCGCCTCCTCGGCGGCCCAGCGCTGCTCGCGCTCGGCGGCCTCGAGCTTTCGCGCGAGCGCTTCTGCGGCCTCGCGGCGGGTGTCCAGTGCGGCCTGCGTCGCCTCGCGATCGCGCAGCAGTTGGGTGCGGCGCGATTCGAGCGCCGCCCGCTCACGGTCCTGCCCCTCGATCTGCAGCATCAGCTCGGCCAGCCGGCCGGTCAGCTCGCGGATCTCCGTTTCGCGGTGGAGCAGTCCGCCCGCGCGCGGCGAGACGCCGGCGCGCACGCGGCCGCGCTCCCACACCTCGCCGTCGAGGCTGACAAACCGCAGTCCTCCCTCGGAGCGCCCCGCCAGGCGCACGGCATCCGTGTGATCCTGCACCACGACCACCGCCCCGAGCAGTCGCTCGACCAACGGACGACAGTTCTCCGGGCAGCGCACCAGGTCGCAGGCGCGGCCCACCACCCCCTCGCCGGTCGGGATGGGCGGCAGCGTGCCGCCCGCGATGGTCGAGAGGTCCACCAGCGTGGCGCGCCCCGCCGCCAACCCGCGCAGCCGTTCGACCCCTGCGGCCAGCGCCGTGGCGTCCTCGGCCAGTACGAACGCGGAGGCCTCGCCAAGCGAGGCTTCGAGCGCTCCGAGATGGCGAGCGGGCACCTCAAGCACGTCGGCCACCATGCCGAGCAGCCCCGGCACGCGACCACCGTGCTCGAGCAATCCCTTCACCCCTTCCGAGACGCCCTCGTAGTTGCGCTTGAGCTCGAGCAATGTCTGGAGGCGCGATTCCGCACCGGCCGCGTCCTGCTTCAACCGGGAGAGCGCCGCATCGGACGCCTGTGCGCTCGTCGCGAGCGAGGCGATGGACTCCTCGGCACCGGCCACCATGCGCCGGGCCTCGTCCACATCGGCCTCGAGACCCCGACGGCGCTCCGCGCCGCCTTCGAGTAGCGAGGCGAGACCCCCGAGCCGCGATTCCAGCTCGTGAAGGCGTAGCCCGGTCGCGTCACGGCGCTCGCGCAGCGAGGTCTGCCGCTCGCGGATCCGCTCGCACTCGCCCCGCCGCTGGGCCTCGGTCGAGAACAAGTCGAGCGAGAGCTGCTGCCGGGAGGTCGCCAGGGTGCGGTGCTCACGCAGCTCGGCCTCGATCGTGGCGAGCGCGACCTCGACCGCCTCCATCCCGGCCTGTGCCGTATCGCGCGCGGCGCGCAGCTCGCCCAGGCGGGCCGCGGCGCTCTCGTCGCGGGTCCCGACCTCAGCCAGGCGCTCGCGGATGCGCGTCGCCTCGGACTCGGCCTCGGCGGCACGACCGCCCAGCCCCTCGGAGCGCTCCCCCAGCAGCACGACCTGCTGCTCGGCCTGGCCGCGTGCCTCCTCGCGGTCGCGCAGCGCCGACTGGGCGAACGAGAGCCCGCGCTCGCACTCGAGCAGGACCAGCTTCTGATCGTTGAGCCTCGCCTCCAGCGCGTCGAGTTCGGTGGTCACGCCCTCACGCCGCACCACTTCCTCCTGCCAGCGCTCGTGCGTCTCGGCCTCGCGCTTGCGCAGCGACGCCACTCGCCCGGCGGTCAGCGACAGATCGAGCTGCTGGACCTGGTCGCGCAGCCGCTGGTAGCGGCGCGCCTTGCCGACCTGGCGGGCCAGCGAGCGCAGCTCGCGCTCGATTTCGAACACGATGTCGTTGAGGCGGGTGAGGTCGCCATCGGTGGCATCGAGCTTGGAGAGCGCCTCGCGCTTGCGGGCCTTGTACTTGGTGATGCCCGCCGCCTCTTCGAACAGAAACCGGCGGTGTCCCGAGTTGTCCGAGAGGACGTTGTCCACCATGTGCCGCTCGATCACCGAATAGGCATGGCTGCCCATCCCGGTGTCGAAGAACAGGTCGCGCACGTCCTTGAGCCGGCAGGGCGTGCGATTGATGGAGTACTCGGAGAGGCCGGAGCGGAACACCCGCCGCGAGATGGTGACTTCGCTGAACTCGGTGGGCAGGATGCCGCGGTCATTCTTGAATGTGAGGTGGACCTCGGCGAGCCCCAGGGGCTTGCGGCCCGGCGCGCCGTTGAAGATGACGTCCTCCATCGTGTCGCCGCGGAGCTGCTTGGCGCTCTGCTCGCCCATCACCCAGCGGATGGCATCGGAGACGTTGGTCTTGCCGCACCCATTGGGCCCGATGACGCCGGTGATGCCGTCGCCGAAAGTGAGCACGGTCTTGTCGACGAACGATTTGAAACCCTGCAGCTCGAGCTTGTAGAGGAACATCCCTGTTCACCTCTTGGAAGGTGTCGTCCCGGAGTCCGGGGCGGCCGATATCGGCCGATGCGACTGCTCGAGCGCCACGACGACCTCGTCCAGCTCGTCGTCGGCCAGCGTCCTCACGTCCAACCTGAACTTCCCTGTCCGGATGAATCCGATCACCGGCGGATCCGCCGCGCGGGCCCTGCGCTCCAGCTCGTCCGACGCAAGGTCGGGGTGCTGGATCGCGACCACCCACCCGGGCAATCGCTGCAGCGGCAGCGCCCCCCCTCCGACCTCCCCCGCGCCGCGCTCGACGGTCACCCGCAGCTCGGGCAGCCGGCGCCGGATCGCATCCGCAAGCGACCGGGCCCGCTGTTCGAGCTCCTCCTGCGGCCGTCCCAGCATCCCGAGCGCCGGGATCTCCCGCACCGCCCGAGCCGGGTCACTGTAGGCCGGAAGCGTCGCTTCCAGTGCCGCCAGTGTGAGCTTGTCCACCCGGAGCGCGCGCGCCAGGGGATCCTTGCGCAGGCGCTCGACCAGTCGACGGCGACCCAGAATGAGACCCGCCTGTGTTGCTCCCAGCAGTTTGTCGCCCGAGAAAGTAACGAGGTCGCACCCGGCGGTCAAACTTTCTCTCACCGTCGGCTCACGTTCCACCCCCAGCACGCTCAGGTCGGTGAGGGCGCCGCTCCCCAGATCCTCGATCAACGGGACGCGCCGGCGATGCGCAAGGGCCGACAGTTCCGCGAGCGTCGGACGGGCGGTGAACCCGGCGACGCGGAAGTTGCTCGGATGGACCCGGAGGATCGCTCCGACCCCTTTGGAGTCCCGTTCGAGCGCGCGCACGTAGTCGCGCAGGTGCGTGCGGTTGGTGGTGCCGACTTCGACCAGGCCGGCGCCGCTCTTCTCGAGTATCTCCGGGATACGGAACGACCCGCCGATCTCGACCAGCTCGCCACGCGAAACCACCACCTTCTTCCCCGCCGCCAGCGCCGAGAGCGCCAACAGGAGCGCCGCGGCGCCGTTGTTGACGACCATCCCCGCCTCGGCGCCGGTGAGCCGGGTGAGCCAGCGCTCCACCCCGGTCCCCCGCTCGCCGCGCCGCCCGGTCGCCAGGTCGAACTCAACGCTGCAGTAGCCACGGGCGATCTCGGCCACCGCGGCGCGCGCGCGCGGTGACAGTGGGGCGCGGCCCAGGTTGGTGTGGAGCACCACCCCGGTGGCGTTCAGAACCCGGCACAGTAGCGGCCGGTAGGCGGACGCGGCCCGACCGGCAGCCGCCGCCACAAGTGCCTCAGGCGCAGGTAGTTGCACGCCAAGGCGTAACTGGGCGCGTCGCTCGGCGAGCTCGGCCCGGACCGCCTCGAGGACTAGCGTTCGCGGCAGCTCTTCCAGGGCCTGGGCCAGCGCCGGATGGCGCAGCAGCGTCTCGACCGCGGGCAAGGCACGGAGGCTGCGGGGGCGGGCGGGCATGGTGCGCGATTGTAGCGGGGCGCGGCGGGCGGTGCGAGGGAAGATGAGGACGGGGGCGGGAAATGGCACGCGTCCACCAGCACGACGACCCGGCGCGCGGGAGCCCGTCGGGTGGAGGGATCCGGGCGACGGCCCGGTCCGGAGGGTATGGGATCAGATGTCTCTGCGGGCGCCGAGCGATTCAGCCAGAGGGCGGTCCAGCCGGTCGGTGGGGCGGGATGCGGTGCGTGGAGCACCCCGGCGCCGGGTGAGGATCAGCTGCGATTCCGAGACTTCTTGTTGGCGTTGTGGCGCTGCCACCAGAGGAATCCGAAGAGAGCGACGCCACCCCACAGCACGATCTGCATCATCATCGAGTCTCACCTCCCCTCCGCCCCCGTCGCGACCGGACAGAGGCTGCGTGTTCGACGCCGGCCTGCCGCGCCGATCAGCGGTCGGCCGAGAGCGCCTTGAGCAGTTGGATGCCCGCCGGCCCGAGGATGATGACGAGCAGGGCGGGGAAGATCATGAAGACGAGCGGGAAAGCGAGCTTGATGCTGGCCTTGCGTGCCATCTGCTCCGCCCGCTGGCGGCGGCGGGTGCGCATGGACTCGGCGTGCGCGCGCAAGGACTGAGCGATGCTGGTCCCCAACCGGTCGGTCTGGATGAGCATGGCGACCAGCGAGTAGACATCGTCGACCCCGGTGCGCTCGGCGAGGTTGCGGAGCGCGTCGGTCCGGGCGATGCCGGTCTGCATCTCCTGGTTCACCAGCGCCAACTCCTCCGCGAGCTCGGGGCTCCCGAGCCGGATCTCGACACCGACCCGCTGCAGGGCGGCGCCCAGGCCGAGACCGGCCTCGACGCACACGACCATCAGGTCGAGCCCGTCGGGCAGGGCCGAAAGGATCTCGGAGTGCCGCCGGCGCTGCCGCATGGCGATGTAGAAAGTCGGCAGGTAGAAGCCGACGAAGGCCATCAGCACCGAGAACAGCATCACGTTGCCCACCGACCGGGCGGTGGCGGCGCCGAACACCATCCACACGAGCGGCAGGGCGACCGCGGTCATGACCTTGGAGCCCATGAAGATGAGCGGCGCGTCCGCGCGCTTGAAGCCGGCCCGTACCAGGCCGGTACGCAGGGCATCAGCACCGTCCGCGGCGGGCAGGAAGCCGCCGAGTTGGGCGATCAGCTTGTGGAACGCACCCGGGCGGCGTCCGTATGCGACCGAGGCCGTGTTCGAATGAAGCGTTCGCAACTCGCGCAGCCGCAGCGCCACCGGGTTCCGCTCGGTGACGGTCGTGGTGTAGAAGGCGAAGGCGGCCATCGACACCGCCGCGAAGATCAGGACACTCATCAGGATTAGGAGCATGGTCACACCTTGATGTTGACGATCTTGCGGATGATGATCGCGCCCATGAGCTGCATGGTCCCGGCGAACCACAGCGCAGCCCGACCGGCCTCACTCGTCATCATGGGCTTGAAGTATTCGGGCGTCATGATGAACATGAACAGACCGATGCATGCCGGCAGGCAGAACAGGATGAGCCCGGTCAGGCGGCCCTGGGCGGTGAACGTCTGGATGTCTCCCAGGATACGGAAGCGATCGCGGATCAGCTTGGACGTGTTCTCGAGGATCTCGGCGAGATTGCCGCCGGTCTCCCGCTGCAGGACGATGGCGGTCACGAAGAAACGCAGGTCGAGCGAATCCACCCGGCGGGTGAGGTTGACCAGCGACTCCCGGAAGTCCAGGCCCAGGGACTGCTCCTCCACCGTGATGGCGAACTCGCCGCGCACGGGATCGGGCGATTCCTCGGCGACGATCTGCATCGCGGCCGAGAACGAGAGACCGGCGCGCAGCGCGCTCACCAGCAGGTCGAGCGAATCGGGGAACTCCCGCGCGAACGCAGTCATGCGCTGGTGCTTGCGATAGCGAACGTACAAGTAGGGCAACGGTCCGCACAGCAGCATGAATAGCATCGCCGGGGGTGCGCGATGGAACGCGATGATGCCGAAGAAGTACCCCCCCATGCCGAAGGCCGCGATGAGCAGCAGCAGCACGCCCACCCGCATCGACATGCCGGCCTTGTAGAGCAGCATCTCCAGCCCCTGGGCGATATTGATCCGGCGGAGCAGCCCGTCCAGCCAGGGGATGACGCTGTACCGCTTGTCGCGCTCGACCTTGAGACCCGGGATCTCCCGGGTCTTCTTGGCGAGATTGCGCAGCCGACCCTGGAGCTCGCGAGCGCCCTCGCCACTGCGGTGCATGACCAGACCCAAAGTGGCCACGACCACAGCCAGGAAGATCAGGATGCTGAATGCGAGAATCAAGGATTCCTCCTAGGAGCGGCGGCCGCGCTCGAAGATCTCGGACGGCAGATCTACGCCGGCAAGGCGGATGCGTTCGCCACATTTGGGGACGAGCCCCGTGGCTTCGAAGTACCCGTTGATGTGGCCATCGGAATCGAGACCGGTCTGCACGTAGCGGAAGATCTCCTGCATCGTCACGACGGGGCCTTCCATCCCGAGCAGCTCCTGGACCGAGAGGATGCGTCGGGTGCCGTCGGCGAGCCGCGACACGTGGACGATCAGTTCGAGTGACGACGCGATCTGCTCGCGGATCGCCTTGTCGGGCAGGGCATGCCCCGACATGAGCACCAGGTTCTCCATCCGGTGGAGCGCGTCGCGCGGGCCGTTGGAGTGGATGGTGGTCATCGAGCCGTCGTGGCCGGTATTCATCGCCTGGAGCATGTCCAGCACCTCGTCGCCACGCACCTCGCCGACCACGATCCGGTCGGGGCGCATGCGCAGCGCGTTGCGGACCAGGTCACGCTGGTTGATCTGCCCCTTGCCCTCGATGTTCGGCGGCCGCGTCTCCAACCGGACGACGTGCGGCTGCTGGAGCATGAGCTCGGCCGAGTCCTCGATGGTGATGATGCGCTCCTCTGACGGGATGTAGCGCGAGAGGATGTTGAGCAGCGTCGTCTTGCCCGAGCCGGTGCCGCCGGTGACCAGCATGTTGAGCCGCGCGGCGACCGCGCCGGTGATGAGCTGCGCGAGCTCGGGGGTCAGGCTGCCGAGCCCGATCAGA
>CAYONG010000023.1:0-5683 GCA_964405235.1 uncultured bacterium | reverse complement strand
GTTGAATCTCAGGTTCCTCAGCCCCCGGGTGAGCCGACCCTGCTCGATGAGAAAGGTCCCGTCGCGGGTCATGCCGGTGATGAGCGTGCGGCGGGCGTCCACGACGCGGTTATACCAGAAACGCGTGACCAGGATGCCGCGCTCGGTCGAGGCGATCAACTCGTCGAGGGAGCGCTCCCCGGGGGCGAGCACCAGGTCGTAGGGGATGGGGCCTTCGATGGCGGGCGGCGGGCTGGCGTGTCCGGTGCTCTCTAAGCCCGCGGCGAGCGCCGTGCGCCGGTCGTGCACGACCGCGCGGGCGATGCCGCAATCGATCAGGGTCATGCGGCGGCGCGGCGTCCCCTCGTGGTCGAACGGTCTCCCGAACGAGCGGGGATCGAACGCGTCGTCCACCAGCGTCACCCCGGCTCCGGTGATGCGCTCCCCCATGCGGCCGGACAGGAACGAGCGGCCTTCCTGCTCGCTCTGGGCGCCGAGCCCGAGCCAGGCGAGGAATGCAACGAGGTCGCAGACCGCGGCCGGCTCGAGCACCACCGTGTAGCGCCCGGGCGGGACCTCGCCGGGATCGCTTGAGCGCTCGGCCTTTTCAAGCGCGACCTCGCCGAGGGTTCCCGCCTCGAGCGCACGCCAGTCGCGCCGGTGGCGGTCCACCCACCCGCTCGAGTCCGCCGAGCGCACCGTGCAGGTGAAGCGCGAATAGGTGTCCGGGTGGTAGGCGAACTGTCCGAGCGTGTTGGCCACCGCCAACGCGTTTGATCCGGTCGTGAGCGCTCCGGCCGCGTTGAGTCCGCGGGCGGCGGCGGCCACCGTGATCGGACCGACCGCCGTGGCGCGCTCTTCGGGCGTGCAGGCGGCCGTGGCGGGGACGAACCCCTCGAGCGCCATAGGCTCGGCCGGGGGCGCCGGCGCCGGCAGCCCCTCGTCCTCGGGCGAGAGGCGCGCCAGGGCCAGCGCGCGGTCGGCCACCTGACGCAACGCGCTCGAGTCGAGCCGATCGGTGGAGGCGGTGGCGCTGCGGCGCCCGACCACGGCCTGCACCGTCAGGGTGTGTTGGCGGGAGGTGACGTTCTGGTGGATCTCATTGTTCGCAAAACGCGTCAGGCTCTCGTCGCGGGCCTCGAGCACCGCCACGGTCCGCTCGGCCGCCGACATGGCGAGCGCCTCGTTCAGCAGCCCACGAGCTTCGTCGCGCGAGAACGGTGGCCGGCCGGCGGAGGCTGGATCCGCTACCCTCGCGCTCACGACCCGTACCCCACGCCCACCTCGACCTCGCGGAAGCGTGCCGACGAGGCGCCCTGGGCGGTGCGCATGCTCTGGCTCGGCTGGCCCTTGCCGCAATTGGGCGTCCCCCAGATCTCCCAGTCGGACGCGTCGCACACGGCGTCGCAGCGATTCCAGAACTTGGGCGTGATGCCCGTGTATGTGCAGTTCTTGAGCAGCTGCCCGCGCTTGCCGTTGCGGATCTCCCAGCCGGCTTCGGTGCCGAACTGGAAGTTGTAGCGGCGGTCGTCGATCGACCACGAACGGTTGGTGGCCATGAGGATGCCATCCGCGGTGTCGGCGATCAGGTCCTCGACCTTCCACGACCCCGGCTCGAGATTGATGTTGGTCATCCGGATGAGCGGAATATGGCCCCACGACTCCGCCCGCATGGTGCCGTTGGAGGCCTGTCCCAGCAGCGGGGCGGTCTCGCGCGATGTGAGGTAGCCCACGAACCGGCCCTCGCGCACCAGGTCCACCTTCTGGGCGGGCACGCCCTCGTCGTCGAACCCAAAGGTGCCGAGGCCGCGCGGGGCGGTGGCGTCGGCGACCAGGTTCACGACTTCGGATCCGTAGCGCAGCGCGCCGAGCTGGTCGGTGGTGAGGAACGAGGTGCCGGCGTAGTTGGCCTCGTGTCCGAGCACCCGGTCCAGCTCGGCCGGATGGCCGCACGACTCGTGGATCTGGAGGCTCAGCTGGGCGCCGTCGAGGATGACGGTGGTGACGCCCGCCGGGCACTGGGGGGCGGAGAGCAGGGCCGCTGCGGTCGCCGCGGTCTCGGCCGCGTGGCCCTCAAGATCGAGCCGCTCGACCATCTCCCAGCCCGCCGCCTCGTACTGCCCGCCGAAGGCGTTGGGGTAGGAGCGCCACTGCAGATCCCGCTCTCCGCGCGCGGTCGCGCAGATGCCGGCGCCGGAGTGGACGATGCGCTGCTCGAGGCGAGCCCCTTCGCTCGAGGCGAACAGCTTCTTCTCCTCCCAGAATCGGAGCGCGCCCTGTGCCACCGCGATCGCGGGCTCGCCCTGCATGGCGCTGGTGGCGCGCAGGAGCAGATCGATCTTGTCGGCCAGCGACACGGTGAAAGGGTCCCGCCTGAGCGGCGTCTCGTAGGTGGCTTGCCCCGGCGCGAGCGGCGACAGGACGACCGGCTTCACGCGAAAGCGGGCCGAGGCGCGCGCGATCCGGCAGGCGAGCGCGGCGCAGCGCTCGGCCTCCTCGGGGTCGGCGGAGGCGCTGGCGGCGAACCCCCACCCGCCACCCACCAGCACTCGCACGCCGAGGCCGAGCCCGGCGGATTCTTGAAGGGCGCTCGGCCGGCGGTTCTTGACCTCGACCAGTTGCGAGCGCGATTCGACCACGCGGACGTCGGCGTACGTGGCCCCGGCGAGCTGGGCGGCGTTGAGGGCGCGATCGGCGAGATCGTGCATCGGGTTCCTTGGGGTGGGGGAAGGGGTTTTCGGGGCGAAGGCGGCCGGATAGTGTCCAACGCCCCATGCGACCGTCAAGGACATTGCGACCGCAGCGACGGTGGTCGTCGCCGCCGCGTTGACCTGACCGTCGGGTCCTCCCTAAGATGCGCGCTCCCATGGTGCTCCCCACGAATCGCGCTGCCCGTGCGCGCCGCGCCCCCAGTCCCCCCAGTCCCGCCGTTCCCCGTGATCGCACGAGGGCCGGGGTCTCCCGGTGGTGATGGGCGCGTTGCCGGTCCGGGCGCGTGTCGACGTCCGTCCCGGGACCGCGCCCGGAACCGCGTATGAGCGGCTCATCGACCCCCTCATCCACCACTGCGCCACCGGCTCACCGTTCGCGCGCGAGCGCTTCGCCACGCTGTGGGGTGATACCGATTCGCTGACGGCCCTCGCCCGCGCCAAGCTCCGCCCGCTGCCGGCCGCGCTCGCCGACGAGCTGCGCGACTACCATGTCCGCCTCGGCGCGCCGCCCGCCTCGCTCGCCTCGCTCGAGCGCCTCGCGCGCGGCGAGGCGGTGTGCGCGGTCGCGGGCCAGCAGCCCAGTCCACTGGGCGGGCCGCTCTACTCGCTGCACAAGACCGCCTCGGCGGTCGGGAACGCGGCACGAGTCGCGGCGCGCACCGGCCTCCCCTGCGTGCCGGTGTTCTGGACCCACAGCGAGGATTCGGATTTCGCCGAGATCCGCTCGGTCACCGTGGGGGACGCGGCGCTCGCGCTCCACGATCTCTCTCTGCCGGAGGGGATCCATAGCGATGGGGCGCTGGTCGGTGGACTCCCGGTGCAAGCGGTGACGGTGCTGACGGAACAGGCGCTCGCGCACTGGCAGGGGCTGCCAGGGCACGCGGCGGTCGCGCGTCTCTGCCGTCACGCCCTTGGGGGCGCACTTGGGGGCGCACTGGGAGGCGCGCGCGATCTGGGCGAGGCCCACAGCGCGCTCATGCTGGCGCTGTTCGGCGACCGCGGCCTGGTGGTGGTGGACCCGCGGTTGCCCTCGTTCCGAGCAGCGGCCCGCGCCGTCATCGACCGCTACCTGGGCCAGGCCGAGATGCTCTCGACGCTGGCGCGGCAGGCCGGCGCCCTGCTCACCTCGCGCATCGGACGCGCGCCGCTGGCCGATGCCGCGCTCGGCTCGTTCGTGTTCGGGATCGAGGACGGGATGCGTCACAAGCTCACGCTTGCCGAGGCCCGCGCGCGTCCTGCCGGGCTGCCCCTGTCGCCCAGCGTGGCGCTGCGGCCTGTGGTGCAGGACGGGGTCCTGCCGACCGTGGCGATGGCGTGCGGGCCGGGCGAGCTGGCCTACTTGGCGCAACTGCGTGAGGTGTTCGAGGCGCTCGACGTCCGCGCCGCCTGCCCCGTGCCGCGCTTCGCGGCGACCTGGCTTCCGCCGGCAGCGATCGCGCTCATGGAGGCCTCGGGCGCGGACCCCTGGGAGGTGGTGGCGGCGACCGATGCCGTGCTCAAGCACCATGCCGAGCGCCAGGTCCCGGCGGACCTGCGCGAGCAACTGGAGGGCGCGCGGGCGGATCTGTCGTCCCGCATGGAGCGCTTCGCTTCCGCCAGCACCCGGGTGGACGCGAGCCTGCCCCAGATGGTGGAATCGGCCCGCGGGAAGCTGGACTACCAGTTCGCGCGTTTGCTGGAGGGTCTGACCGGCAAGGTGAGGCACCGGCTGGAGCGCGAGCATCCCGAGTGGCTCCGGCTGCGCTACTACCTGTCGCCCGGTGACCGGCTTCAGGAAAGGCGACTGGCGTCGCTCGAGCCGGTGGCGTGGCGCGGGCCGCAAGTAACCTCGGAGCTGTGCGACCTGGCCGAGGAACATGCCGGCGCGCTAGAGCGGGGCGAGTGGCGTCATTATCTCGTGGAGCTGGGATGAGCGTGGACGCGCTGTTCTTCGGCGCCCATCCGGACGATGTCGAGCTGACCAGCGGAGGTCTGGCGGCGCTGCTCGCCTCGCACGGTCATGCGGTCGGCATCGTCGACCTGACGCGTGGGGAGTCGGCGAGCCGCGGCACCGCCGAGGAGAGGGCGGGGGAGGCGGCGGCCGCCGCCGTCGCGCTCGGGATCGCCGGGCGGCACACTCTGGCGCTGCCCGACCTCGGGCTCGACCGGCACGACCCGGCGCAAATGCGGGCGATCGTCGCGTGCCTGCGTGAGCAGCGCCCGCGCCTGGTGGTGGCGCCGGACCGGCACGACGCCCATCCCGACCACATCGAGGCCTCGCACCTGGTGGCGCGCGCGTGCTACCTGGCCGGGCTGGCGCGTTTCCCCGCCCCCGGCGAGCGGCACCGACCGGAGCGCGTGCTGTTCGCGCTTTACCGGACATCGCCGCCGGCCCACCTCGTCGTGGATATTACCCCGGTGTGGGAGCGCCGGGTGGCGGCGCTGGCGGCGCACCGGAGCCAGATGGGCGATGGGGCAGGTCCCGCCACCTATCTCACCGCGCCCGACTTCCCGGCCGAGGTCGAGGCGCGCGCCCGGGTTTTCGGCGCGGCGATCGGCGCGCGCTACGGCGAGGGTTATCGCTCGCGCGGGCCGGTGGCGGTGAGTGACGCGCGCGCGCTCCTCACTGGCGCTCACCCGGGAGCGGGGCGATGAGCACGGCACGCTCGCGGCGCGCCCCCCGCGCTCCCGGCGCCGCTGCCGCCGGCGTCCCGGCGTCGTCGCCTTCGCCCACCCGGCGCCGCCGCCGCAGGCGGCCGCGAAAGATCGGCATCACCTGCTACTCGCACTTTGGCGGCAGCGGCGTCGTCGCCACCGAGCTGGGGCTTGCACTCGCCCGGCGCGGCTACGAGGTCCACTTCATCGCTCACCGGCTCCCGTTTCGGCTGCGGGAGTTCTCGTCGAACCTCTTCTTCCACGACGCGACGCCGGCCTCGTACCCGGTGTTCGCGCAGGCGCCCTACAACCTGGCGCTCACCAGCAAAATGGTCGAGGTGACCGAGAACTACGACCTC
>CAYONG010000022.1:0-5682 GCA_964405235.1 uncultured bacterium | reverse complement strand
GGACGGCGACGGGAACGACGAGATCATCGTCGCCATGGCCTCGCCTTCCCGCATCGAGGTGCGCGATTCCTCGGGGGTCAGCCTCGCGACGCTCAACTGGCCGCGCCCGCTGTCGGCGCCCGCCCAGGGGCCTCCGGTGCTGGGCGAGCTGTCGACCGGCTCACCGGGGCCCGAGCTGCTGTTGCAGCGCGGCGGGGTGTTGCTCGCGCTCGAGCACGACGCCGACTCGCTCGCCACGTTCCCCAGGCCCGGTGGGGCGGGGGTGGCGCCGAGTCTGGGACAGGCCGACGGGGACGCGGCAGTCGAGGTGGTGGCCGGCACGGGGAGCGACTCGCTCTTCTACATCTATGACGCGGGCGCGGGCTCGAGCGCGGCGGGCCAGTTTCCCTGGCCGACCGCGCGCGGGAACTTTGCCCGCACTGGCAGCCGGCTCTATGCCCCGCCCACCGTGAGCAGCACCCCAGATCGGGTCACCGATCTGAGGGTGGTGGTGCGGACGGATTCCTCGGTCTCGCTCGCGTGGAGCGCCACCGGCGACGACGGTTCGATCGGACGCCCCGAGCTTTACGCGGTGCGGGGCGCGCTCGCCCCGCTCGACGAGGCGGGCTTCGTAACCGCACCGCTCAACTGGGTGAAAGCGGCAACCGTGGACGCAGGCGGCGGCGAGTATCTGGTGTTCCCCGGGCTCGATGCGGCGACCCATTACTGGTTTGCCCTGAAGGCGGTGGACGAGCAGGGCAACGCCTCGCTGCTCTCCAACGTGGTCGGGGTCCAGACCGAAGTGGGGGGTCCGCTGCGGGGTCGCCTGGGCATCGCACTCGCGGTTGGCGAGCGGCCCGCGCGCGCGACGGCCGAGTTCTTCTGGCAGGCGTCGGACGACGGGGTGGGCACCCCCCAGAGCATCCAGCTCTTCGATGTCGGCGGGCGCCGGCTGCGCGTGCTCGAGGTGGGGACTGCACCGGGGGGCAGGGTGACATGGGACGGCCGGGATGCGGAGGGTCGCTCCGTCCCGGCCGGCCTCTACTACGCGCGTCTGCTCAGTGGGTCCTTCCACACCCAGACACGCTTGGTGCTCCTTCCCTGAAACACCCGCGAGGGTCGCGCTCTCGCGTCCTGCGCGCTACTCGATTTCGTAAGGGTCCCTGCCGCCGCTGCCATTCGGCGCCGGGATGAAGATGGCCGCCGCCGCCGAGAACGCACTCCAGTTGCCGGCCACATCCACCGCGCGGACGCGATAGGATGCATCGAGGCTGGTGGTGAGGCTCGGGAGCTGGAAGCTGTTGTTGACGGAGATCACGTCGTCGGCGGGAACATAGCCGCCGCCGCCGGGCGCCGCTGAGTACACATACACCTGGTAGCCGAACACGTCGGGCGCCGCACTCTCGGTCCAGACCAGCACCGGATGGCCGGTCGCGTCGGTGGACAGCGTGAGATTCTGAGGCGCCGGAGGCGGAGTCGTATCGAGTTGCGGTGACGGCGCGACGGGGTTGCCGTTGTCGCCACAGCCGGAGAGCACCGCGATAGCGGCGAGTCCAGCCAGAGGCAGCCTGATCGAACGGAAGAACTTCACGACACTCTCCTTGCGCTTGAAGTCCCGGCATCGTGGGCTCCCACTGGGAAGCCCGGTGATGTTCAATAGCGCGAGGCGGTATCGCAATCGTGGTGCCAGTCCGGGCTGGCCCGCCAAGGAGCGCCGTCTGGCGACTTTGCGTCCAACCGGCAGGCCGGGAATCGTCCCGCCGGGCGACTGGTTTGCAAATTGGTCGCGCCGGTTGCAATGCCCGGCCCCTCGTGGGTCGGGTGCCGCAGTCGTGCGAGTGGGCGCATTGCTGGGGTACGCGATTCTCATCGTGGCGGGCGCCGCGGGCGTGCCCGGCGGTTCCGTTGCAGCGGAGCCCGCTTCGAGGAGCACCGACGCCGTGGCGCAGCCCGTGCCCGTGTCCTCGTTCGCGCCGCCATTCGCGCGTGCGCCCTTGGCGCTGCCGCTGGTCCTCAACGGCGGGTTCTGCGAGTACCGCTCGAACCACTTCCACGCCGGGCTCGACCTTGGGACCGGTGGGAGCGTGGGTCGGCCGGTGTTCGCCCCGACCGGCGGCTGGATCGAGCGCGTGCGCGCCTCGGGCGCCGGCTACGGACGGTCCATCTACTTGCACGCGGAGGACGGGCGGCTGCTCGTGTTCGCCCACCTCGATGCCTACGCGGAGCCGCTCGCCGGCTTCGTCGAGGCGGCGCAGGAATCGACCGGCCAGTACGAGCAGGATCTCTGGCCGGCGTCCGGCCGGTTCCGCGTCGCGGCGGGCCAGCGCATCGGATGGACCGGCGAGAGCGGCTCGGGCGGACCCCATCTCCATTTCGAGGTCCGCCGTGGTGACATGGCGTACCACCCGCTGCGATCCGGTCTCGCGATCCCCGATAGTTTCGCCCCGACGCTCGCGAGCGTGACGCTGGAGCCGCTCGACGACACCACCTACGTCGAACGGAGTGCTGCGCCGGTCACCGTTCGCCTCGGCGAGCGAGCGCCGACGGTGAGCGTGGTGGGCCGCGTGCGCGCGGTGGTGGCGGCGCGCGACGGGGTGTGGCGCGGCGTGGATCGCATGGTCCCCTGGTCGGTCTCGCTCGACTTCGCCGGGATCGAGGTCGAGTGCCGCTTCGACAGCGTCTCGTGGGCGACCGACATGGCCGAGAGCGATCACCTCTACGATTCCGGCCGGGTGGTGGGCGAGCGGGGCATGGTGATGTGGGCGCCGGAGGGATTCCGTCCGCGGGTGCTGCGCGCGAACGTTATAGACGGTGACGAGGCAGGTACGCTGGTCGTCCGCCCCGGCGATCCGTCGCGCACCCTGCGGATTACCGCGCGCGACCTGGCAGGCCGCGTGACCGAGCGCTCGATCGTGCTGCAGCCGCCGCCGGCCGCAGAGCGTGGACCCGATACGACGATGGCGGGCGGACGGGCCGAAGCCGACTCGACCCGCGAGTTCGAGCTTGCGGCGCTGCCGGCAAACCACCTGCGCGTCACCTATCGCGGCGCCCCCGCCGGCAGCCGCGGCGTCACCATCGGGGGCCGTCCCGCCTCACTGCGCAATGGCGACTGGACCGCGGTCGTGGCGCTGACACAGCCAGGACGCGGGGGCACCTCCAGCGTCCCTCCCTGGATCTCGGGCCGCGATGCGGCCGGCAGGACTTGGGGCAGGACGTTTAGGGCCGCGCTCCGGAGCGACCCGACCGCGCGACGCCAGTGGACGCGCGGGAACGCGTTCGACTGGGTCTTGCCGCGCGGGGCCCTGTTCGAGTCCGCCCCGGTCTTCTCCCGCTGGACGACAAGACCGACCGATGCGCCGAGCGAGCTGGATGCGCGCTCAGAGAGCCTCGAGCTGCTCCCCGCCAACCTGCGGCTGCGAAAGTCGGTGCGCATCGAATGGGGCGAACCGGCGGCGAACGGCGCGAATGTCGGGCTGTTCGCGGATGACGGCAGCGGGTGGAGTTGGCTCGCCTCGCCCACGGATTCCGCGCTGCAGCGCCGGGTGGGGGAGACAAGACATCTCGGCCGGTTCGCGCTTTTCGCGGACACCCTCGCCCCGCGCGTCACACTCCGGGCGGCCCCGCGGTCCGCGACCAAGGGGCCGTACAGCCGGTGGGCGCTCGAGGCGCGCGTGGCCGAGGCGGGAAGCGGCGTGGACCGGCGCGGCTCGTGGTTCGAAATGGATGGGCG
Organism: uncultured bacterium; assembly: GCA_964405235.1. GTDB lineage: Bacteria > Eisenbacteria > RBG-16-71-46 > RBG-16-71-46 > RBG-16-71-46 > WS-11. The sequence continues at coordinate 1,973 of CAYONG010000022.1, read as the reverse complement.
ACGGATGCCAGCGGAGTGGGATGACGAGGCAGGAGTCCTGAGATGGCGACCGCTCCGACCGCCGGGCTCCGGGGCGCACCGTTATGAGGCCGTCGTGCGCGACCGCGCCGGCAACGAGCGGCGAGCAAGCGGGCGCTTCGAGATGAAGTAGCCGAACGCGCTCATCGGCGCCCACGACGCCATGACGTCGCGTGTGTCTTTGCGCGGAACGGATGACCCCCGCGTTGTGCTAGATTGAGCCGCGCGCGGTTCCCCGCTCCGTGCGTCCACCCCCGCAGCGCAGGATGCGCCATGCACCATTCGGACTTCGTCCACCTTCACAACCACAGCGACTACTCCCTGCTGGACGGGGCGAGCCCGATCACCGGCATGGTGGAACGCGCGGCCGCGCTGTCCATGCCGGCGCTCGCGCTCACCGACCACGGCTCCCTGTTCGGGGCGGTCGAGTTCTACCAGGCAGCGCGCAAGGCCGGGGTCAAACCGATCGTGGGCATGGAGGCCTACGTCACCCGTGGCAAGCGCCAGGACCGGACCCGGGACACCGCCCACCACCTGGTGCTGCTGGCGCGGGACGAGCGCGGTTTTCGCAACCTGATGAAGCTCTCCTCGCTCGCCTTCCTCGAAGGGTTCTACTACAAGCCGCGCGTGGATCACGAGCTGCTGGCCCTGCACGGGGAGGGGCTGCTCGCGCTCTCGGCCTGCCCCAAGGGCGAGATCGGCAGCGCCATCCTCGAGGACGACGACGAGGACGCGTACCGGACGGCGGTGCGCTACCGCGAGATCTTCGGAGCCGAGAACTTTTTCCTCGAGATCCAGGACCATGGGCTCGAGATCGAGGAGAAGATCCGCACGCGGGTGACCGCTCTGGCGGCCCGCACCGGCATTCCGCTCGTGGCGACCAACGACTGCCACTACCTGCGGCACGAGGATGCCGACGCGCACGATGTGCTGCTGTGCATCCAGACCGGCAAGTCGGTCGACGACGAGAAGCGGATGCGCTACGCGACCGACCAACTCTATTTCCGCTCCGCCGACGAGATGCGCGAGCGTTTCGCCGGCCAGCCCGAGGCGATCCGTAACACGCTGGCGGTGGCCGAGCGCTGTAATCTCCAGATGGATTTCGGCAAGCCGTTGCTGCCGGCGTTCCCGCTTCCGGAGGGGGCGGGAAGCGCCGAGGATCATCTGCGCGCGCTGACGGCCGCCGCTCTCGAAAAGCGCTACCCCTCGCCGTCGGAAGTGGTACGCCAGCGCATGGCGTACGAGCTGGACGTCATCTGTCGCATGGGTTTTGCCTCGTATTTCCTGATCGTGCGCGACTTCATCGAATTCGCTCAGCGCAACGGCATCGGCGTCGGTCCCGGCCGCGGCTCGGTGGCGGGATCGCTGGTCGCCTACGTGCTGCGCATCACCGACATCGACCCGCTCCGTCACGGCCTCATCTTCGAGCGCTTCCTCAACCCTGAGCGCGTCTCGATGCCGGATATCGACATCGACTTCGACGACCTCCGTCGCGGCGAGGTCATCGACTACGTCAAGGAGAAGTACGGCCAGCACAACGTCACCCAGATCATCACCTTCGGCACCATGGGGGCCAAGGGAGTCCTGCGCGACGTCGGAAGGGCTCTGGGCATGGCGTTCGCGGACGTGGATCGGATCGCGAAACTGGTGCCCGACGGCCTCAACATGACACTCGAGCGAGCGCTTGAGCTGTCGCCCGACTTGAAGGCGCTGCCCGGCAAGGGCCCACAGCTCTCGCGGATGCTCAAGACCGCGCGGGTGCTCGAGGGACTGGCGCGTCACGCCTCGACCCACGCCGCTGGTGTGCTCATCACCCCCGGGCCGCTGCTCGACTACGTGCCGCTCTACCGGCAGAAGGACCTGACCGTCACCACCCAGTGGGACATGAAGTCGGTCGAGAAGGCGGGGCTGCTCAAGATGGACTTCCTCGGCCTGCGCACGCTCTCGGTGCTCGA
>CAYONG010000021.1:0-3473 GCA_964405235.1 uncultured bacterium | reverse complement strand
CCGCCAGGCGGAGCCGCGCAGCGCGGAGACCACGACGCCCACGACGATCGAGCAGTTCGCGGCGGAGGTGCTGAAGCCGGCGATCGAAGCCGCGAGTGCGGCGGGGACGAGGGCCTGATATGCCCGGCACTCCGAGAACCGGTCGGAGGCGTCTACACCAGCTCGCTCGCGGGCTTTGGCGATATCCAGAGCACGAGATGCGGCTGCCAACGAAGAGCAAGACTCCCAACAGTACCCAACAGGAAAGGAGCAAGACATGGAGACCGGAAAGAACCTGATCGTCGTGACCGGCGCCACCGGCAAGCAGGGAGGGGCGACCGCGCGCGAGTTGCTCGCCAGGGGTCACAAGGTGCGCGCGATGACACGCAAGCCGGATTCCCCGGCGGCCCGCGAGATGGCGAAGCTCGGGGCCGAGGTGGTGGCCGGAGATCTCGACGACGCGGCCTCGCTCGGGCGGGCGCTGGCGGGCGCATGGGGCGTGTTCGCGGTGCAGAACACGTGGGAGGCGGGCGTCGAGCGCGAGGAGGAGCAGGGCAAGCGCATCGCCGAGATCGCGCGCCGGCAGGGTGTTCAGCACTACGTCTACACCTCGGTGGGTTCGGCCCACCGCAAGACCGGGATTCCCCACTTCGACAACAAGTGGCGGGTGGAGGAGAAGGTGCGCGCCCTGGGATTCCCCTCGTACACCGTCCTGCGCCCGGTGTTCTTCATGGAGAACCTGTTGCTGCCCTCGTTCCTGCCGGGGATCCAGCAGGGGCAACTGGCCGTGGCCCTCAAGCCCGAGACCGTGCTGCAGATGATCGCGGTCGCGGACATCGGCAAGCACGGGATGTGGGCCTTCGAGAACCACGCGGCGCTGAACGGCCGGGCCGTCGACCTTGCGGGCGATCAGGCGACCATGCCAGCGACGGCGGCGATCCTCGGCAAGACCATGCACCGCGAGGTGAAGTTCGTTCGGCTGCCGATCGAGGAGGTCCGCAAGTTCAGTATGGACTTCGCGCTCATGCTGGAGTGGTTCGACCGCGTAGGCTACAACGCCGACATCGCGAAGACCTCCGCCGAGAGCGGCATCCGTCCGACCCCGCTCGCGACGTGGGCGGCGACGGTGAACCGGTGAACTGGGCCCCGGCGGTGGCCACGAGGTAGGAAGCGCATCGCCCGAACCAGACGCCCTGGATGGCTGAGGGCTTGCGCTGGACGAGGGGGGAAGCCGCCGATGATCTCTGCACGAGAAGCACTCGAGCGCCTGCGAGAGGGGAACCGCCGCTTCATATCTGGCGTTCGGAGCGGGGACCTCGCGAGCCAGACGCGCCGCGACGAGTTGGTGTCGGGTCAGGAGCCGTTCGCCACCATTCTCGGCTGTTCTGACTCGCGGGTACCTGCGGAGATCGTCTTCGACCAGGGCCTGGGCGACCTCTTTGTCATCCGCGTCGCGGGAAACATCGTCGCTCCTTCTCAAGTCGGCAGCGTCGAGTTTGCCGCGGCGCGGTTCGGCACGCGGCTGGTGGTGGTTCTGGGGCATTCGCAGTGCGGGGCTGTTCTGGCCACCCTGGAAGTGGTCCAGCAGGCGACGGAGAACCGATCGCGGAATCTGCGGTCGATCGTTGACCGCGTTCGGCCATCCGTGGAAGCGCTGCTGACGACCGAGATCAGGCACGACCCGGATGCCCTGGTGCGGGAGGCGGTTCGCGCCAACATCCGCGCCTCGGCCGGCCATCTGCGACACGGATCGGAGATCCTCGAGCAGATGATCCGGCGAGAGGGACTCCTCATCGTGGGTGCCGAGTACTCGTTGGAGACCGGGGCCGTTGACTTCTTCGACGGTGTGCCGGAAGCCGGGTAGCGAGCGACGGCGTGCCGCGTCTGGGAATCGTCAGCACCACCTGACGATGCGCGACCGGAGAGAGCAGATGCTCATTGAACCACATTCCGTGGTGCGATCGCGCGCTCGAAGCGGCGGTCGGGCACCAGCCACATGACGGCGACGGCGACGTAGAGCGCGCACGAGACGCGCGACTCCCGGAACGCCATCCCCACCGCGGCGACGTACATTGCGAGTGAAGCGATGCCCTTGACGTCGGCCCCCAGCGCCTGCGCAAAGGCCGACTCGTCGCCGTGCACCGCGATCAGCCGCCGCGAGAGGATGAAGTAGGCCAGTCCCGACATGAGCAGAACGACGCCGTACGCCGCCACGGGCATCGGTTGGAACGGGTAATCGCCCATCCAGTCGGTGACCCACGGCGTCAGCGACAGCCAGAAGAGCAGGTTCATGTTCGCCCACAGCACCGAGCCGCTGACGCGGTGTGCGGCCTGCAGCATGTGGTGGTGGTTGTTCCAGTAGATCGCCACGAACACGAAGCTCAGCGCGTAGCCGAGCAGCTTGGGCGCCGTCGCGGCCATCGCCGCGAGGTCCGTGCCCTGCGGTCGGTGCAGTTCGAGCACCATGATCGTGATGATGATCGCCATCACGCCGTCGCTGAACGCCTCGAGCCTTCCCTTGTGCATGATTCCTCCGTTCCGTGAGCCCGCGTTGCCGGCCGGCACGCTCCGGGGCCGGGCCGCGCCGCAGGCTATCAGCGCGGCAGGCTCCCTTGCCACGACGGAGTGAGCGGAGTGAGCGGAGTGAGCGGCGCGGAACGTTCGTGCGCGAGTCATCCGTGACGCCGGCGACGCCGCGCGAATGGAGTGAAGCGCTCTGGTGCCAGGCGCCCGACCTTCCCGGAGCCCGCACCACGTCCCTGCTGTCCACCGACGAGTCCGTCGCCGCGCTCACGCATGTGGCGGGATTCGTGCGGCTGCCACCGCCGCGATGTGGCGGCGATTTCCAAGGAGAGGCGAGGGGCCAGCGGACCCCATAACTCCGCTCTAAGCGGGGGGGCCCTGGGCTAAGCCACGAGAAGACGGGGCCTTGGAGTGTACCGGCCACCGCCCGAACGGCGAGAATTCCCTGGACACGTAATCTGGTTAGCGGTATAAGATACAGACATGGTCTCGAATCGGGGGCAGATCGAACGCCGACGGCGCCGGCTGCGCGAAGAACTGCGGGCGCTGAGCGAGCAGCCGCTGATGCGCGGCTCGGTGGTCGAGCGGCTGCGGCGCTGCGGGCGTGCGAACTGCGCCTGCGCGCGCGATCCGCGCGCCCGCCACGGCGGCACGTTCCTCACCGTGCACCTGCAGGGCGCGACCCAGGCGGTGCACGTGCGACCGGAGGACGAGGCCGCGGTGCGGGCGGCGGTGGCGGCCTACCAGCGGCTGTGGGCGCTGATCGACGCGCTGACGGCCTGCGAGCTGGCGGATCTGAGGCGGCAGGCGGGCGAGCGCCGCCGCGCCCGGCGCCGGCGGGCATGAGCCCGGGGCCGCGGCGCGCGGGCCGGCGGAGCATCCTGCCGTTCATGATGGAGTGGGGCGAATCCGAAGAGGTCACGGCGCGCGCCGGGCTGCCGCTGGTGGTGGAGACGATGCGCGCGCTGGGG
>CAYONG010000020.1:0-3039 GCA_964405235.1 uncultured bacterium | reverse complement strand
CATCCGCTCACGGATAGCCTCCCAGTCGATCACCGCCTCGATCGCGCGCAACGGATCGTCAGCGGGGACCAGCTGGTCGACGCACGTATAGTGGAACATCGCGGTCTGGGTGTTCGAGGTGCCCATCATGGGTCGCGGTCTCCTTCCTGGATGTCCCGCAACCTACTGGACTCCGGGCTCGCCGTGTACCCTTTTTCAGCAGCCTGTTAGGAGGTCGCGCGATTCCAGGGCGGCCCGGTCTACCGCTTGCGAGAGGTCCCGGCGGGCGCGGTCCGATCGACGGCCTCGCGTGCACGCGCCTCGGCCGCCAGCCAGAACTGCGAGATCCCCACGCGGGGATTGAGCTCGAGAGCCGCGGTGCTCCGGGTGCGTAGCGCCTGATCGAGACGCGCATCCAGCCCGTAGATATCGTCCCGGAAGCACATCCGCCCGGCCGAGTCGGCCCACGCGGTCCAGTAGAGGAAGTGAACGGGGACCTGCCGCTGCAACCGGATCCGGCGCCAGTTGCCCCTCGCCACCAGACTGTCGACGGTGGTGCTGTCGGCAAGCACCGGCCTTAGCAGAGAATCGGCGAGCGCGATCGCCTCCTCCACGCGCACGCAACCGTGGCTGTAATCACGGACGGCGACGCCAAATCGGCTGCGCTGGGGCGAGTCGTGCAGGTACACATCGTATTCATTCGGGCACATGATCTTGACCCGGCCGAGCGGATTGTCGGGGCCGGCCGCCTGGATGATCAGGTAGGCGAAGCTGTCGGAGACCGCCTTCTTCCAGTCCACCGTGGCGGGATCGACCGTGTCGCGTTTCGCGTCGGCGATCGAGGTCACGTGCATCATGTTGACGGCGAGATAGTCGGGGTTCCGCTTCATCTCCGAGAGCAGTTCCTTCTGCACGACGCTCGGCGGCAGGGTCCATGTCGGATTGACGTCCACGTAGGCCAGGGCATCGCTGAACACCGGCGTGGGGCTCTTTCGCTTGCCCACGACCACGCGCATCGCGCGCGCGACGAGTCCCTTGTCGATCAGCTCGAGCCGGTAGGCCGGGATGTTGACCTCCACCCGACGCTCGCCCAACTCGTCCGGCAGCCACCGCCAGCGTTCGAGGTTGAGCTCGATCTGTCGGATGCGCGTCTCGACCGGCACGTTGAGGAGCACCCGCGTGGCCTCGCCGACGATCCCGCTGCGCGGGATGCCCTGCCGTGCCTGGAGCTCGCCCACCGCGTGGACCAGCCGGCGATCGAATACGGTGTCCCGCACCGTCGCCGGGAGGTCGCCGGTCATCGCCAGCCGCCTCACCAGCAGCGCGACCCGCGCGTCGCTCGCCCCGACGCCGAGCGGAGGACCCGGCGGCAGCTCGGGCCATCCGCCCGCCGCCGCGATCGCGCGGTAGCGTGCGAGCGCCTCTCGCAGGCGGCGGTAGCCGTCGTGGCCGGGCTCCAGCTCGGCCAGCGCAGTGGCGGGATCGCGCTCCATCCTGCGCTTCAGGATCGCGAGCCAGTCCATGCTCCGGGACGAAGGGGTCCAGTCGGGATCCAGCAGACCGCGCGGCACGCGACCGTCGCGCAGGTGCGGGGCCGCCCGCAGGCAGGCATAGGTGGCCCGCACATCGAGCTGCGCCAGCGTGCGCTCGTGGTTCAGCCGGGCGATCGGTCCGCGGCTCCCGGCCTGCGCGAGCAGGCGCGTCAGCTCTTCCGTCTCGTAGGCGTGCGGATCGAGACCCGCCTCGCCGATCCGCTGGAGTGCATCAACCAGCTGGGTCGTGCGGCGGTGCGGTTCTCGACCACTCCACGCCGGCGCGTCCCCGCGCTGGGCGTAGAACTCACTCACCCAGGTCCAGGTCGACTCGGCCCCGGTCGTGTCCGCAACGAGGAGCGTGGCGACCCCGCCGTCCAGCAGGCGGCGGATCTCCTGACGGGTGGAGGAACGCGGCGCGTCGGGGTCCTTCGACGGCCGGGGACCGCATGCGGACAGGCCTAAGGCGATGAACCCAGCGCCAACGACCAGGAGGCGGGGAATGTGGCGGCGGATGGCCCGATGTCTGGCGGCGCCGGAGGTCTCGCGATGGGTCCGTGGTCGCATCCCTGGACGCTCGGCCCCGAAGTTCAGCGTCGGCTCACTGATTCATGCTCTCGAGGAACTTCTTGTTGGTCTTGGTGTCGTTCATCTTGTTGATCAGGAACTCCATCGCCTCCACCGGGCTCAGCTCGTTCAGGAACTTGCGCAGGATCCACACCCGCTGGAGCACGTCCGGCGCCATCAGCAGCTCCTCCTTGCGGGTGCCCGAGCGGTTGATGTCGATGGCGGGGAAGATGCGCTTGTCCGAGATCTTGCGGTCCAGCACCAACTCGGAGTTCCCGGTGCCCTTGAACTCCTCGAAGATGACCTCGTCCATGCGCGAGCCGGTCTCGATCAGGGCGGTCGCGATGATGGTGAGCGAGCCGCCGTTCTCGATGTTGCGCGCGGCGCCGAAGAACCGCTTGGGGCGCTGGAGCGCGTTGGCGTCCACGCCGCCCGAGAGGATCTTGCCCGAGTGCGGCACCACCGTGTTGTGGGCGCGGCCGAGTCGGGTGATGGAGTCGAGCAGGATGACGACATCGCGCCCGTGCTCGACCAGCCGCTTGGCCTTCTCGCACACCATGTCGGCCACCTGCACGTGGCGCTCGGGCGGCTCGTCGAAGGTGGACGAGATCACCTCGCCCTTTACCGTGCGCTGCATGTCGGTGACTTCCTCGGGGCGCTCGTCGATCAGCAGCACGATGAGCACCACCTCGGGATGGTTCTCGGTGATGGCGTTGGCGAGCTTCTGCAGCAGGATGGTCTTGCCCGCCTTGGGCGGCGAGGTGATGAGCGCTCGCTGGCCCTTGCCGATCGGGCACAGCAGATCGATGATGCGCGTCTCGATGCAGCGGTCCTTGGTCTCGAGGTTGAGCTTCTCCTGCGCGTAGAGCGGCGTCAGGTTGTCGAAGAGGATCTTGTCCTTGGCCGCCTCCGGGCTCTCGAAGTTGACCGCCTCGACGCGCAGCAGCGCGAAGTAGCGCTC
>CAYONG010000019.1:0-3720 GCA_964405235.1 uncultured bacterium | reverse complement strand
GCGCAGCGCCGCCTGCGAGCACGCAGCGCAGGCCAGTCGGCGGCGGGCGCAGGCGGCGCCTCTGCCACGGCAGGCGCGCCCGCCAGCGAGATGCCGCGCCGCTGCCACCACACGCGCCGCCGGGTGGCATAGGCGCCGTAGCAGCGCACGCGGGTCTCGTAGCGGTCAGGCGCGTGGTCCACCCAGCGCGCAATGAACTCGAGTGCGCTGAAGCGGTGGGTGCCGGCATAGGGGCCATCGCTGCGATCGGAGACCAGTTCGACCTCGGCGCGGTCGGCGTCGTAGACATGATGGTCCGCATCTGCGATCCTCGACCAGCACCCGGCCGGGCGAATCCCAGCGCTCCTTAGAACCGGCGCTCGATCCCCACCACTTGTTCTTCGCCGGGTTTGCCGGGGACGATGGACCGTGCCCCCGCGCGGTAGTGGCGGTGGGATCAAAACGTGAGCGTGGGTTTGGATGCGCGGATTGCTGAACGGATCTTAGAGCAGTCCGGGGATCATGCCGCTCCGAACCCGGCTGCCTCAGCGTGCCGAACCCCGCAGCACACGGATCCAGGCCACTTCCAGAACGAACGGGCCAGGCGCTCCATCGGCCAGGAGGAAACCTACGGACGCGACGTTGACGGGGTTCACCGGCCCGGCCCCCGCCATGCGCCGCCCGAACGACGTCGCCTCGAAGCGGTCCAGCGGGATGCGGACCTCGGTCCACTCGCTCCTGCGCGTCGGCATGGGCGCCCGGTACGAGAAGGCCATCCTGCGGGCGGGCGTGTAGAGATTCAGCTGGTATTCGCGCCCGTCGCCGCGCACGCGGGCCACGAGCGTGTCACCTGCCTGCAGGCCGAGCATCCGGGGGCGCGAGCGCACCGATGCGAAGCCCCCGTTGTTCTCCAGCGACAGAGTCCCCTGGAACTTTAGAGTCTGGGCGTCGGTGATCCGGAAGCGGCCGTCGGAGACACCACCCATCACGCCGTCGTTGACAGCCTGCCATTCTGCTGCCGCAGCGGAAGACGGGAAGGCGAACAATGGCACTTGTAACGCGCGTGCGATAGTGGGACTCCCCATGAGGAACACCAGTACCGACGTGCTCAGCCAACGGGACAGCAGCGACGCCATTGTCACCCCAACCGTCATGACACAGACAAGCACATGAGTGGCCCTCTCGAACACGAATGGTGAGCAGGCGCCAGAGGTGGAGCGCTCGGCATCGCGCGGCTTTCGCTGCCCACTGTAGGATGCGAAGGCACCATCTGGGATTTGGATTCATCCCGCCAGGGAGAAGTGCCGGTGGTCAGCCCGCAGCCGGGCGAATCCCGGCGCTCCTTAGAACCGGCGCTCGATCCCCACCACGGCGTAATGGAGCCACGCGAACGCGTAGACCTCGTCCACGTCGGCGCCGCCCTCGACTGTGCGGTAGCCGGCGGTCAGCGTCCAGGCGTCGCCGAGATCGCGGCCCAGCGTGAGCGCGACGTCCTCGGCGCGGCCCGGTCCGCCGGCCAGCGCGTCGGCATCGAGGCCCAGTCGCCAGCTCGGCGCGAAGCGCCAGTCGCCCGCCACGTGCAGCAGCGGCACGAAGCCGAGGTCGGTCTTGCGGCTCGTGGTGGTGCCCTGGACGAGTTCGATGTTCGCATCGCGCACCTTGGCGGTGAATCCCGTCCACCACGTCCAGCGCTCGCCCTCGTGCAGTCGGTAGCGGTAGGAAAGCCGGTACGAGTTGAACTGGTATGTCGCCTCGACGGGAACACCGGGAGCATACGCGGCGCCCGCGAAGTCGATCTTCTGGCCGGGGACGCCCGTCCCGGTGATCGAGAATGGCGCCACCAGCAGGCGCATGGCGTGCCGCGTGCCGGTGCGCCACGTGATGTAGGCGCGGCCCGCCGGCCACGGTCCGGAACCCGCGAGGTCGTACAGTGAGAAGCGGGTTCCCGAGGCATCGTTCGGGATTTGTACGTCGTTGAGGCTCTGCCACGCGGGGCCGCCCTCGATCCGCACGGTGAAGCGTGGTGCCTCGGCGACGCGGGCCGCTTGGGCGGAACACGAGACGGCAAGACAGAGGGCGCTTAACGCCAGCGCGGCGCTCGCGACCGGGCTGCGCACGGTGCCGACCAGCTTCATGGCGAACATGGCCGCCATTGTACGCGATCGGGCCGGCGCGTACAGGCCCGCCGTGCCTGAGCGGAACGGCTACCGGCCTTTGGCGCGCGGCGCTTCCTTCGCAGGCCGAAACGTCATCTCCCGGGCCTGGTCGGCGATGGCGACGACGGCGGGGTGACTCAGGCGCCGTTCAGCGGAGATCGCATAGAACCGATGTCGAAGTGTACTGACCCGTCCGATCACGCGGACCCGGTAATGGTCGAGCACTTCGGCTTCGCTCGCAGAAGGCCCGGCGAACGCCCCCACTCCGGTCTCTCCGAGCACCTTGATGAGCGCGCTATCGTCAATCTCGCCGACGATCCGTGGCTGCAGCTTATTCGACTGGAACCAGTCTTCCAGCTTTCGGCGCAGCTCCGTGTTGCGACCCGGCAGCAGGAAGGGCGCTCCATCCAGCGAATCGGGGAACCGCCCTTTGAGGCCGGTCGCAGCGCGTCCATGTGCGAAGAAGCTGGTGCCGCACTCGCCCAGAAGATGGCTGAACAGCCGTACGGGCAGATCCGGTCCAGCCGGGGCATCGGCGAGCACCAGGTCGATGCTGTGGACTGCCAGCTCCGCGAGGAACTCCTGCAGGGAACGGCCCTCGCGGCAGACGAGATGCACCGGCGTGTCCAGACGCAGGGCAGGCTCGAGCAGTCGGGAAACAACCGTCTTGGGCAATGCGTCCGTGACTCCGACGACGAGACGGAGCGAGCGGCCCGCCGAGCGTCCCCTGACGGTCTCGAGGAACTCGCGTCCGAGCGGGAAGATCGTGTCGGCGTAGCCCAGCGCGACGCGACCCAGGTCGGTAAGCACCAGGCGCCGGCCTTCCCGGCGAAACAGCTTCTCCCCCAGCGCCTCTTCCAGCCGCCTGATCTGGCCGCTGATGGTCGGTTCCGCCAGCCGGAGCTGCTTGCTCGCCTGCGCGATGCTGCCCTCGCGGGCCACAGTCCAGAAGTAGAGAAGGTGATGGTAGTTGAGCCATTCCATGGCCACATTATACCTCGTCTTTTACGAGGGGTCACTTCGAAACTTCCTCATTTTACGAAGGCCCGCCAAACCCGACTATTCCCTCGTGGCTCGCGTGGGGCGAGCCGAACTCAGGAGGCAGGACATGCACGGTACGCGAGAGTCAGGTCCGACGGGTATCGCAACGCCCACCCTGGAGGAACTCCAGGACCACATCCGTAGCCTCGTCACGCTCGGGGAGACCGAGGCGCCGATGCTGAGCTGCTACGTGAACCGGGATCCCACCGGAAAGGACCACCTGCAGACGCTGGAGGACGCCGCTCGGACGCTGCGGAAGACCCTGCGCCGAGAGGAGCGCGAGCTCTTCGAACAGGCTTTCGAACGCATCACGGCGCACCTGGCGTGCGAACTGACTCCGTCGACGCGGGGAGTGGCCATCTTCTCCCGCGCTGGAATCCAGCCGTTCTTCCTGGGTCTCCAGTTCCACGTGTCGGTGCCGAACCGGCTTTCCGTCGACTCGACGCCGAACATCTACGAGTTGGTGGAGCTCAAGGACACCTACCATCGCTATGTCGTGATGATCGTGACGCCGGAGAGCGTACGGATCCTCGAGGTCAACCTG
>CAYONG010000018.1:0-52719 GCA_964405235.1 uncultured bacterium | reverse complement strand
ATTGCAGAAAGACCTGAATGCAAGCGGTTCTCATAAGCGCGAAAATAGCCGCGTTCGGCCAGCCGGGGCAAAACCGCCCCAAAGCCCTGCAGATCAGGGCTCAGGCGGAGGGACGGTCAGCGATCTTCCGAAACGGCTGGGCCGGCGGGGACGTCTGCGGCGTGGCCGGCTCATCTCGTTCGCGCGGCGGGGGTCGTGTAACCGAAACGGCCGAGGTAGAAACGCGCGCGGTGTCCGTCGCTCGACCCGTCGAAGCGCATCGTGGGCGCTACACTGTCTCCCAGCGTCTGGCGAGCAGCCGCGCGACGGTCAGGAACACCGCCGTAAGGGCGGCGAGCACCGCGACATGCGGCCACAGCTCGATGAGCCGCGCGTCGCGCCAGAAGACGGCCTGGTAGCCGTCGAGCGCGTGCGCGTTGAAGGTGAAGTTGCCGAGCTTCTTGATGTTTTCCGGCATGAGGAAGCGCGGGAACATGCTGCCGCCCAGCGCCGACTGGGTGAGGATCAGGATAGTCGAGAGACCGCCGAGCTGCTGGCGGCTCTTGCAGAGGGTGGCGAGCACCAGGCCAAAGCCGGCGGCCGCTCCGGCGGTGAAGAACGTCATCACGAAGAATCCCGGCAGGTGGGGGAGCAGGTCGAGCTGGAACACCAGCATGCCCCACACGAACATGACGACGATCTGGACCCCCCCGAGCAGGGTGATGAAGATCCACTTGGCCGCGAGCACCGTGCCCATGCTGGCGCGGGAGGTCAGGAGCCGCTCGAGGGTCCCCGACTCCACCTCCTCGATCAGTGTGCCCCCCGCACCCGAGGCGCTGAAGAGCAGGAACATCACCGCGATGCCGGCGGCGTAGAAGGAGATGATCGGATTGGTCTTCCTCTCGCCCAGCACGTCCACGATCTTCACCCCGACCGCGCTGCCGAGCGTGGATCCTCCGGCACCGGGCGAGCCGCCGCCAGCCGAGTCCGCGACCGCGCTGTCGCCCTGCAGCGTCTGCTGCCACGAATCCAGCGCCTGCTTCTGCCGCGGTGTCATCGGGCCGCCGTACTTCTCGAACATGCTGAGGCCCTGCCGCGCCATGAGATCGGGCGCCGCCGTCATCGCGGTCTTCTGCAGCAGCCCCGAGATCACCTGGGAGGCGATCGGGTCGGACGAATCCGATAGCAGCTCGATCGCCTTGCGGGTGGTGTCGAAGCTCCCAAAGCCGGCGCCGAACCCCGCCGGGAGTACGATCGCCACCGGCAGATCGCCGTCGCGCACCAGGTCGGTGGCGCGGTCGCGGTCGAGTGGCACCTCGGCCGCCTTCGCGTCTGCGCCCGCCGGCCGCGCGGCCGTGCGCACGCGCAGACTGCCTTCCTTCTGGAGGGCGACGACGAAGCGCCGGCTCGCGGAGGTCTGGTCCTCGTCTACCACCGCCACGCGCACGCGGTCCATGGTGTCGCGGCCCTGGCTCCCGAACACGCCCGCGAAGATCGAGAAGAAGACGATCGGCAGGAAGAACGTCATCGCCTGCACCACCCGGTCCCGGCGCAGGTTGATGAGGCCGATCCCGATCAGGGTGGGGATCATTCGCGCAGGTCCCGTCCGGTCAAGTGGATGAACACCGAGTGCAGGCTCGGGGACCGCACCTCGACATCAAGCACCCGGCAGCCCGCTTCGCGCACCTCGCTCAGCAGGGCCGGCAGCTCGCCGGCCACATCGCGCACCAGCCCGACCAGGCTCACACCGGCCGGGTCCGGCTCGAGGCCCGGGAGCGCACGCGTGGGCGGGCGGTCGAGCGTGAGCGTCACGCGCCGCCCGGCGCCGACCGTCTGTTCGACCAGCTCGGTCAGCGTGCCGGAGGAGATCACCTTGCCGTGGTCGATGATGACGATGCGCTGGCAGCGCGCCTCGGCCTCCTCGAGTTGGTGGGTGGTGAGCAGCACGGACACCCCGGCATCGCGCAGCTCGGCCAGCATGTCGTAGATGCGCTCGCGGCTCTGCGGGTCCACACCGACCGTGGGCTCATCGAGCAGCACCACGCGCGGCTCGTGGAGGATGCCGCACGCGATGTTGAGCCGTCGCTTCATGCCGCCCGAGAACTTCTTGACCAGATCGTTGGCGCGGTCGGCGAGCGCGGTCCAGGTGAGCGCGCGCTCAACCCGGGGGCCAAGATCGTGCGCCGCAACGCCGTGGAGCCGACCCCACGCATGGAGGTTCTCCCGTGCCGTGAGCAGGGGATAGAGGGCGATGTCCTGCGGCACCACGCCGAGCCCCTCGCGTCCGGTGGCCTTGCCGCTCGACACGTCGAGCGCGCGGCCGAACAGCTCGACGGCCCCGCCGTCGAGTCGCGCCCGCCCGGCGATCGCGCGCACCAGCGTGGTCTTGCCAGCGCCGTTGGGGCCGAGCAGGGCAAGCATCTCCCCCTGGCGCAGTTCCAGCGAGGCGCCGTCCAGGGCCAGGGTGGGGCCGAAGGACTTGCGGGCTTCACTGACCTTGAGGACGTCCACGGGGCGGGACTGTAGCCGGGGCGGGCTTGACTGTCACTCCACCCCAAAACGAAACCGCCGAGCCGGACGAGAAGGTCGCTCGTCGTGACTCGGCGGTTCGTTGTCCTTGAGCGAGAATCGTGACCTACGTGGAGCCGCTCCCCACTTCTCTCCAGGCTCCGGTTCGACCTCGACCCCGCTCAAGTCTCTTCAGCGGGAGAACGGCGTCTTAAAGTTTGGCCCTCCCTGGGCCGTCACATCCTTCCCTCTGTGAAGCCCGGGCGCGAAGCTCGGGACTCCGCAGCCCTCCCGCCTCCGATCGCGTTCGCTCTAGGCCCGCCATATACGCACCGTCCATGCCGAAACCGCGAGCACGAGCAATGCCATCGATGCGACGAGCGCGAGCGTCCAGAGACGCCGTCGCCGCAGGCGACGCGCCCGCGACGAAAGCGGCGCCGTCTTGAGGTCCGACAGCCGGAACTGTGGCTGGCCTTCGCTCGGTTTCTGCGTCACGAACAACAACGGTGCAGGCCGGCCGTGCAGGGGCGCGATGCTCATATCGAGAGGTACCCTGATCGTCCGACCTGACCGATGTCGGTGATGCAGCCGGCACGCCCTCCAGTGGGCGCGACGGCGGTCTGCGCTCGGTTCCGGAGCCGGGGGAACGCCGTGCGTGCGGCCGATCCCTCGCCTCTCGGAGTACCGCCCTCACCAGGAGTCGACTGGCGGCGGTTCCTCATGATGTCTGGTCCTCCCCGTTCCCACCCGGTCGGTAGGTCCGCGGATTGCCAATGCCAGATTGGTGCCAGAGCGGGGTGAGCCTTTGCCGCCCCGCTGGATTTGAGCCATTCCCTTGGAATACAGCCGATTTCCCCATGCCCAAACGTTCCCCAGACCCCCCAAAACAAAGCCTGCTATCTCTCGACGTACTAGGTAAAATCTTCCAGCTCGGCAAGAACGACACGGTCGGGGGGGGAAAGCCGGTGGCACTTGGAGTGATGGTGGTCGACGACCACCAGGCTTCAGCGGAAGGGTTGCGCGACTACCTTCAGGAGTGGGGGCACGAGGCGCGGGCCGCGGCAGGGGTGGCAGAAGCCCTGACCGTGCTCGATGCCTGGCGCCCGGATGCCGTGGTGTGCGACCTGCTGATGCCCCCGGGCCCGGGGGGCCTCGAGCTGCTGCGCGAGGTACGGGCGCGCGACCCCTGGATGGGGTTCATCATGCTGACCGGCCACGGCAGCATCGAGGACGCGGTCCGCGCCACCCGCGACGGGGCCTACGACTTCCTCACCAAGCCGGTGGACCTGGACCGGCTGCGCCTGCTGCTCGAGCGCCTGTCCGAGCGCAACGAGATGCGCAGCGAGGTCGCCCGCCTGCGCCAGAAGCTGGCGACGCTCGGAGAGGCGGGAGCGCTGGTCGGCCGCTCGATGGCGATGCGCAAGCTCGCCGACGTGATGGAACGTGTGGCCCCTTCGGCGGCCTCGGTGCTCATCACCGGCGAGAGCGGTTCGGGCAAGGATTTCGTCGCCCAGATCCTGCACGACCTCTCGGGTCGCTCGCGGGCGCCGTTCGTCGCGGTCAACTGTCCGGCCATCCCCGAGGCGCTGCTCGAGAGCGAGCTGTTCGGCCACGAACGCGGCGCCTTCACGGGAGCCCTCGCCGAGCGAGCGGGCCTGTTCGAGCACGCTTCCGGCGGCACGCTGTTCCTGGACGAGATCACCGAGATGACGCCGGCGCTGCAGGCCAAGCTCCTACGCGTGCTCGAGACCCGGCGTTACCGCCGCGTCGGTGGCCGCGAGGAGAAGCTGGCCGACCTGCGCATCGTCGCCGCCACCAACCGCGAGCCCGAACAGGCGGTGCGCGAGGGGCGGCTGCGCGAGGACCTCTTCTACCGGCTCAACGTCTTCCACCTCCACGTGCCGGCCCTGCGCGAGCGGCGGGAGGACATCGCCCCGCTCGCCGCTCGCTTCATCGCCGCCTACGCGGAGCAGAACAAGAAATCGGTCGAAGGGGTCTCGAACGAGTCGATGGCGGCGCTCGAACGCTACGACTGGCCGGGCAACGTGCGCGAGCTGCGCAACGCCATCGAGCGCGCGGTGGTGCTCACCCGCGGGCCGGCGATCGAGCTGGGCGACCTGCCACAGCGGGTGGCGCGCCCCGTGGTGGTGATCGAGCGCGGGCGGTTCGGGCGCGTCGAGCCACTCGACGAGATCGAGCGCCGCGCCATCCTCGAAGCGCTGGAGGCGTTCTCAAACAACAAGACCCAGGCCGCGCGGGCGCTCGGCATCAGCCTGAAGACCCTGCACAATAAGCTCAAGCGCTACGCGGGCGAGGTGGTGACGTGAGCCGCCGCGCGTGATGAGGCTCACCCGCCTCACCGGGCTCACCCGGCTGCCCTTCGGCTTGAGGGCGTCGCTCTCGGCCTCGATGGTCGGGCTGGCGCTGCTGGTTTCGCTGGTCGGGCTAAGCGTGCACACCGCGCTCACCATGCGCGCCGTGGTGACCGCCTCCTCCGAGCGCGCGAAGTCGGTGGCGCAGCAGGCCGCGCTGCTCGCCGGCCGCGCGACTGACGAGCCGGGGGAGCCGGGCGCCCCCCCGGCCGAGGTCATGGTGCGTCGCGATCGGGCGCTCGTGGCCCTTTTCGAGAGCTCGCTCGCCGGCGATCCCACGTTGTTCGATGTCGGCGTCTTCGATCCGGACGGCTACGCCATCGCGCACAGCGCGCCAGAGCGGCGTGGCCGGCGGCAGCCGGCCCGGCCGGCGGCAGCCGAGCTGGGGCGCGGCGACGTTCTGGCCCAGGCCCTGAGGCTGCTGGGCCCGCCGCGCACGTTCGACGAGGTGGTGGAGCTGAGCGCCGCCGGGAAGCCGTTCGGCGAGGTCAGGGTCGGGGTCTCGACCGCGCTGCTGCGCGAGCAGGTGATGGGCTCGCTCAAGGCGGGATTGTGGGTGATGGGGGTGGCCCTGCTGCTGGCGATCGTGGTCGCGCTGGGCCTGGCCCAGCTGCTCTCGCAGCGCGTGCGCACGGTGGTGACCGGGCTCCAGCGGCTGCAGGAGGGCGAGTTCGGCTACCGCCTCGCAGTCGAGGGCGGCGACGAGCTGGCGCTGCTGGCCTCGTCGATCAACGAGTTGGGCGAGCGGCTCCAGGCCACGCGCGCCCGCGCGGCGTCGGGCGATCTCGACCAGGGCGAGCTCCTGCAGGCGACCGATCGCATGGCGGCGTGGGCCAAGGTCGCCTCCGGGCTCCTGCACGAGATGGCCGATCCTCTCAATGCGGCCGGCCTCCACCTCGGCCACCTCAAGCGCAAGTGGACCGACGCGAAGCCGGAGGTCGCCCGCCACCTGACGGTGCTCGAGGACGAGCTCAAGCGCCTCGATCAGGTGGTGAAGGGCTTCCGCCGTTTCGCCCTGCTGGGGGAGATGCGCGCCGAGTGGTTCGACCTGCGGGCCCTGCTCCACGAGGTCGCCGGGCGCGCGCGCGAGGCGATGCCGGAGCGCCGGCTCGAGCTGGTGCTCGACTTCGACGAGCTGCCCGAGCGGTTCTGGGGCGATCGGACGCTGCTGCGCCAGGCGCTCACCAACCTGGTCACCAACGCCGAGCAGGCGATGCCGGGGGGCGGGCACGTTACCCTGGGCGCGCGGCGAGGCGAGGCGGGGATCGATCTCAGCGTGACCGACGAGGGTGTCGGCATCCCCGAGGAACTCCAGTCGCGCATCTTCGACCTCCACTTCACCACCAAGGACGATGGCACCGGCATCGGGCTCGCGGTGGTGCAGCAGATCGTGCGCATGCACGGTGGCCGCATCCGGCTGCATTCCTCGCCGGGCAAGGGGACGCAGATCACCCTCCAGCTTCCCGTGCGCTCGCTCGAGACGGTGCACGCGGCATGAGGAGCGCACTGATCGTGCTGCTCGCGGGCCTCGCGCTGATCGGCTGCGCGGGTCGAGCGGCGATGCGGGTGCCGCCCGGCGTACCGGTCGACTCGCGGCCCACGCCGCCGCCACCGCCGCCGGAGGAGCTGGTCGCGCCCGCGGACACGGCGTCATCGCGCGCGGCGACGCCGAAGGCGACACCGACCGCGACCCTGACCCCCGAGCCCACGCCCGAGACGCCGCCCCCCCCGGTCGAAAGCGTCGTGAGCCCCGAGGAGCGGCGTCTGACGCTAGCGCGAATCGTCGCCGACACGACCGCCGCCGGCGGCTCGGTGCGGCGATGCGCGGGCCGGAAGCTCCTGCCCGACCAGGAGTCGGTGTTCGACACCGCCCGCAGCCTGCTCGGTCAGGCGCGCGCGGCGCTCGAGCGCGACGAACTGTGGCGCGCCGAATCGCTGGCGCGCAAGGCGCGGCAGCTCGCGGCCTCGCTCAACTGCCCGGGGTAGCGGGAGTCCGCGATTTATCGGTGTCGGCGATCCGCCGGTGGCGATAGACTCCTGCGCATCCTTGATCGGGGAGGTTTCACATGCGAGGCGTCACATCCGCGATTTCGATGGCGCTCGTCAGCGGCCTGGTGCTCGGGCTCTCCACCGCCCGTGCGGATACGCTGGAGGCTCCTGCCGAAGTCATGGCCCAGGCGGACGGTCTGTTCAGCTACGAATGCACATTTCACAAGGGCCCGGGAACGGACCGACTGGCCGGCTACTCGTGGTTCGGGGTGATGAACTGCCAGTGCGGCGTCTACGCCGACTGCTTCTGTGACGAAACATGTCTGGTCTTCGGCCCTGGAGACACGTTCAAGTTCCAGGTCTTCGGCCAGCTGACCGACCCGAGCCTCCCCGGACGCGTCACGGAGAATTTCGCCCTCTGCACGTCGGCGGGCGCGAGCGCTTCGACAATCATCCGCGAGTTCTCGAGCACCGCGGTCGACGCCCCGGCGTCCGCGGGCGGGCCGCGGTTTTGGAACGAACCCAACCCGTTCTCGACCCGGACCACGTTCCACTACAGTCTTGCCGAGGCCGGGCCGGTCAGCCTGAGCATCTACGATCTCGCCGGGCGCCTCCTTGCCCGCGTGGTCAACGGTGTTCAGCCCGCCGGGCGTCACGAGGCGACCTGGGATGTGCGCGCCGATCCCGCTGCCCGACGTGCGGGCGGAGTCTTGTTCGCTCGGCTGACGACAAACAACCTGGTCCGCTCCCGACCCCTGATCGTCGGCCGCTAGACTGCACTTCTCCCCGCGTGCCGGACCGTGCGCTTCAGGGCGGGGCCTTTGCGGTGCCCCCGCCGTCCCCGGACGACCCCGCACTCAACGGCCGTCCGAGCGCCTCCTCCAGCCAGGCGCGCAGGTGCGCGACGTGCGAGCCCTCCCAGTACCACTTGCCGCACAACGGGCAGTAGTGAAGAACGCTTGCGCTGCGGAGCACGCGGCCGGGCACTTCGCCGCGCGCCTCCATCGGATGGCGAACGTGGAGCGGCTGGTTGCACGGGGCGCAGCGGCTGAACGGCGCGCCCGCCGGCTCGTGCGCCGACGCGATCGCGCGCACCGCGCCCCTCGCATCGCCGCGCGGCACCACAATGGCGGGGACTCCGGCGAAGCGGCGCGGGTGACGGGCGCTCAGCGTGAGGACCGTGCGTCCTTCGCGCCGGCCGGCCTCGAACAGCTCCTCGAGCCGGGCGCCGCGCACGGTCGCGACGTCGTAGCCAAGGAAGACCAGCCGGTGGGCGACCAGTTCGAGTGAAGTGTCGGTGATGAAGCGCGCGGCAGGCATCGCGCGACCGTAACGGCGGGTACCGGGCGCGGCAAGCGGGGGAGCGCCCCGCCGCCCCGTGTGACATCGCCCTAGTCCGTTGCCCGCGAGCGGGTTGGCGGTCCGAGGTTGACGCTCGTCGTCGGCTCGCGCACCCTCGGCGGCCATGGACCGACCCGCCGCGGGCGGCGGATCAGCCGCGCCGCGCTCCCCTCGGTTCTTCACCGTGCCGCTCGACCGCCGGCGATTCCTCATCGTCGTCGGGGGCGCCGCTGCCTACGCCGCGTTGCGGCCCTATGTCGGCATGGCTCAGAAGGCCGGCGCCGGCCTGCCGCCACTCCAGCCCTGGAGCCTGCCGGACCGAGTGCCTGCGAGCGAGATCGAGATCGCGCGGGCCCTGGTCGGCGCCGCGGTGCTGGCGCCCAGCCACTGGAACACCCAGCCCTGGCGGTTCGAGATCGAAGGGGCGGCCATCCGGCTGCTTGGCGACCCGCAGCGCGCGCTCCCTGTCACCGACCCCGAAGGGCGCGCCATGCGCCTCTCGCTCGGCGCGGCGCTCGAGAATCTCCTGGTGGCGGCGCGCGCATGGGGGCTGCGGCCCACCGTGAGCTACCGGCCGCCGGGGGAGGCGAACGGCGTGGTGGCCGAGGTGACCTGGAACGTCGGGGAGGCCCCGCGTGACCGCGCGCTCTTCCATGCGATCGTTGATCGGCGCACCAACCGTCACGAGTACGATGGCCGCGGCTTGTTCAGGGAGAACCGCGCCGCCCTCTCGGTGCAGGTGCCCGACGGCTTCCGGCTCCACTGGATCGACGACCGCGACCGGATCGAGGCGATCGGGCAGCTCGCGCACGACGCTGTGCACGAACAGGTGATGGAGCGCAAGGCGCAGGCCGAGCGCTTCGCATGGACACGCTTCGGGGACGACGCCCGCAAGCGCGCCGACGGCATCTCGGTGGGGGCGCTCGCGCTCGGCGGACCGGCAAAGTGGCTCGCCGGCCGCTACCTCAATCCCAGGAGCTGGTTGCTCGGCCAGGGGGCGGGCAGCCTCGCCAAGCAATCCCGCAAGTGCGTCCGCTCGGCGGGGGCCCTGGCGCTGCTGACCGCGCCGGAGCGCCGCGAGGAATCCTGGCTCCTGGGCGGTCAGGTCTACGAGCGCTTCGCGCTCAAGGCCACCCAGCTCGGGATCGCGCACCAGCCGATCAGCGCGCCGATCGAGCAGGAGCACTTCCGCCCCGATCTGCTGGGCCGCTTCGGCGCCGCCGGCGAGGATCCGCTCATGTTCGTGCGACTGGGCCACGCGGACCGCCCGCGCGAGACCGAGCGGCGGGCCGTGGCGCTGGTCGCGAGCTTTCGCAAGGCCTGAGTTCTTCTACCCCGCCCCGCTTACCGTCATCTCGGCGATCAGCAGCGTCGGGCTCGAGACGTGATCGTCGAACGCGAGGTCGTTGCCGACCGCGGCGATGTTCCCGAGCATCTCGAGCGAGGTGGAAGCGACCGTCACCCCCTCGACCGGGAACACCTTTTCGCCGTTCTCGATCCAGAATCCCTGCGCCTGGAACGAGTAGTCCCCAGTCACCTCATCAAAGCCGCACGAGCCCCGGTCGTCCATGTAGAAACCGCGGTCCACGCGGGCGAGGATGGCCGCGGGAGTCTCGTCGCCGGCCTCGATGAAGAGATTGTGGTAGCCGATGCCGGGCACCGAGGAGTAGGAGCGCGTGGCGCTACCGGTCGAGCGGGTGCCGGCGCGCCGGGCGGGCGCCGATGCGCGCCAGGGTCACCGCGCGCTTCGCGAGGTCGCCGAGTGCTTCGGGGGCGAGATCGGTCGAGGAGACGAACCCCACCGCACCGCCCGCGATGACCCGCAGCCCGATCCCGCGCGTACCGCTCTGCCTGAGCGACTCGACGGAGCCCGCGCGCACCCGCACGGAGAACCCGCGGGTGCCTTCGATGCACGCCTCGGCCTGATCGGCGCCCGCGCGGCGGGCGCACTCGGGCGTCTGTGCCGCCACCGACTCCAGGGCCGCGGCACCCGGTCCTGCCGGCGCGTCAGTCCCCGCCACCAAGCCCCAGGCTCAACATCATGTTGAAGTAGAACCCGCCGAGATCCAGCGACATCCGTTTGCCCTCGGCATCCAGCAGGGGGCCGGTTTCCCATTCGTAGCTCGTGCCCTCGGTCTCGTCCAGCGTCAACGTCCGGACGATTCCCTCCGGCGAGCCGATCCTCCGGTAGCGGTAGCCGATCCTGCTCGAGAGCGAGAGCGCCGGCGAGAGCGACTGATCGTAGCCGGTGAACGCCCCGAGCACGACGCCGGTGCCCGACCACTGGCCGCGAATGGTCTTCGTGTACTCCTCGGCCAGGGTGTACGCGTTGATGACGTGCACGCGTTCGCTCGTGAACCTGCCCCTGACCAGGCCGAGCTGCGCGCCGAAATGCAGCCCGGGAGCGGAAGGGACCCAGAGGCCGAGCGTGCCGACCACGTCCCAGGCCGAGAGCTTCAGCTCTTCATCGAAGTCCTCGAACTCGGCGACATCCCCGGACTCGGCGTCGAGGCTGATGATCCTGAACGCCTCGTGCCGAACCGAGCTGCGGTGGGAACTGAAGCCGATCCCCGCCGAGATCACCGGCGTGACCTGGACGTCCAGCTCGACCCCGAGGTTTGATGTGCCGCCGAGCGGGTCCCACCTGGACTCGTCGGTCAACGTGTCGCCCATGAACGCGTCCCGCTCGGACCGGATCTGGCCGTTGATATCGCCCAGGGTCAGGGTTGTGAACCCCAGCGATCCGCGGATTCTGGCCTTGCCGGGCTGGGTCAGCGCCTGAGCCGGCGTCGCGACCATGAGACCCAACGCGACGAGTATTGCCGGGGCCACGTTCCACAACCTCATGCCACGTTCCTCCTGGTGGGCCGGATCACCGATCCTGTCATCATACAATGGTACCGCCTACGGTGATCTCGGTGAAGCGAACGGTGGGCTGGCCCACCCCCACCGGCTTCCACTGACCGTTCTTGCCGCACGAGCCGGTGGTGCCGTCGATCTTCATGTAACCGGTGAGCATCCCGTCCTGGACCAGCACCGTGCGCTGGGCCGGCGTACCCTCGTCGTCGACGCGAAACGAGCCGCGGCTGTGGGCACGATGCCGCTGTCGACGATGGTCACGCCTTTCGCCGCCACCCGCGCCCCATCTGCGCCGTGCGCTCGCCATAGACCTCGGCGAAATCGGCGCCGCCGCTCCGGGCGAGCGCGATGAGCTCGGCGAGGAGTTCCCGGGGGAGGAGCTCGGCAGGTTCCGATTCGTGGTCCGGTGCGGAGTGCATGGGAGGGTCTCGAGGCGTGAGCGGACGACGTCGCGGCGCGCAGTCTAGGGTCGGGGGTCCGGGTGCGCAATGGCCGCCCGGCTCATCCATATTTCTCCGATTGACGCTCCCCCGCTCGGCTCCTACCATTCCATTCGTTCGCAGACCCTCGTGCGTCCCTGGGAGACATCGACCGGCGCTTTGCTACCGCCGTGACGCCACTTCGCGTCACGTCATCCCAGCTCCACACCGCGACCCGGAAGGTGCTGCCATGCGTCCGAACCCGTTGCCCGCGCTGCTCCTGCTTTGCCTCTGCTCCCTTGCTGCTCCCCCCGCTCGGAGCGCGGAAACCGATATCACCGCCGACGGTCTGCTCCCGCCGGGGATCGCGGGCGACCTGGCGCGCGACCTGGGCGTGCCCCGACCGGGCGAAGGGCCATTCCCCTACGTGATCGTGACCGGGCGGGCGCTTCGGACCGAATTCCTTGCGCTGGCGCGCGAGCGCATCCGCAACGGCATCCCGAGCAGGGTTCGCTCGCTCGAGAGTCTCCAGTCCGAGTATCCGACGGCGGTTGACGACGCGGAGCGCGTGCGCCTGTTCCTGCGCGACGCTCACGAGCACTGGAGGACGCGCTGGGTGCTCCTTGGTGGGGACACCGACATCCTCCCGCCGCGCTACGCCACCCTGCGGGGCGTCCTACCCGAGCGCAACATCGTGAGCGATTGGTACTACGCGTGCCTCGACGGCACCTGGGACGCCGACGGGGACGGCCTCTACGGTGAGTCACCCGGCCAGGGCGAGGCCGGTGACTCGCCGGACATGGAACCCGAGTTGTTCCTGGGCCGTGCCCCGGTTTCCGACCACCTCGAAGCGCGTGCTTTCGTCCGCAAGACGCTGGCCTACGAGCGCCGGCAGACCGATGCGTTCGAGCACACGACGCTCCTATTTGCCCATCGGCTGGTCATCAGCCCCCCATTCGGCGTCATCGACTTCGCCCAATACGCGGAGCGACTGCTGCCCCGGATCACGGACGATCCAGTGCAGCAAGTAACCCGGCTCTACGAATCGTGGGAAGATCCGCTGTGGGTCCCCGGTGCGCTCCCCGAGACACGCGGGACGGTCATCGAGGCGCTCAATCAAGGGCACAACGTCGTGGTTGGGTACGGCGTCGGCAACCCGGGTCTGCTCGGCGTGGGGACGCAGGAGTATCCCGACCCGCAGCGCCTGACGGTGGCCGACGTTCTGGGCCTGACGAACGGCGATCGCGCCGGCCACGTCTGGCTCTTCACCTCGTTGGTCAACGCGTTCGACCAACCGACCTCGCTCGCCGAGGCTTTCCTTCGCGCCCCCGAAGGCGGGGCCGTCACCGTGATCGCTCCCAGCGATTTCATCTTTATCGGCCAGGGCGAGGAGCTTGCGCGTCGGTTCGTGGAGGTCGTGTTCGACGAGGGCGCGGCGACGATCAGCGAGGCCCTGGTCCGGACTCTTGCTCACCTGGTGTCCCCGACCGGTGGAACGCACATGGCGATGGCCTACCAGTTGCTCGGCGACCCGCTGCTGCGCGTGTTCAGCCAGTCGCCGGTCGCCTCGGCGGGAGACGGGTCCGACCGCGGCCTGGTCGGGATCACCGGGCTGGCGCGCCCGCGCAATGACGGTCCGGGGATGGAGGTTCTGACCGTCCTGGGCCCTCGCGAAGCGCCGCCACCGGCCGCGACCGCGGGGTCGCGACGGGAATCACCGATCCTCGCGCTCTCGTTGCCGGTCCCGAGCCCGGCGGTCGCCTCGGTGCGGGTCGAATGCTCCATGCCTCGCGCTGCGGTAGGGGTCGCGCTCGACGTCGCAATCGTCGATCTTGCCGGCCGCGTGGTCCGCAGGCTTGGCCCGAGCCTCGGCCCGAGGGGGTCAGCCACCGTGACCTGGGACCTCCGCGATTCGGACGGTAGGCGGGTGAGCCCGGGCGTCTTCTTCATGCGCGTTCGCGCGGCGGGCTCGAGCCGCACCGCGCGCCTGGTGGTGGCGGCCGGTCCCTGACGGCTGTGGGTGCTCCGACGCCCTCCTCCGGCCGCCCTCTGGTTGGTCGGGCGCGCGCGGGTACGTTATCGTCGCCGTCCGACCCGGCCGCCGGGAGGAGTACCGTGGGAGCGTTTCCATGAAGCGCGACATCTTGAACGCCGCCGCCCTGGTGGCGGGGTTGCTGGTGCTGGCGGTCGGCGGGCCGGTGATCGTCCGGCAACTGCGTACGCTGCCGCCGGTCTCGCTGGCCGCCCGCGCGGACGAGCGCATCGTGACGCTCGAGGTGGCCGGGATGACGTGCGCGGGTTGCGCCTCGTCGCTGCAGGCCCGACTCGCCAGCATCGCTGGGGTCTCGACAGCCGCCGTCCGCTATCAGCAGCGCCGGGCGTATGTCGTATGCGGCCGCGCGGTCGCCGACACCATGCTGATCGCCGCGGTCGCGCGAGCCGGCCCCGGGTTCTCCGCCGCAATCACCTCGCGGTGAAGCTCACGCCCCGCGCGCTGCGGCTCGCGACGGCCGCGCTGATCGCCCTGCTGAGCGGCGCCGCAGCCACTGTCATGGCGGGAGCCGAGCCGCTTGAACGCGTCGAGATCGAGCCCGCCAACCGTGCGCTCGCGCGGCTCGATTCGCTGCAGTCGATCGTGCGCGCCGAAGAGGCGCGCATTCGCTCCTCGCTCGGCGTCGAGGCCAACTGGACACGACTCGCGCGCGCCTGGTTCCAGGTGGGCGATCATGCGAAAGCGGCTAAGTGCCTCGAGCGCGCGCGCTCGATCGGCGCGAAGGAGTTCGACACCGTGCTGCTCTCGGGGCGGATCGCGCGCAGCGAAGGACGTTTCGCCGAGGCGATCGACTGGCTCGAGCGCGCCACCCGCATGCGTCCCGACGACTGGGAGGCACACGAAGATCTGGGTCTCGCGCTCTACCTGGAGGGCCGGCTCGAGCGCGCCGCGGATCACGGGGAGCGCGCGCACACCCTGCCCGGGAGCGGCTCGCCCGATCGCACCGGACTGACCGACGTGATGCGGCGGGTCGGCAAGCGTCCCTACCAGGTGACCGGTCGGGGGCGCGAACGAATCGAGTTCACTCCGACGACGTCACGCGGGCCATTCGTGGTGCCGGTGCGCATCAACGGGCAGGGGCCATACCTCTTCCGCATTGACGCAGGCAGCCCTGAGGTCACGATCACGGGGGCGCTGGCCCAGACGCTGGGGCTCAAGACATTCGTGGGCGGCGAGCCAGGGTCGCCCGCTGCCGCGGTTGGATTCGCGTACGCGGCGATCGACTCGCTGACGCTCGGCGCCACCACGCTCCACCGGCTGCCGGTCGCGGTGGCCGGGTCTGAACTCGACGACCCGGGAGATGAAGTAGTCGGCCTGCTGGGATTCGAGGCCCTGCGACGCTTCCGCTTCTGCATCGATCCCGTCGAGAGCGCGTTATGGCTGGAGCCGCTCCCGGCCGCGGGTGCGCCCGCCGACACCGCCCGGCCGGCATGGGCGCCTGCCGGCGCCGTGATGCACCGTGTGCCGATCCTCCTGCGAGGGACGCACCTCATGATCGCGTACGGTCGCGTGAACCAGGGTCCCGAGCGCCCCTTCCTGATCGACGTCGGCGGTTCCGGCGTCGCGTTCGCGGCGCCGGCGAGCACGATCGCCGAGGCGGCGATCACGCTCGACTCGACGGATGTGCGCGCCGGAACATCGGCGGCCGGGAGAGTCCGATACCTGGGCTTCCCGATCGTGAGACTGTGCGTCGCGGGCGCATGCAGCGACTCGCTCGAGGGCGGCTACGGGACGTTCCCTGCCCGCCTCGAGCTGAATCCGAACTTCCGGCTCGCGGGGATAGTTTCGGGGGGATTCCTTTCCCGCTACCGCGTCGGTGTCGACATCGCACGCCGAGAGGTATGGCTGGTCGAACGCTGAGCGGGCCCCATGCCGCGAGCGATGGAACGCAAAATGTTGAAAACCATTCTATCTATCTGCCAGCCAGTGCATTATGGCGGCGATGCCGAGCCCGGGCACGATCCGGCCAACGCCGACCGAGCGCGCGCCTGCATCTTCACGCTCCCCTCCACACCCGAAACTTCATGGCCCTATCGACATGGGATGGTAGACTCTTGCACTCAGTCCGCGGCGGAACTCCTCCCTCCGGAGCGTTCGCGCGCCTTGATCGCACGTCATGCCTGCCGGGAGATCCGCCCCGATGCGCCGCATCTCGCTCCTGCTCGCCATCCTGGTGCTCGCTGCCGGTATCGCCGCGGCCCCACGTCACCTCGCCTCCCGGGTCACGACCGGCGGGGACTTCGTCCACTTCGAGAGTGGACACGTCACTCCCGCGGTGATGACTCCGGATGGCACCCGGCTGCTGGTCGTCAACACGCCTGACAATCGGCTGACTGTCTTCTCGCTCACCGACACCATCCCGATCAAGATTGCCGAGATCCCGGTCGGGGTCGAGCCGGTCTCGGTGGCGGCGCTGGACGACGGCACGGCCTGGGTGGTCAACAACCTCTCGGACGATGTGAGCATCGTCGATCTGACGACGATGCACGTGCGCGCGACGCTGCGCACTGGCGACGACCCGCAGGATGTTGTCTTCGCGGGCTCGCCGACGCGGGCGTACGTCAGCGTCTCGACGCTGGATGTGATCAAGGTCTATGACCCCTCATCGCTCGCCCTCGTCGCCTCGATCCCGGTCAACGGGAGGATGCCGCGCGCGCTCGCGAAGAACGCGGCCGGCACGCTGGTGTTCGCTTCCATCCTCCAGGCCGGCAACCGCACCTCGGTGCTCTCGGCGACCGAGGTTGCGCCCGGCCTCGGTGAGGACGGCGACTTCCCGCGCGAGACCAGCAACAAGTTCGGCCACCCTGACCATCCCGGACAGCCGGCCCCGGCCCCGTCGGTCGCCGCCATCATCCAATACGCCGATGGTGGCAGCTCGGGCGCCGGCTGGTACGACGAGTACGGCGGCTTCTGGAGCGGGACCGCGCAGTACACGATGCACGAGGTGGACGTGGCCGAGATCAGCACCACCACCAACACCGTGAGCCGCAACTTCGGCAAGTTGGGCAGCACGATCCTCGCCGTCGCCGCCAACCCGGTGGATGGCAAGCTCGCGGTGGCGGGGATGGACGCGCGGAACCACCTCCGCTATGAGCCCAAGCTCAAGGGCTACCTGGTCGAGACGCGACTCTCCTACGTCAGCACGGGGGGCACCGTCACCAACCGAATCCTGAATCCGCACATTACGTACTTCGACGTGAACGGGTTCGTGCTCAACCCGGGCACGCAGACCGAGCGCGATTCTGCTATCTCCATCCCGACCGGAGTGGCGTGGGCGGCCGACGGTTCGCGCGTCTATGTGACCGCGCTCGGCAACGACAAGCTGGCCGTCATCAACCCGGCGGCGGGGGGCTCGGTGAGCCAGATGCTCGCGCGCGTGCCCACGGTGGCAGGCCCGACCGGGGTGGTCGTGGATGACGCCCGCGGCCGCGTCTACGTCGTCGGCCGCAATCGCAATCAGCTGCAGACGCTCTCGAGCGCGACCCTGACCCAGGTTGCGGTCACCGGGATCGGCTTCGATCCGACGCCGGACGAGATCGTCAACGGACGCAAGTTCTTCTACGGTGGCTTCACCTCGAGCCACGGCGACCAGGCGTGCGCAACCTGTCACGTATTCGGCGATACCGACAACCTGCCCTGGGACCTGGGCGATCCGAGCGGGGCCTTCGAGCCGCCGCCGGTTCCCAATCCTCTCTTCCTCGAGGGCTTCGACCCGGAGAAGGGCCCGATGGGCACGCAGACGCTGCGTGGCATGACCAACACCGAGCCGCTCCACTGGCGCGGCGACCGCACCAACCTGTCGGCCTTCAACGGTGCGTTCTCGTCGCTGCTCGGGCGGACGGTGCTGCCCGACTCGCAGCTGACGGCGTTCAACGAGTTCGTCATGCCGATCACCTATCCGCCGAACCCGAATCAGTTCCTCAACGACTCGCTGCGCGACGCCCCGCCGGGGACGCCGAGTCCGCGGCGCGGGCACGTATTTTTCATGAACGCCAACGTGGACGGTGGCAGGTGTGTCGATTGTCACTCGCTGCCGGCGGGGACCAACCGGATCATGATCCCCGACAACCTGCTGCTCTCGGACCAGGACATCAAGGTCCCGCAGTTGCGCAACCTCTACAAGAAGGTCGGCTTCACGGATGCCCCGGGCGCGGTGAACAAGCACGGCATCGCCTTCACCCACGACGGCTCGATCGACAAGCTGTTCAACTTCCTCCAATTCCCGTTGTTCAATTTTGGTCCGCCCGTGGTCGCCAACAACAACCGTCGCGATGTCGAAGCGTTCCTGTTCTCGTTCGACACCGGCATGGCGCCGGCGGTCGGTTTCCAGGTCACCTTTGACGGTGTCGCGAATCCCGAGGGCGAGTTGCAGGTGGACACGCTGAAGACGGTCTACACCACCAGCCGCTGCGACATCATCGCCAAGGGCCGCGTGGGCACGCAGCCGCGCGGCTGGGCCTACGTGGGTGGCGACCTGTGGGACCCGGACAAGGTGGGCGAGCCGAACCTGGCCACCCCCGATCTGCTCGCGCTCGCGACCGGGCCCGGGAGCGCGGTGACGGTGACCGGCGTGCCCAGGGGCAGCGGGACGCGGATGGGGATCGACCGTGACCGTGACACCTACCCCGACGGTGACGAGCTGGACGCGGGCAGTGATCCCGGCGACCCGACCTCGATCCCGGCCGTCGCCGGCGTCCCGAGCGGCCGGACCGAGAGCGGCTATGCGTTCGAGATGGTGAAGCCCAGCATCACGAGGGGCCCGACCGAGGTGGTGTTCAGCCTGGGCCGCGCGGGCCGCGTGGACATCGAGGTGTACGACGTGATGGGCCGCCAGGCGCGGGTGCTGGCGCGCGGCGCCCACTTTGCCGCCGGCCGGAGTAGCGTCGCCTGGGACGGCCGCCGTGACGACGGGAGCGCGTTGGGCGCCGGCGTTTACTTCGTGCGCGTGCGCACCGAAGGTGGCCGCTGGACGCGTCCGGTCGTGATGACGCGATGACCCCGCGGCTTTGCCCCTTGCCGTCGAATCCGAGCCGCCCGGGTGGTTCAATCCCGGGCGGTTTCGGCATTATCAGGGGGCGCCCACGGCTCCTGGAGCGCGTGGCCCCTTGGGGCGCCCCGGCACACGTCTTGCCTTGCCGGGTGGTCCAGTACATCCGACCGGGGATCCCATGTCCAGATTCGACCTGCGTGACATCTCGACACGTCTCACCAAGGCCCGCGACATTCAGGCTGTCGTCTTCGAGTTCCTGCACAGCCTCGAAGCGGCGCGCCCCGACTGGCGCGCCTCGATCGCCTTCTACGAGGTGGGCGCCGACGGTTTCGTGGACGTCTTCGAGACCGAGGGCGACCGGGTGGTCCGCCGCCATATCGTCGTGCCCGCCAATCAACTGCCCGATCGTCTCGTGCGAAAACTGTTCGACGCCAGTGCAATTTTCAACGCTGCGGAAAAACGCTCACTGTTCTCGGGCGGCCTCGGCACCGCCCCCTGCTACGTCGCCGATGAGCGCGACGCCTCGGAGCTGATGCCGCTCACGGTCATCTCGGATTGGAAGTCGTGCGTCTGCCTGCCGCTGGGCGATCAGTCGGACCTGATCGGCATCCTGGTGATCACCAGCGCGAAAAAGAACGCATTCGGCGGGCGCGCGGTGAGCGAGATCCTCCCGGTCAAGAGCCTGGTCACGGTGGCGATGATGAAGCATCTCCAGCGCGCGGAGCGCCAGGCTGCCGCACCCGCCGCCGCGCGCCAGCCGGAGGCGGCCACCGAGGCGGCCGCAGAGCTGCGCGTCCAGATCGAGACGCTCGCCGAACGCTCGCGGCAGCTCGAGGTGGAGGAGCGCTCCCGTGGCGAGGCGCTGGCGAGCCTGACCAACGAATACGAGGAACGCCAGCGCAGCTCCGATCAGTACCGCGAGGAGCTCGAACGCGTAAGATCGATGATGGAGCTTCTGGAGGCCCAGGCAGTCGCGGCCACCGAGCACCTGTCCGACACCTACACCGAGATGAACACCGCCAGCTGGGAGATGGCCGACCTCGAGCGTCGTGTGGACTTCGCGCGCCGGTTGCTCCACCTGCTGGGCGAGGAACCCGACGAGCAGCGGCTCCCGGTCCGGGTCGTGGGGTGGCTGTGCAACGAGTTCAGGATCGAGCGCTGCAGCCTGATGACGTTGGATCAGAGCCAGGAAGTGCTCCAGATCTCCGCCCAGTGCGGCCTCGACGCGGGTGTCGCCGAGCGCGTACGCGTGCGCATCGGGCAGGGCGTGGCGGGATGGGTCGCCCACAATCGCAAGCCGCTGCTGGTGCGGATGCGCAGCCAGGCCGACATCACGCCGGAGGATCAGGCGGATACCTACAACTCACCGTCCTTCATCGCCGTCCCGGTGGTGCACAACGGTCGCCTCTACGGTGTCATCAACCTGAGCAACAAGGACGGTGGCGAGCTGTTCAATGGCGTGGATTTTGACTGCGCGTCGATCGCGGGCGCGGCGCTCGCCGTAAGGCTCGCGAGTTGCGAGCCGGCCCAGGGAACGGCGGCGCGCGCGGCCTGATCGCGTTTCTCGTCGTACCGTTGGCTGCGTTCAGGAGCGCGCAGTAGCACCTCTGCCCGCCGTCCGGCCGCCGCCCCTCCGCTCGCCCGGTACCCTGTGTGCTAGTTTTCATCACATGAGCGCACCACCGGTCCACGGTGCCGCTGCCCGCGCGGGCGGCGAGCACCTTCCCAACCCCGCCAACGAGCAGGGTTGCCTCGTGGTCCTCTCGGACCGGCTCCGCGAGAGCCCCGGGGTGGTCTCGATCGAGGTCGATTTCCGGGCGAGCACACTCACGGTGCGCTACCGGCCCTCGCTCGTGGAACTCGACGGGCTCAACACGCTCGCCGACGAGGTCGCGGTGCTGTTCGCCCAGCGGGTCACGTACTGCGAGCGTCGCGAGACGCCGGGCGCCTGCGAAGAGTGCGACCTGCGGCTGGGCCGAATCCCTCGTGCGGACGACCCGGAGTTCGCGGTCACCGCCGATCCCGGCCGCGTCGGCCTCTCGCGCCGGATCGTGCCCGCGGACACCGCCGAGCTGGTGCGACCGCTCGCACGCACCAAGCCGTGGGGCACGCCGTTCTCGAACGTCGAGCTCGAGCAGTTCTCGCGCGGCCGGGCGATGGCGGTGCTGACCGGCCTGTGCTTCGTGCTCATGCTGATCGGCATGGTGCTCGAGCGCAACGTCGCCTCGCGGGTCTGGCACCACGCCGCCTTCATCGGGTCCGCGATCACCGGCGGTTGGTTCGCCCTGCGCTCGACCGCGCGCGCGCTCGCCAGGCTCCGCTTCGACGTCAACCTGCTCATGATCCTGGCGGCGATCGGCGCCGGCGCGATCGGATACGTCTTCGAGGCGGCGGTGCTGATGTTCCTCTTCTCGCTCAGCAACACGCTCGAGGTCTACACCATGGGACGCACCCGCCGCGCCCTGCACGCGCTGCTCAAGCTCCGGCCGGCACGTGCGCTGGTGCGCCGCGGTGACCTGGAGGTCGAGGTCGAGGCGGAATCGGTCCGGATCGGCGAGCGGGTGATCGTCAAGCCGGGCGAGGCGATCCCGGTGGACGGCACGGTGGCGCTCGGAGCGTCGCTGGTGGACCAGAGCACCCTGACCGGCGAGTCGGTGCCGGTGCCGAAGGAGGTTGGCGACCGGGTCTTCGCGGGCACGCTCAACCAGCAGGGCGCGATCGAGGTGACGACCAGCCGGGCCGCCGGCGACACGACGCTCGCCCGCATCGTCAACATGGTCACGGAGGCGCAGGAACAGAAATCGCGCACCGAGGAGATGGCGCAGTGGGTGGGCCGCTACTACACGGTGGTCGTCATGATCGGGGCGGTGCTGATGATCGTGGTGCCGCCGTTCGTGATGGGCCATGATTTCGCGACTGCGTTCTACCGCGCCATGGTGCTTCTGGTGGTGGCCTCGCCGTGCGCCCTGGTCATCGCCACGCCCGCCACCATCCTCTCCGCGATCGCCAATGCCGCGCGCAACGGCATCCTGTTCAAGGGCGGGCGCTACATCGAAGCGCTCGGGCGCGTGAAGGCGATGGCCTTCGACAAGACCGGCACGCTCACGCGCGGGCGCTTCGAGGTGACCGACGTCGTGCCGCTCGGCAGCACGACGGAGGAGGAGATCCTCGCGTGGGCGGCGAGCGCCGAGAAGCGCTCGCAACACCCGCTCGCCCAAGCGGTGGTGCGCGCCGCCGAGATACGCGGCGTGAGTATCACGCCTGCCGAACAGCTCACGTCGCACCTCGGCAAGGGGCTGGTGGCGCGTGTCGATGGCACGCAGATCGAGGTCGGCACCCCGGAGCTGTTCACGGACCTGGGCGCCGAGGTCCCGAGCGAGGCGCTGGAGCGCATCGCCGGATTTCGTCGCGATGCGCGCACCGCCATGCTGGTGCGCCGCGAGGGCCGCTGGGGCGTGATCGCGGCGGCCGACCAGTTGCGCCCGGCCGCCGCCGAGTGCGTGGCAAGCCTCAAGGCGCTCGGCGTGCGCACGACGGTGCTGCTCTCGGGCGACAGTGTGCCCACGGTCGAGGCGATCGCCCGCCGCACGAACGTGGACGAGCACCACGGTGGGCTGCTCCCCGAGGACAAGGTGAACGTGATCGGCCGGCTCGAACAGGCCCATGGCGCGGTGGCGATGGTGGGGGATGGGGTCAACGACGCCCCCGCGCTGGCGCGCGCCACGGTGGGGATCGCGATGGGGGGGATCGGCAGCGACGCGGCGATGGAGAGCGCGGACGTGGTGCTGATGGGGGACGACCTGACGGCGCTGCCCTACGCCGTGCGTCTCGCGCAGCGCGCGCGCCGGGTGGTCATCCAGAACGTGACCATCGCCTCGGGCGTCATGCTGGTGCTGGTGGCGCTGGTGTTCGCCGGGGAGTACACGCCGTTCGGCGCCTTGAAGCTGCCGGCCGCGGTGTCGGGGCACGAGGGGAGCACGGTCGTGGTCATCCTGAACGGTCTGCGGCTGCTGCGGGGGAGAAGGGCGACGCCTACGGCCTGAGTGTGCGGGGGGACGCACGCGGCGTCGCAACGGCGGCCGCGACCTGCGTGGCGGATCTCGCGAACCCGGGACGCCTCAGCTCTCGCCGAGCCACTCGCGCGCCAGCGCCAGCGTGCGCGCGTTCTCGGCCACCTTCGACAGGAAGCTCTCGCGCCACTCGGGACGGCTGATCTTCGCCGCGCGCTCGAGTAGCCGGTCGCGGGCGGAACGGATGGCATCGTATGCTTCGTGGCGGCGCCCATTGGCCGCCAGCGCTTCGGCGTAGACGAGCCGCAGGTACGCTTCGCCTTCGTCCATGGTGCTCCCCGACGAAAGGATTGCCATGCCCTCCTCGGCCGCGGCGAGACCTGCGGCGTTCTGGCCGCGCGTGAGGAGAACTCGGGCCAGGCCGGCCAGGGCATACGCGCGACAGGGTGGCAGCGAGCCGAGCATCTCCGCGGACTGCCGGGCCACGCGCTCCGCCGTCGCCAGGTCTCCCTCGGCCAGGAGAATCATCGCCAGATAGTTGAGTGTCACACCTTCCACCCGCACGTCGCCAAACGTCTTGTATTCCACGACGCATGCCTCGGCCAGGGCCCGTGCCTCCGCCAGATCACCCGCGCCGAAGAGGCCAAACGCCAGGTTCTGCTTGGAACCCGCGGACACCGCCCCGAGGCCCAGGCGCTCGGCCACAGCCAGATCCTCGCGCAGAACCGCAATCCCGCGCCGGTATTCGCCCAGCAGGATCATGTAGTAGCCGAGATTCACCCTCGCCATCGCGCCTTGCCGGAGGTCGCCGATCCGATCATGAACCTGCATCGCCGCTTCGATCAGATCGACGGCCTTCGCGGTGTCACCCCCGAACAATGTCGCCCAGGCCTTCGTCGCGAGGAGCTGACCCTTCGAGCGAGGATGGTCGGTCGGCAGGGCACGCGCGAGCGCCTCCGCCTTGGCGAATAGCCGCGACGACAGTTCCCGCTCGCCCCGCGCGAGGTGGTTCACTGCCAGCCAGGCGATGGTGATGATTTCCTCGCCGTGCGGCACGTGCTCGGGAGGGAGATCGAGGAAAGCGCACCCTACGCCGTGGAACACCTCCTCGTGCCCCAAGGCGCCGGCGGCCCACTGGACGTAGTTCCCGGCGCTCGCCCATTGGGGGGCTCCGTGCGTGACGCGCTCCATGGCTTCCAGGGCGTGGCGCTCGGCCTCGGCGAACCGTCCCCGCCAGCATTCCGCCTCGGCCTGCAGCAGCCGCAGCGCCCCGTGAGTCTCTCCAGTGGCCCCGCACGTCACCGCCCGCTCCGCCCGCTCGACCGCCGCCGCCAGGTCGCTTCCCTCTAACGACTGCTGGGCCGCCCTCTGGAACCACCCCAGAGCTCGTAGGGGCTCGCCGCCGCGCTCGAAGTGCTCGGCCAACACCATCGGCTCGCCCTCGCCGGCGCGCTCCAGCCACTCTCCGGCCAGCCGGTGGCCCAGGATGCGATCCCCCTCGGTCAGCATGGCGTGGGCCGCCTCGCGCACCAGGTCGTGGCGGAACTGATACTCCACCTCGCCCGCGAACTTGGACTGGGGTCGGCTCGTGATGAGCTCGCGCTCCACCAGCTCCTTGAGCCAGTCGTCGAGGCCGGAGGCCCCCTCGCTGCTCCCCAGCAGCGCCGCCACGCCGCCACGCCAGCACGAGGCGCCGAAGACGCTCGCGGCCCTGAGAATACGGCGCGCCTCGGGCTCGAGCGACTGGAGCCGCGCCTCGACCATCGCCAGCACTGTCTCGGGCAGTGCCTCCTCACGCCCCTCGGACACCGCCCGGATCAGCTCCTCCAGGTAGAACGCGTTCCCGGCCGAGAGCTCCACGATCCGCTGCACCGTCTGGTCGGGCACGCTCTCACCCAGCACCTCGCGCACCAGCCGCTCGCTCGCCCGGCGCGTCAGCTCGCCGAGGCGGATCTCCTGGGCGCCGCGTTCCGCCCACAGCTTGGGGAACACCTCGTGCACTTCGGGCCGGGCGAGAGCGAGCACCATGAGCGGGCGGTCCTTCAAGTGCCGTAGCGCCGCGTCAGTGAAGCTCACGGTCGGCGCGTCGCCCCAGTGCAGGTCCTCCAGCACGATCACGACCGGCTGCGCTGCGGCCTCGGCCGCCAGCCAGTCCTGCCAGGCGCGTATCATCTGGTCGCCCATCAGGCGCGAGTCCTGGCGCGCCGAGCGCAGCTCGATGCTGTTCGCGTCCGGGAACGGCACCCCGATCAGCTCCCCCAGGAACTCGGTCACCCGTTGGAGCTCCGGGCCTGAGAGGTGGCGCGCGAGGCGGGCGCGCAGCTTCGCCTGGCGCAGCGCCAGGGGCTCACCGTCCAGGATCCCGGCGGCGCGGCGGATGGCGGGCGCGATCATGCCGAATGGGGACCCGGCACTGATGGGGTCGCCGCGCCCGAGCCAGATCACCACTGGCTTCTCGCGACGCTTGACGCCGTTCACGAACTCGTGC
The DNA here is from genome assembly GCA_964405235.1 of uncultured bacterium. GTDB lineage: Bacteria > Eisenbacteria > RBG-16-71-46 > RBG-16-71-46 > RBG-16-71-46 > WS-11. The sequence goes on along the minus strand of CAYONG010000018.1, from coordinate 27,711 downwards.
CGGATGCGCGACTTCCCGGTACCTGCAGGGGCGGTGACCAGCGCTGCGCGCGCCACGTTATCCTCGACGCATTCGTCGAACATGGCACTGAGCGTCTGCAGCTCGCGGTCGCGTCCCACGGTGGGTCTCGGGCGGCCGAGCAACTGGCGGCCCGGGTCCTCGATCTCTCGCTCGGCCAGGAGCACAGCACCCGTGGCCGTGCGCTCCACGCCGAACGTGGCCTCGAGCAGCCCGGCCGCCACGTCGTCCAGGAGCACGCGCGCCGCGCCGGTCCGGGGCGCCGCGACCGTGTCTGTACCGCCGGCCGCGCGCAGGAGCGCCGCCGCGCGGTCAATCACCTCGCCCGCGGGCAGGTGGCCGGCACCCAGGCCGGTCGCGAGCGCGAGCCGCGCCCCGGGCAGCAATGACTGGAGCGTCAGCGCGCAACGCGCCGCACGTGCCGCCTGGTCGGTCGCTGCCCCGCTGCCGGCGAGCGAGACCAGCAGCGAGCCGTCGGCCAGGATCTCGACTCGGCCGCCCAAGGGCTCGATCGCCGCCGCCAGCACTTCGGTCGGTGTTGACCATGTGGCCACCTCGGCCCCGACCCCCGCCTCGGTCGGCGCCCGCCAGACCAGGACCACCGAGAACAGATGCTGCTCGCTGGTGGTGATGGCGGGCGGCCGCACCGGCGGCGCCGCGGGCTCGGACGCCACCGTCGCTGCGGCCGCCACGATCGCCCCCAACTCCGCGGCCAGCGCCGAGCCATCGGCGGGACGCCGCTCACGGTCCTTGGCCAGCATGCGATCGAGCAAGGCGTCGAGCGCCGGGGGCACATCGCCCCGCACCTCGCTCAGGCGCGGCGGCTCCTCCAGCAGCACCTTGGCCAGGATCGCCATCACGTGCTCGCCCGCGAACACCGGCCGGCCCGCCAGGCACTCGAACAGCACGCAGCCGAGCGCAAATACGTCCGCCCGCGCGTCCACGTCATTCTCGGCCCGCGCCTGCTCGGGCGCCATGTAGCCCGGGGTGCCGAGCATCATCCCGGTGGCGGTCGCCGCCAGCGAGGTGCCGCGCAGGCGGGCGACGCCAAAGTCCAGCAGCCGGACCGAGGCGGGATCGCCGCCTGGGAGGAACAGGTTGGCGGGCTTGATGTCGCGATGCACCACGCCGCGCGCGTGGGCCGCCCCCAGCGCCTCGGCCACCCGGGCGGCCAGGGCAAGCGCCTCCTCGAGCACCAGCGGCCCGCGCTCCAACCGCTGGGCCAGGTCCTCGCCCTCGAGCCATTCGGTCACCAAGTAGCGCTGGCCGTCGGACGTCATCCCATGCGCGACGTAGCGGGCGATCGCCGGATGGCTGAGTCCCTCGAGTGCGCGCACCTCGCGCACGAACCGGTCGTCCTGAGTACCGTCGTCGACGTGCAGCAGCTTGAGCGCGACCAGCTTGCCGCTCGCGCGGTCGCGGGCGCGGTAGACGGCGCCCATGCCGCCCGCCCCCGCGGCCCGCTCCAGCTCGAAGCGGTCGCCGATCACGGTGCCGGGGCGCATCAGTGCGCCCTCAGCACGCCGGTCGAGATCAGGATCGCGATCGCAACACCCATCAGCGACTCGCCGGCAATGGCACCCGAGGCGAGCGAGGCCCCAAGCCGCTCGGTGGCATCGGGACGCAGCCGGCGCGCCAGGGCGAACAAGAGGGCGCCCGCGCAGATCGTGATCGAGTAGTAGGCGGGGATGATGAACCCGGAGCCCATCGCCACGGCCGATGGGAGCCAAGCGCCGAGCTTCCCGCGTGCGAGCAGCGAGAGTACGACGCCGAGGGCGAGCCCGATCCAACCCGCCTCCAGAGCGTGGGCGGGGAATGCCGCCCCTCCCTGGGTCACGACCTCGGTCACTGCCTTCCACGTGCGCGCCGGCGGCGCCGGCAGCGCCTCGCTTCCGAGCCCGTAGGCATTCGTGATGAGGAGGTAGGCCGGTACGCACACCAGGGCGCCGATCGCGATGCCCAACAGCGAGCAGACGAAGAGGCGCCGGATCGGTACGCCGATCATGTCGCCCGCCCGCTGCATGAAGAGCAGCAGGGTGGCCGTAGCCGGATCTCCAGCCACCACCGAAGCGGCAGCGATGTTGGCGACCGGCTGACCCATAGTGGCCGGACCGAACAGGACTTGGCCGAGCTGTCCCAGTGACCCAAGCGGGGTGAAGTCGGTCTGTCCTCCCGCGCGCGCGGCCACGCTCGCCAGTACGATCGAGAGTGCCAGCGCGGCCAGTGTCACCAGCGGGTGCATCCCGAACCCGAGCCACCCGATGACCACGGCAAGTGCCGCGCCCGCGGTGCCCACCGCCGCGCCGCGGGCGATGAAGCTCGCTGGGGTCTCGGGATCGGTGAGTCGCGCGCCCGCGCGGCCCGCTGCGCGGAGGTCGCGCAGCGAGCGAAGAAACGTCCCACCCTGGAGCAGCAGCGCCGTCATCGCGCCGCCGACCATCAGCCCCACGCCCGGCCAGGTGAGCCAGCCCACGAGCGGCGTGAACCCGGCCTCCGTCACCGCGCCGGCATTCAACGCCACGGGGGCAAGGAGGGCCCACGCGACCAGTGCGCCGAGCAGCATGCTGAGCCCCACCTGCGGGCCGATCAGCGCGCCGACGCCCAGCATGAGCGGGCTCGCGCTCAGCCCCAGGGTGAGCCCTACCGCGCTCTGCCCGGCGATGGGAAACGGGAATGCCGCCACCCCCGCGATCCAGGCCTGCGGACCATCGCGCAGCCATGCGACTGCTGCCGCCACCACACTACCGCCGACCAGCGCCCGCGCGCGGCCGATCCCGGAAGCGCCGGCTGCGTGCATCGCCGAGATGGTCTCAGCCGTGGCGCGGCCGCTCGGGAATGGCAGCGCCTCCTCGCGGATGAGCCGCCGCCACAGGACGAGCGCGATCGCGAGCCCGACCATGCCGAGCGCCAGCCCCCAGCCGGCGATGATCCACGCCGGGTACTCGTGGCCCATCAGGGCGAGCGCGGGGATGGCCCCGAGCAGGCCCGCGGTCGCCGGCATCGCACCCGCCGCCGTGGCCGTCGCCTGCGTGACAAGATTCTCTTGGGCCGAGTAGGGCGCAGCGGTGCGGCGCTGGAGCGCGCCCACGACGGCGAAGGCGAGAATCGCTCCGGTGGGAAAGCCGCCATCCCAGATGCCGGTCTTGAGCCCCATGTACACGTTGGCGACCGTGAGCAGCGCGCCGATCACGCAGCCGGCAACGAGGGCGCGCGCCGTGAGCGGCGACGCGGAGGCTGGGGCAGCAGCGGGGTCCATCGCGGGGCGGCCAGTGGTACGCTAGGACTTGTTCCGCTTCACCTTCCAGGTGCCGGTCTGCGTGGTGCCACCCTCGGCCGGCGTGCTGGTAAACGTCCCCTCGATCACGTCGCCGCGGAGGCGGCCCTGGAACCGCGTGATCAACAGGCAGTCACAGTCCGGGTCGCGATAGGGGGTGAGGCGCCCGCTCAGGCCGCCGTCGGCGGCGCGGACGAAGGCGATCGAGAGCACCTCGAGCGTGCGCGGGATGGGGAGCCCCGCCGAGGGATCCTGCGCCGACTGTCGTGATTCTCGTCGTTCGCGCGGGATCATCACCACGTCGCCGAAGGCGGTGTCCGCACCCGCGGCGAGCTTGAAGATGATGCTCCCGCTGCGGCCGCTGGTCTGGCCCTGATACTCGCCGCCCCACTCGCCGGCGAGCCTGCCGAGGTCGGTGGGGGTGCCGACGACCGGGACCGGCGCCGGCACGGTGGTGCATGCGCCGAGGACCACCGTGAGCACCGCGAGTACTCCGAACCCCACCGCTCTCATCGGCACCTCCGCCGATCGGCCCGTTGTTCCAGCGCGCCCGCGTTCCGTATCGCGGGCACCAGCTCGCGGACGCAGTCCCGCGCCGACCCGAGGCGATCATGCCACAGGTCACCGGCGTCCGACAGCCCAGGGCACGGGCGGCCCGCCGGGGCCACGGGCCGGGTCACGGGCCGATCGACGCGGCGGCGAGCGCGTCGAGGGCCGGAGTTTTGCGCCTCGCAAGGCCGCTGCTAGACTCCACCCCTCATGTCAGTCGAGCCGCGTTTCATCGAAATCATCGGGGTGCCCGTGGACCTCGGCGCCGGACGTCGTGGCGTGGACATGGGCCCGTCGGCCATCCGCGTCGCCGACCTCGAGGCGCGCTTGGAGCAGCTCGGGCACCAGGTCGAGGACATCGGCGACCTGGACGTGATGATCCCCGAGACCCAGCAGGTGGGCGAGGGGAAGCTCCGCTACAAGGAACCCATCCTCGCCATGTGCGACGCCCTGCGGCTCCAGGTCGAGAAGGCGCTGGTGCGAGGCCGGCTGCCGCTGGTGCTGGGTGGGGACCACAGCATCGCGATCGGCTCGGTGGCGGGGACCGCCTGCCACTACGCGCGCGAAGGTCGCTCGCTCGGCCTCATCTGGTTCGATGCCCACGGCGACGCGAACACACCCGACACCACGCCCTCGGGGAACATCCACGGCATGTCGCTGGCGGTCGCCCTCGGTCACGGCGACCGCGACCTCGTGAGCCTCGGCGACCGGGTGCCCAAGATCCAGCCGCGCAATACCGTCCTGATCGGCATCCGCGACGTGGACTCCGGCGAGCGTGAGTTTCTCAAGCGCCTGGGCATCGCCGTCTACACCATGCGCGACATCGACGAGCGTGGGATGCGGGACGTCGTGGACGAGGCGATTCGCATCGCCAGCGACGGCACCGTCGGCGTCCACCTGTCGTTCGACCTCGACGTCGTGGACCCCGAGGACGCCCCCGGCACCGGCACGCCGGTGTGGGGCGGGATCACCTACCGCGAGGCCCACCTGGCGATGGAGATGCTGAGCGACCGCGCCGAGATCGTGGCGATCGACCTGGTCGAGGTGAACCCGGTGCTCGATACCCAGAACATGACCGGGGTGCTGGCGGCCGAGCTCGCCCAGGGGTTGCTGGGGAAGCGGATCTTCTAGGGCGGGCGATTCGCCCCGGACCGACGCGCAGGCGCCGGAGCGCCGTTCATCGCGCGGCGATGACCATGATCTCCACCAGGTAGTCGGGCGAAGCGAGCCGCGCTTCCACCGTGGCGCGGGCCGGCGGATTCGCCCGGTCCACCCAGGAATCCCAGGCGGCGTTCATCTCGTCGAATGTGGCGATGTCGGCCAGCCAGATGTTCGCCGAGAGCAGCTTCGAGCGATCGGTACCTGCCTCGGCCAGGCGCGCGTCGATGTTGCGCAGGATCGCCTCGGTCTGGCCGCGCACGCTCCCCGCCGGTTCCTTCGAGACATGGCCGGCGAGATAGACGGTGTCGCCATGGACCACCGCCCTGCTCATGCGCGGCCCGGGATCGATGCGGACGATGGTCATCGGTTCCTCCTGGGGTGGAAGGTAGCGGCGATCACCGCACCCGGCGGTCGAACCAGGCGATCGTGCCACGACCCGATCGCAGCCCCCCTCAGTGGCCTCCGGCGCTGGTGAGGGCCGGGATCCGTATGCGGTCGCGCGTCAACCCTCCGCGCATTCCCCGGGGGCGAAGCTCTCCACGGCTTCGCGCTCGGTGGCGTAGACGTCGAACACCAGCGAGAGGCGCGTGATCACCAGGATGTTCTGAATCTTGCTGTCGAGGTGGCAGAGCTTGAGCTTGCCCTTGCGGTTCATGTACGAGGTGTTGAGGCCGATCAGGATTCCGAGCGCCCTTGAGTTCATGTGAGCGACATCGGAGAGGTCCACGACCAGGCAGCGGTTGCCTTTCTCGAGCAGGTCTCGGACCGCCTTCTCGAACTCGTCCGTTTCGTTTCCGCCCATCAGCCAGCCTTTGGGAGCCAGGATGGCCACACCCTTCACCAAGTGAGCTTTCACGGGGCACCTCCATCGGATCTCCGGCCGCCGGTCGCTCAGAAAACCGTGCCGGTTGATCGCGGCGACCAGCCGCGGCCCTGAATCGAGTCCTCCGCGCAGGGCGGCCCGGCGAGATCCGGCTGGGTCTTCGTCCGGCCCCACTGGTCGCGGCCGGCTGGACTCTAGTGCAGCCCCGCAGGGGACGCTATCTGCGTTTCAAGGGTCGGCGTCTACCGCACCCAGCGGTCGAACCAGCGAAGAGTGCGCGTCCAGCGGTCCCAGTTGTGGCGGTATTCGCGGTAGCCGTGCGGCTCGCGCGGATAGTGGACGAACTCGGTCGGCACCCCTAGCGCGAGCAGCGCCCGATAGAGCCACTGGCCCTGCGAGTAGGGCACGCGCCGGTCCTCCTCGCCCGCGAACACCAGCGTCGGCGTCTTGGCGCGCGCGATGTGGGACATTGGCGAGGAGCGCCCCCACGTCTCGGGGGATTCCCACGGCGTGCCGGTAAAGTCGTAGGCGCGGTAGCGCTGGATGTCGCTCTGCCCCCAGTGCGCCGCGAGATCCACCGCGCCGGCGCTCACCATCGCGGCGTCGAAGCGGTCGGTCTGGGTGATCGCCCAGGCCGAGAGGTAGCCGCCGTAGGAGTGGCCATAGACGCCGAGCCGGCGGGAATCGGCCAGGCCCCAGCGCACCAGGCTGTCCACGCCGCTCATGACGTCGCGCCAGTCCTGGCCGCCCCAGTCCGCGCGCTCGCGCAGCTTGAACGCGGTCCCCGAGCCGGCGCTCGAGCGGAAGTTGGGCATGAACACCTGGTAGCCGTGCGCGGCCAAGTACTGCGGCACCGGCTCGAACGCCAACGCGTAGCGCGTGCCGTAGGGCCCGCCGTGGAGCAGCACAAGCGTCTTGTGCGGCGCGCCCGCGGTGGCACTCGCCGGACGCAGCAGGAGCCCGCCGACCATGATGCCGTCAGTGCTTCGCCACGAGACGCTGCGGGTGACCCCGAGCACAAGCCTCGCGAGCGCGGCGTTGAGCGCGGTCACCGCCCGCCCTGGCAGCCGGATGTGGTCCGCCACCCGGATCTCGGTCGGCACGGCGGGCTCCGAATGTGTCCACGCCACGCGGCCGTTCGCGGCGGCGAGCGGAGCGCCCGCGGCGGCGGCGCGATCGGTCGAAAGCGTCACCGGGCCGCCGGTCCTCGCCACCGCCGCGACGACCGTGGTGACCCCCTGCGCGGCGTGGAAGTAGAGTGTGTCGGACCCGGGACTCCACATCGGCGCCTGCGCGTCCTCATCGAATCCGGCGGAAAGGTTGATGGGCCGCCCTCCCGCGGCGGGCACGACCCACAGGTCCTCCTTCTCGACGTGCTTCGCGCGATCCGTGGGTGCGGCAATCGCGATCCAGCGGCTATCGGGCGACCACGCGAAGCTCCCATTGCCGATCACGCCCAGCTTGCGCAGCGGACCGCCCGTGACCGCGACCAGGCCGACATCGGCGAGATTCCCGTCGTCGGGCTTGCCGCTCGGGCTGGTGAGGAAGGCGATGGTGCGCGAATCGGGCGACCAGCGGGCGTTCCAGACCCACTGCGCCCCGCCCGTGAGCCGGCGCTGCCGGCCGGTCGCCACCTCGACCACCCAGAGGTGCGGATATTGGAGGCGCTCGTCCTCCACCACCTGGTCCCACTTCTTCTTGCGCCACTCGCGCACCTGCTTGGGCAGCGTGTCGGGCCGCACGTAGGCGAGCCAGCGTCCGTCGGGAGACCACGCCACCTCGTTGATCGACTCGTCGTAGAGGCCGAACGCCCACGGCTCGCCGCCCTGCAGGGACATCATGTAGATGCCGGGCTTCGCATCGTCGCCGGTGGCGCGCACCGAGGCGAAGGCGATGGTGTCGCCGCCGGGGGAGAAGCTCGGGCTCCAGTCGTTCTTCGCATGGCGCGTCAGGCGCCGTGCGCTGTCCGCACCCGACTGCCAGAGCCAGATGTCCTGGTTGGTGCTGGTCTCCGCCGTATCGTGCTCGGACACAACGAACGCGAGCCGCCGGCCGTCACGCGACCAGGCGAGCCCCGAGAACGAGCGGAGCGTCAACGCGTGGTCGAGGGTGTAGGCCTCAGGCGCGGCTGGGGGAGCCCCGCGAGCGGCGGGGGGTGCGGCTGCGGGCGTGGCGGAGGTGCCGAGCAGCACGGCCAATGAAGCGAGGATCAGGCGCATCGGGGATTCCGGACCCTGCATGGGATGGGGGCGTGCTGCGACACGATAGACTAATGGAGGCGAGGTGCCGCGCCAACTGGAACGCCGAGCGCGCATCTCCGCGGCCGGGGGCGCCCTGGCGCTACTACTCCGAGACCCCGACGACCGCGCCGAGTCGTGAGAGGCGCCGGTCCAGTGTCATCAGTCTGGCATGGGAGAGCAGTGCGGATGCGAGGAGATGCGCATCGACCCAGCCAATGCCGCGACCGAACAGGTGCTTGCTCTCGACCAGCGCCATGACCTCGTCGTCGTCTGCCACTGCAGCGCGCGGCAGCCGGGTCAGATGCTCGAGGACCGCCACACGGTGGTGGATCGTGCCACATGCGAGCTCGCCGATGATGAACGGATGCGTCAGGACCTGTTCGCGGCGGAGGAATGTGGCGAGGGTCCTGTTTCCCGAGCGGAGATGGTCCACCCAGACCGAGGTGTCCACCAGGATCACGCCGCCCGGCCTCCACGCCTGCGACGGATCCGGGACAACCCCTTCTCGGTGCCGCCCAGATCGGCCAGGCGCCGGGCGCTCTCCCGGGCGACGAGCGCTTCGAGCCCCATGCGCACCAGCGCGGTTTTCTCCGACACACCCGTGAGCTTCGAGGCTCGGCGAAGCAGCCCGTCATCAATGTTCAGCGTGGTCCTCATATGTATCACTCTGTCATCATCGTGCATACGAGTCAATGCTCCTACGGTGGGACCGCCCGCGCCCGGGCGCGGAGGCGCGCCCGGGCCGGCGGATGTCAGCGGTCGCCCTTGGGGCTTCGGTTCTCGGGCTTTACGATCACGCGGTGCGCGATCGCCTGGCCACCCTGCTCGCGGTAGTAGACCGTGACGCGGGCGTCCTTGGCGAGTTCACCCTCGGTCGTGATCTCCGCATGCCGGGAGAAGATCCGGCTCTGCGGCTTCTTACCCCGCTTCTCGACGGTAAACGTGTTCTTGTCGAGCGCGGTCACGATCCCGGTGAACTGCCGCTGGCCGTTCTTCGCCTTGGTCTCGATCGTCGGGGTCGACGCCTTGCCGGCCGCGCCCGCCTCCCCCGTCCACGGGGCCACGAGCGGCAGCACGGCGAGCGCGCACATCGCGAACGCGACACCGAGTGAAAGGGCCTTCCATCTCTGCTTCATCCTCCTCACCTCCCTTCGCTCACGCGGGGGCAGGGCGAGCGGATGCTAGGCGCGGGATGGGGAGATGGTCAAGCGTTTCGTCCGCTATTCATAAGGGTGTAAACGGTGTCGACGGGGTGGCGACTTCGTTCACACGGGACGGAACTACTTCGGCCGTCGCACGCCCAGCTTCTGCATCCGCGAGGCGAGGGTGGACGGCTTGAGCCCCAGCATCGTCGCCGCTCCGCGCGGGCCGCTGATGCGACCTCCGGTCTGGACCAGCGCGCGCTCGATCGCCTCGCGCTCGATTTCGGCCAGGGTGCGCCGGTCGGGCGCGGCGATCAGCTCGGGCGTTGGCGCGGGATGCGGTGGCACGGCCGGGGCGTCGGCCCGCGCTGGCCGTGCGCCGCGCGGCGAAGCCGGGGGAGCGCCGGGACCGCCGCGCACGACGGCACGCGCGGCGAACGCGAGCAGATGCACCTCCTGATCGGTGAGGAAGCGGCGGGAGAAGACGGCGAGGACGCCGCGGCCCCCTTCACCGAGCGGCACGGCCGCGAAGCTGCGCACACCGTGCACCGCGAGCCAGCCGGGCTCGGCGATCCCACGCGCGGCGAGGTCGCCGCGCTCGACGTAGGGCTTGCGCTCGCTGACCACGCGGCCGACGCGGCGCGCGCCGATCGGGAAGCGTCGGAACGGACCATCGAGACGCGTGGTGAGGCCGACACTCACGACCAGATGCAGGCACGCGCGCTGGTCCGGGCACTCGGGCCGCATCGGGCACGTGGCGCACGAATCGCCGGGCCCCACCGTCCAGATGCGGGCGAGCACCGCGTCACAGGCCTCGAGGCCTTCCCGGGCGAACGCCTGCAGCGTCCACTCGAGCGATGTTGGGGTCGTCATCCCTGTGACCTCCAACGCTTTGGCTCACTTCTGACGGAATGTCGAGACCATAGCCATCGTCATTTCGTGAGTCACGGTATTTAGTGACATCCTGTAACAAGCTTATTTATCAACTAGTTATGTTTGCTGCCCGGGTGTCGGCGCAGCGCTCGGTCAGGAGCCCCCGCGCCTTCCACCCCACGGCCAGCGTGGTTTCATCGCCTCGTCCAGCGAGAACCGCCCGGGACCGGTCAGGAGCAGGGCGAGGAACGGCACCGCGAAAACGAACGCGAGCTCGCGTTTGGACCACGGGTCGTGCGCGTGCTGGATGAATCCCGCCACCGCGAGGAAGCCGAGGATCGGAATCGTGCTCAGGCGGGTGAAGAGCCCGAGCATCACGAGGCCCGCGCAGAACACCTCGGCGAAGACGACCAGCCAGAAGCTCATGACGGGACCCAGGCCGATCGGATCCGCGAAACTGGACGCTCGCGCCCCGGCGTTCATCAGCTTGCCCCAGCCATGGCCGCAGAACAGCAGGCCACCCGCGCCCAGGCGCAGCACGAGCAGCCCGATCGAGTCCACGTGGTCGCGCTGAGGATCTTTCATCGTGCCCTCCGGTTCCCAGAACGCCTCCGACGCGGACAGTGAACCAGATTTCGGACTCCCGGTCATGCGGCGTCCTTCGTTGACCTTGCCGCCCCCGCCCGATAGCTTTGCCGCGCGTCTTCGACCGAAGCCCATTCCCACCGCGCGGGAGATCACGATGGCCAAGGAAGTGCTGCCGCCCGAAGCCGATCACGCCGCCAATCTGGACGACTACGACAAGGCGTACGCCGCCTTCGACTGGAAGCAGGTCGAGCCGGAGTTCGACTGGTTCCGCACCGGGCGGTTCAACATGGCCCACGAGTGCATCGACCGCCACTGCCGCGGCCCGCGCAAGAACAAGCTCGCCCTGCTCTACACCGACGGCGAGCGGGTCGAGAAGCACACGTTCGAAGACCTCATGCGGCTCTCGAACCGGTTCGCCAATGTGCTCGTGCGCCTCGGCGTGACCCGCGGCGACCGCGTGTTCGTGTTCCTCCCGCGCACCCCCGAGTGCTACGTCGGCATCCTCGGCATCCTCAAGGTCGGCGCCATCCCGAGCCCGCTGTTCGAGGCGTTCATGACCGACGCCGTGCGCGACCGCATGCAGGACGCCGCGGCGGTGGCGCTGCTCACCACCCGCGCGCTGCTCGAGCGTGTGCCCGAGGCCGACCTGCCGAGCCTGAAGCACGTCATCCTGGTCGGCGGGGGCGGCAGAGCCGAGGGTCCCCATCGCGCGTGGGGCGACGAGATGGAGAAGTCGAGCGAGCGATTCGAGCCGGTGTGGCTCGAGCGGGAGGATCCGCTCATCCTCCACTACACCTCGGGCTCGACCGGAAAGCCCAAGGGCGCGCTCCACGTCCAGAACGCGATGATCGGCCACTTCCAGACCGGCCGCTGGATCCTGGACTTGAAGCCCACCGACACCTACTGGTGCACCGCCGATCCCGGCTGGGTCACCGGCACGTCATACGGCATCTTCGCGCCGTGGCTCAACGGCGCCACCAACGTCATCCGCGGCGGACGCTTCGACGCCGACGCGTGGTACGACACCATCCAGAAGCACCGGGTGACCGTGTGGTACTCCGCGCCCACCGCGTTTCGCATGCTGATGGCGGCGGGGGAGAAGGTGGCCGAGAAGTACGATCTCTCGTCCCTGCGCCACGTCCTCTCGGTCGGCGAGCCGTTGAACCCCGAGGTCGTGCGCTGGGGCTGGCGGGTGTACGGGAAGCGCATCCACGACAACTGGTGGATGACCGAGACCGGGCACCAGTTGATCTCGAATTACCCGTCGATGGACGTGCGCCCGGGCTCGATGGGGCGGCCGTTCCCGGGGGTCGAGGCCGCGATCCTCGACGACAAGGGACAGCGCCTGCCGCCCAACACGCTCGGGCTCCTGTGCATCAAGGCGGGCTGGCCGGGCATGATGCGGCAGATCTGGAACAATCCCGCGCGCTACCAGGAGTACTTCCGCTTCCCGGGCTATTACTTCACCGGCGACACCGCCCACTATGACGAGGACGGCTACTTCTGGTTCCAGGGCCGCGCGGACGATGTCATCAACACGGCCGGTGAGCGGGTCGGTCCGTTCGAGGTCGAGTCGGCGCTGGTCTCGCATCCGGCGGTGGCCGAGGCCGGCGTGATCGGCAAGCCCGACGAGCTGCGCGGGCAGATCATCAAGGCGTTCATCTCGCTGCGCGCCGGCCACCAGCCGAGCGAAGAGCTCAAGAAGGAGATCGCCGCCCACGTGAAGAAGAACCTGGCCGGCCATGCCGCACCGCGCGAGATCGAGTTCCGTGACAAGCTGCCCAAGACGCGAAGCGGGAAGATCATGCGTCGCGTGCTGAAGGCCTGGGACCAGGGCCTGCCGGTGGGAGACTTGAGCACGCTGGAGGACTAGGGAGGCGCGGATACCATGGATCCTGTCGCCTCCCGCCTGCTCGTCTGCTACGTGCCGGGGTTCGACCTGCGTTGCATCAGTGCCGAGCGCACGCCCTTCGTCGAGCGGCTCCTCGCCACGGGCCCGACAATCGACCTCGAATCCCATCTCGGCACCGATCACCTGCCGACGATCCTCACCGGGGCCTACCCGCACGAGCACCGGCTCTGGCACGTCAGCCTTCGCCCCGAAGCGCGCATCCCCCGGCGACTCCGCCTCACCGACCGGCTGCCCGGCATCGTCTCCACGACCCTGCAGAGTCTCCGGGGCCTCGTCGACCGCTCCTATCAGATGCCGACCGTGCCGTCCCGTCGCCGGCGTCAGTTCGATATCCATCGGGCCGGAATCGTGCGCTCGGGGCGCGGCGCCCGGGGGTTCGAGAGCATCGGCGGATTCCCGACGGTCTTCGGAATGATCCCGGACTCGCGCTACATCTTCACAAGGAGGCTCGAGCCGCTCGTGCGGCTGGCCGACGAGCTGCCGAGCGCGCAGTGCGCGCTGGAGTTCCTCGAGATCCACGCGCTCGACCTGATCCAGCACTGGCACATGGACGCGCCCAAGCGGCTGGAGCGCGCGTACCGTGCGACCGACGCCTTCCTCGGCGGGCTGAGCGAGCGCTGCGAGCGACGGGGCGTGGCGCTCATGCTGCTGGTCGACCACGGGCAGGAACCGGTCCTCGGGGCCATCCCGCTGATGAAGGACCTTCGCTCGGTTCGTATCGCCGAGACGGACTTCAGCTGTTTCTTTGAGCTCGCGCTGGCGCGGTTCTGGTTCCACACCGAGGAGGCGCGGGCACGCCTCATGAACAACCTGCGCGAGGTGCCGCACACCCGGATGCTTTCGCTCAGGGATCTGCGCGGCCTGCACATCTGCTTCGAGGACGATGCCTACGGGGAGCTGTACCTGGCCGCGGATCCGGGCTGGATCTTCTTCCCTAACGATCACCACCACCCGCTCACCAACCTCCTCCTTGGGCTGATCGATCGGGACCAGCGCCCGCGCCTGGTCAACCCCAGGCACCGGGGCGCTCACGGGTACCTGCCTGAGCATCCGTCCGAGCAGGGGTTCGCGATCGTCGCCGACCCCCGCTTGCGCGCGTTGCGACGGTCGGCCGAGCTCATCGACCTGGCGCCCACGATCGTGACGTTGCTGGGCGAAGCTCCGCCTTCGTACATGCGGGGCCGCGCCGCCTTCGGGTGGCGCGACGTCCCGTGATAGGGGCAGGCCGACCGCAACCGGGCGGCATCACGGGCCGTAGACGCACCATCGTGGTCGCATCTCCTCCTCGCACCGGGAGGTCGGGCTGACATGGAAATCGTCATCGACGCCGTCGGCAAGCGGTACGGGCGCGCGGTCTGGGGCCTGCGTGATTTCAGCCTGACGCTGCGCCCCGGCGTGGTGGGACTCCTGGGCCCCAACGGGGCCGGCAAGTCCACGCTGATGCGGATCATCGCCACCGTGACGCGGCCGACCACCGGGCGCGTGACGTGGAACGGCACCGACCTCACGCGGGATCCCGACGCCGTCCGGCGCGTGCTCGGCTACCTGCCGCAGGACTTCGGCGTCTATCCCAACCTGACCGCGCTCGAGTTCCTCGAGTACCTGGCGGCGGCCAAGGGGCTGGACGCCAGGGTCGCGCGGTCGCGGATCGCCGAGCTGCTCGAGCTGGTGAACCTCACCGAGGTCGCGCGCCGTCCGCTCGGCGGCTTCTCGGGCGGGATGCGCCAGCGGGTGGGGATCGCCCAGGCGCTGCTCAACGACCCCCGGCTCCTGATCGTGGACGAGCCGACCGCCGGGCTCGATCCCGAGGAGCGTATGCGCTTTCGGAATCTGCTCTCGGAGCTTTCGGGCGAAAGGATCGTCATCCTCTCGACCCACATCGTCTCCGATGTCGAGGCGGTCGCGACCCACATCGCGCTGATCGCACAGGGCCGCCTGGTCGCCCACGATTCGCCCGAGGCGCTGCTCCGCGCGGCGGCAGGGCGCGCGTGGGAGTGGGTGATCCCGAGCGAAGCGCTCCCCGCGGTCAAGGCCGCCCACCGCGTCAGCGGCACGCTGCGGCGCGGGGACGGCGTGCACGTGCGCATCGTGAGCGAAACCTCGCCCGGCCCGGGGGCGCGACCGGCCGAGGTCACGTTCGAGGATGCCTACCTGTGGACGATCGGCGGACTGCGCTCGGCGTCACCGCCGGGCGGGAGCGCCAGCGCCGTGCCGCCGCCCTGATGCCGGCCCGCGTGCTGTACCCGCTCGCGCTCGCCGACTTCCTGGAGCGCGTGCGCCGGCACAGCTTTCTGGTGACGCTCGGTTTCACCCTGCTCGCCGCGTACCTGTTCCTGCCTCCGAACCACGCGCGCTACTCGACCCTCCACTTCGCCGGCCACCGGGGGATCTACAACTCCGCGTGGGTCGGCGGTGCGATCGCGATGCTGACCTCGGTCTTCCTCTCCCTCGTCGGCTTCTACTTGGTGCGGAACGCGGTCGAGCGCGACCGGCGGACCGGGGTCGGCCAGATCCTCGCGGCCACCCCGCTCTCGAAACCGCTCTACCTGCTCGGCAAGTTCGCCAGCAACTTCGCGGTGCTGGTCGCGATGGTCGCCGTGGTCGCCGCCGCGGCAGGGGTCATGCAGCTCGTGCGCGGCGAGGTGATGGAGATCGAGCCGCTCGCACTCCTGACACCGTTCGTGGTCCTGACGATTCCGGTGATGGCGCTGGTCGCCGCGCTGGCCGTGGTCTTCGAGGCGACGCCGGTCCTCCGGGGTGGGCTCGGAAACGTCGCCTACTTCATGCTGTGGAACGTGATCGGCGTCATGCTCGCGGCCGCCGCGCCGGGGCGCGGAGTGCCGGATCCCTTCGGCGGGCAGGTGCTCCTGTCCCAGATGCACGCGGCCTGCGTCGCGGCGTTCCCCGATTCCCCCTCCGGGCGCGGGCTCAGCATGGGGTTCAACTTCAAGCTCGAGGGCGTGTGGGATCTGCGGACGTTCGTCTGGAACGGGGTCACCTGGACACCGGCGATGCTCGCCTCGCGGGTATCCTGGATCGTGTTGGCGGTCGCGCTCCCGATGCTCGCCGCGCTGTGGTTCGATCGTTTCGGCGCGCGCGCCACCGAGGGGCCCGGGCGGGGGCGCGGCCGCCGGGCGCCGGCGCCTGCGATCGACGCCTCGCCGGTGGCGGCCGCGGCGCGGGTCGCGCCCCGGGCGATCGCTCCCGCCTCGAGCGGCGGCCTCGAGCGGGTGCCCCTATCGGGAGGCCGCGCACGCCTGGGCGGACTGGTGCTGGCCGAGACGCGCGTCATGCTCAAGGGCGTCTCCCGCTGGTGGCTGCTGGTCGTGCTCGGTCTCGTCGTGACCGGCCTGTTCGTTCCATTGGCGGCGGTGAAGGGAATCGTCGCGCCGGCCACCCTGGTGTGGCCGCTGCTCCTGTGGTCGCCGATGGGGGCGCGCGAGCAGGTGCATCGCACCGACGCCCTGTTGTTCTCCGTTCCCCGGCCGGTGGCGCGGCTACTGGTCGCCCAGTGGCTGGCGGGCGTCCTGGTTGCGCTCGCGGTCACAAGCGGCGCGCTCGTTCGGTTCGCGCTGACCGGCCAGTGGTCGAGCTTCGTCGCGCTCATGGTCGCGGTCGGATTCGTTCCCTCGATGGCCCTGGCGCTCGGGACCTGGTCCGGGAGCGGCAGATTGTTCGAGGTGCTCTACTTCATGCTCTGGTACGTGGGTCCGATGAGCCGGGTCCCGGCCTTGGACTATGTCGGGGTGACCCAGCCGGAGGCCGGGGCAGCCCCGGTGGTGACGTTTCTCGCGCTCTCGGGGGCGCTCGCGGGCCTCGCGCTCCTCGGGCGCCTGCGCCAGCTCCGGCGGTGAGATCGCCTCCCCAAGGGGGGGTGGGGGAGGTCGGCGTGTCGTGCAAGGCGATATTGCACAGGGTTCTGGCGGGCGATTACCGTGCCAAATTCGCACTTGAAAGTCGTCCGACGTTCGCCGATAGTCACCGTGTCTTCGCTGTCGGTGGACTTGGCCGAGTTCAAGGAACGCCGCCCTGGATGACACGGCGGCGTTTTCCATACCTCGGCATTCCGGCGGGGGAGATTCCGGTCAGGGTGACCGGGCGGGCCGTCGCGTCAGACGGTAATCAGCACAGGGCCGTCGCGCCCTGAACAAGGAGTACTTCAGTGGCTACAGGTACCGTGAAGTGGTTCAACGAGGCGAAGGGATTCGGCTTCATCTCCCAGGAGGGTGGCGAGGACGTATTCGTGCACTTCTCCGCGATCCAGGGCGAAGGCTTCAAGACGCTGGCGGAAGGTGAGCGTCTCGAGTTCGAAGTGACCCGGGGGCCGAAGGGCCTGCAGGCGGCGAACGTCCGCAAGGCCTGATTCGCTCGAGGTACCACCTCACGCGACCGAGGCGGCGCTCACGCGCCGCCTTCTCGCGTTTTCGGGCGAAGTGCTTGCAAGGGCGGCCATGACGTCCTCGGATACCGCCCCCGGCCCACCGGCTTTTCCCTCAAGTGCGACACGCACTTGGCCGATTCTGACCCCTGATGTACCCGGCCCGCCCCGGTACCACGGCAGGGGGAAGTTTTCGCATGGATGGCCCGTTTCAGGAACCCCAGAACCCGACGCCCGCGACCCCCACGGCCGAAGCCGAGCCGCCGGTGGAGGACCGTCAGGTCGATCCCGCGCTCAAGGCCATCGCTGCCTGGATCAATCAGCTCGCGCGCACGATCAAGACCTGCCGTCTCTACCACGCGACCAATCCGACCGTCGTCCGCTTCCGCGCGGAGTTGATCGACGCCCTCACGCGCCTGACCGCCGAGCGGGGGCCGATCACCTATCAGTTCACGGCCGCCGACATCCTCTACGGGGAGGTCTCACTCCATCCGGCGAAGTCGCGCGATGACAACCTCGCACTGGCCTTCCATCGGGACGGCGTGCGCTCGATCACCTTCGATCCCGGAATCACCCAGCGCGAGCTCGACGCGCTCGTCGACGCGCTCATGCTCGTGACCGGTCAAGTGCACATCGACGACGACCTCGTCACCCTGCTCTGGCAGGCGAATCTCGAACACGTGGACGTGGATGTCGTGCCCGGCGAGGGTGACGTAGGCGCCGGGAGCTCAGAGGAGACGGGCGCGCTGCTGCCGTGGCCCACGATCGTCTCCGGCGAGACGGAGGAGACGGGGACGCCCGTCGAGTCCGGGGAGGCGGACCCCATGGCGCCCGGAACCGGATCCCGCTCGGACGACTGGACCACCGGCGACATGACGGTCGAGGTCGAAGCCGGCTTCGAGGAGCTCGACGCGCTCGCCCCGACCGAGATCTCTCGCTTCCACGAGGAATTCGCGGCCGAGCACGAGGTCTCGCTCATGACGACGGCGCTCGCGGTCGCCCATGCCTATCTGGACTCGGGCACCACGCTGGAGGATCGGCTCGAACTGGCCCACTTCGTGCCGCGGATGCTGCGCCTGGCGATCGGCGAGGGGTCGTGGCTCGAAGCGCGCGAGGCGCTGACGCTGCTGCGGGAGTGCGGCAGCGAGGAGTGGACCGCGGAAGGCTTCACCCAGGAGCTCTTTCAGCCCATCTCGGTCACCGCCACGGTCGAGCTGCTCGATCGCCAGCGTTCCGGGCAGGTCGCGGAGTTCGTGGCGCTGGCGAGGGAGTTGGGCGAGCAGGCGCCCGAGTGGCTAAATCTCGTATTGGCGGCAAGTCAGAATCGCGTCACACGCCGGGTCCTGGCCGAAGCGGTCGCCCTGCTGTGCCGCGACAACCCGGAGCGGATCGCGCCCTGGCTCGCGGACCCGAGCTGGTTCGTGGTGCGGAACGCCGTCCAGATCCTGGGGTGGATCGGGGGCGATGCCGTCGTCGGACTGCTGGCGACCGCGGCGCGCCATCCCGACCGGCGCGTTCGCTACGAAGTCGTGGGGGCACTGGCCTCCGTGCCGCCGGAGCAGGTCCGGCCGCTGTTGCTCGAGATGTTGTCTCGGGCGGACACCCGTATGTTCTGCGCGATCCTCCACCTGCTTGCGTTCGAGCGTGACACCGCGACCGCCGTGCTGCTGGTCGGATTCCTGCAGGAGGCCGACTTCGAGCAACGCCCAGACGCGGAGAAGCGCGCGATCTACAGCGCGATCGCTGCGGTCGGAACGGATGACATCCTGCTGGAGCTCGAGGCCGAGCTGGCGAAAGGGAACTGGCTTGCACAGGGGGCCGACGCGCACCGGCAAGCGATTGCCCGGTGCGTGGCGAGGATTGGCACCGCGCGGGCGATCGCGCTGCTCGAGCGCGGCGCCGAGTCGAAGCGCGCCGGGGTGCGCACCGCTTGCACCGAGGCGCTCAGGATGCTTCATGTCCGGGACTGACCTGTCCGGTGGGCCCGAGCGCGCCCCCGGCGTCGCGGCCGCGCGCCGTGACGACAGCGCCGAGGAACGCCTCCGGGAGGAGCTGGGGCCACAAATTCTATTGCGGCTCTCGGCGGTCATCCGCACCGCCCGCACCCACGACGTGACGAACCAGGCGTTCCAGCGCCAGCTCCAAGACATGCTCGTCGTCGTCCAGGCGCTGCTCAAGGACGAGGACGAGTGCGCCCTGGTGGCGGTGGCCGACTACTTCTACCTCGACGGCCATCGCGTCAAGGCCAGCGCCACGCTGCTGCCGGTCTATCACGGACTATTGGGCGAGTTCGAACGCCGCGCGATCGGGGGCGTGCGCTTCCTGCAGGGCGTGCATGCCTCCGAGCTCGAGCGGTTCTTCCAGCTGTTCATGGGGGCGGAGGATCCCGCGATCGCCGAACAGCTTTCGGCGGCGCTAACGGAGGCGAGGGTCGAGCACATCCTGACCGTGCCGGCCTCGGAGCTGGACGCGGACGATCTCACCCGCGATCTGGTCGAGCACAAGGAGAGGACCGAGCGCGGGCGCGCCAAGCGTGTCTTCTGGCGCGCGGTGCTGGGCACCAAGAACATCGTCCTGCGCGCCCGGCAGACGGGGCGGCTGGACCTGAGGCAGGCGAAGCGGCTCGTGCAGCCGGTGGTCGACAACATCATGAAGCACGAGTACTCGCTGATCGGGCTCACCGCCGTCAAGGATCACGACGAGTACACATACGCCCATTGCGTGAACGTCAGCGTGCTCTCGGTGGGCATGGGACAGGCGCTCGGGCTCTCGCGCCAGGTGCTCGCCGATCTCGGCGTGGCGGGGCTGCTCCATGACGTCGGCAAGCTCGCGGTGCCGGGCGACGTGCTCCGCAAGCCGGCCAGGCTCACCCCCGAGGAGTGGGAGATGATGCAGCGGCATCCGCTCGAGGGCGTCAAGATGACCATGCGGATGCCTGGCCTCACGGCGCTCACCCTCGATACGATGCGGGTGTGCCTCGAGCACCACATGAACTTCGATCGGACCGGCTACCCCGAGGTTGCACACGTGTGGGGCCAGGCCACGCTCTCTCGCATCGTCGCGGTGGGCGATTGCTTCGACGCCATCACCGCGCATCGCTCCTACCACCGGCGCCCGCGCTCGGCCTTCGAGGCGCTCCAGTATCTCCTGGGGCCGACCCGCGTCTCGTTCGATCCGGCGGTGTTGTGGGCGCTGATCCGGACCGTCGGGCTCTACCCGGCGGGCTCGGTGCTGCACACCGACTCGGGGCACATCGCGCTGGCGCTGAGCCCCAACCCCGAGGACTCCCGCCGGCCGTTCTGCCGGGTGCTGGTGGAGCCGGACGGCAACAAGCCACCGCCGGAGCGTGAAGACCTGTGGAGCCCGATGCCGAAGGACGTGAAGGTGGTACGGGTGCTCAAGCCCGAAGAGCACGACTTCCCAGTCGCCGAGGCGCTGGCGGCGTAGGCCGCCGGCGGAGGGGCGCATGAACCCGGGCGGTGCCGATCTCCCGCAGTTGCTGGCGGAGCAATTCCGGCGTCAGCTCCGCATCTACAACCGGCGGATGATGTGGTCGATCTGCTGGATCTTCGTCATCGGGCTCGGCGTTGCGATCGCCGGCCTCATCCCCGCGATCGCCACGGCGGTCGAGCGGGGATCGCCGACCCCCGGGCTGTCGCTCGACCGTCTGGCGGGCTCACTGGGCGTGCGCCCACTCTCGGCATTCGGGTTCGCCTACGACCATTTCGACCAGGAGGTGCGCTGGCATGCGGCCGAGGAGGGCCTGAGGACGATCGAGGCGCTGAAGCTGGGTCTCGAAGGCGGCCCGCAGACGGCTCCCGGTCTGGCCGATGACCTGGACGCGCTCGCCGCGACCGTGCGCGTCGCCGCCGAGCGCGGCGTCGAGTTCAGCCTTGTGATGCGACTGTACGCGAAGGATAGCCTCCAGGCCGTGTGCACGCTGGAGGAGCGCCAGGGGAGTTTCTGGTAGCAGAGGCGGGACTGGGTCGCCGCATGGTTCCAGTCGCGGCCAAGACACGAACGGGCGACGTCACATTGACGCCGCCCGCCGTGTGATGGTGAGCCCGATCCGCGCAGTCCAGGACGCTCCCCGTCTCCGACTACGTCCTCACAGGCTCACACGCCTTCGTTAGTCGTCGTCCCAATCCCGCTCGCGCCAGTCACCGTCCTGATAGTGCCAGGTGTGGACGCAGGAGCCGCTGTCGCGCTCGAGCACCCGCACGACGCGGGGGTGGTGATGGTGGCGCAGATGGGTGCGGTAGACCTCGAGCGTCACGAACCGCTCGTCGCAATAGGGGTCGTGGTAGATGAAGCCGTCCGGGGCCGCATGGGCGAGCGTCGCGCCCAGGAATAGCCCGCCCAGGAACCCGGCGATCGCGGGGCCGGCGTTCGAGCGACGCACCACGTAGACGCTGCTCGGACTGTGATATCGGGTGCCCATCCGCGTTCCGCACGAGGGGTCCCAGCCCTTGTAGCGGCGCACGCGCCGACGATCGGCATCGGCCGCCGGGGCGACAGCCGCCATCACGATGGCGGCGAGCAGCACGGCGGTCATCCAGCGTGTGAATCGGATCGAAGGCTTCATCGGGTCCTCCCGCGTTGATGGCGACAAGGGATTCGTCGTGTCACTGGGAGCATGAGCAGGCCCCGTGCCATGCGCGCGGGAATGGCCGCCTCGTTGTGCCGCAGCCGATTGCCGGCGGCCCGGTGGGAGGTGGGGAAGTTCGCCCAGCGGCGATGTGGCGCAGCCGCTACAGGCTGCGCCCGCGATGCCGCGGGGGGACCGCCACTAGATGCTCGTCACGGTGTGGAGGGCGCTCCCGTTGTTGGTCCAGGTGACGGTGCCGCCCGGTGCAACCGAGGCGGTCCCTGGCGTGAAGACGTTGTCCGTGATCGAGACGGACGCGGCCATAGGCGCGCCGTTGACGACGGTGACGGAGCCCGTCATCCCGCTGTGGCGGGTGCACCGGTAATTAAACGTGCCCGCGCTGGCGAAAGTGTGCGGGAACTGCCCGTTGGCGGCGATGTCGCCCGAGTTCAACGCGGGAGGGTTGTTGATCGGGTTGGTGGCCTTGTTGCTGCAGGACGCAACGAGCGCGACCATGGTGATCAGGGGGATTGTGACGAAAGGGGCGATACGTCGATGAAGCTTCATGGCTCCTCCGATGCTCGGCCGGTTTGGTAGGGGGAAGAGGGGATCGTCGCCGAGACGTGGTACCGCTTGAGATACGACCGGATGCCAACTCGACGCAGTCTTTGTCCCTCCGGGCGGCATTCCATTACACGGCGCCGACATGCCCGGCCCCCGATCGGGGCACCCCGGGTCCGGCTCCAGCCCGTCGCCGGCCCCGGCGGTGCGCAGATGTTCACCGTGGCGCGCCCGCTTGCGCCTGCGCCGCCGGGTCAGAACAGGTACCCAACGGCCGCGTTCCACTGGCTGACCTCGGTCCTCGCCTCGTTGCGCCGCTGTTGGTGATCCATCTTCAGGATGACGTTGGGATGGGGCTTGAGTGCGAGGCCGGTGGTGAGCGTGAGTCGGTCATTGGCCGGATTCTCGCTCCCGCCGGGCACGTCGTCCTGCGTATCCGATCGCTCGAATCGCAGGTAGGGGAGCATGCCGTAGGGGGTCCCGGGGTAGGCAGTCTGCAGCACGTCGTAGGCCGCCTCGACGTAGTACCCCCAAAACGACCGACCCAGGCGGCTCGAGCCGCTGAGGCCGAGCTCGTCCGACAGGTCTCCCGCGTCGTCCAGCCAGCCCCGGACGAGCACGGCGCGAGCCTGCAGCTCCTGCCAGTCGAAGCGCGCGTGCAGATCGGCGAGCGTCACCCGGGGCTGGAGCAGCGTGTTCACGGGCTGTACCTCCTGCCAGCCGTCGCCGAAGTAAGCCGACACGCCGAGAAGCAAGCCGCGGGTGCCGATCCAATCCAGCCGTCCCGAGAGCGCGGGGTTGAGCACGCTCGCGCGTGAGCCGCTCTGACGCCCGTCCCGGATGCCCTCCGCCGCCGTAAAGCGCCGCGCATCGAGGCCTTCGGTGACGTAGGCACGATAGGCGAACCCGACCGGCAGCTCGCCGAACAGACCCGCCCCGTTGGCGCGCCAGGTGGTCGGGATGATGCGCTGCTCGACGTCGGGCCGCCGCGCGCCGATGAAGACCGGCGACTCGTGCCACTCGTTCACCAGCCCGATCGGCACCAGCATCAGCCCGGCCCGGACGCCCAGCTCACGTCGCGGCGCCCAGTCCAGGTAGGCGAACTCCAGAACCACCTCACCGGCGGCCACGCCGCCGATGCCGGCGTGCTCGACTTCGATCTCGGAGTTGAACAGAAGCCGGTCGTCGAACTTGTAACCCACGTAGAGGACGTTGCGCAGGAAATCGAGCTGCGGTGCCCGGGTGACGGGCAGCCCGTCCTGACGCTCGCCATCGAACTTCTCGAACAGCATCTCGCCGTATCCACCCATCGAGACCCCGCGCCCGATCCCGTAGACCTTCGACGCCGCCGGAGCGAAGCCCACCCGGGGGACGGAGACCACCGTGTCGGCGACCCCGCCCAGCTTGAGCCGCTCGATCTCTTCCGTCAGGAGGTCCACCTTGCGCTCCAGCTCGGTCACGCGCTCCTCCTGGGCGCGCACGGGAGTCGCCACCACCAACACCGCCAACATCACCGCCCATCGGATCATGGCGACTCCCAGGACGCCGCGAAGGAACGTGCGCATTACGGCGAAGCGTTGGTGCACCTCGCGGGCGTAAGCACGGGGCCCCTCGGAAATACCTAAGGTGCTGCTAATATCAATTAGTACACACTAGCATCATCGGGGACCAGGCATGTCAAGTCTCGGCGAGCGATCGGGTGCGCTCGCCGGAGGCTCCAGGGCCCGGCTCATGGTTGCGACGTCTCCTCGCTGGTGCCGTTCGCCGGGCGGGGTGGCAGCCGACCCGCGCGCTGCAACGCCCGCCGCATCAGGAACTCGATCTGCCCGTTCACGCTCCGTAGGTCGTCGGCCGCCCACTTCTGAAGCGCCTCGAGCAGCGCCGGATCGACACGCAGCAGGAACGGCTTGCGCTCTGCCATGGCATCACACGGCTACTGGTAGAGCGTGCCGGTGTTGATGACCGGCTGGGTGTGCTGATCGCTGCACAACACCACCAGCATGTTGCTCACCATGGCGGCCTTGCGCTCGTCGTCCAGCGTCACGATGTGCTTCTTCGCGAGCTGGTCGAGCGCCAGCTCGACCATGCCGACCGCGCCCTCGACGAACTTCTGCCGCGCGGCCACGATGGCACTCGCCTGTTGGCGGCGCAGCATGGCGCCGGCGATCTCGGGCGCATAGGCCAGATGGCTGATGCGCGCCTCGATCACCTCGATGCCCGCCTTGGACAGCCGGTCCTGGATCTCCTTCTTCAGCTCGCCGGCGATCTCGGCGGTGTTGCTGCGCAGCGCCATCTCGCCGTCCGCGTGCGCGTCGTAAGGATAGGAGCTGGCCAGGTTGCGCAGCGCCGACTCGCTCTGGACGTGGACGAAGTTCTCGTAGTTGTCCACCTCGAACACCGCCTCGGCGGTGTCGATCACCTTCCACACCACGACTGTGGCGATCTCGATCGGGTTGCCGACGTGGTCGTTGACCTTGAGCTTGGGCGTCTCGAAGTTGCGAATGCGCTGGGACACCTTTCGCCGGCTGGTGAACGGGTTCACCCACTTGAAGCCGGGATCGCGGACCGTGCCGACGTAGTTCCCGAACAGCTGCACGACCTTCGCTTCGTTCGGGTTCACCACGAACAGCCCAGCCAGGCAGACGAGATCGGCCGACCACGCCAGCGAGACCCCCACGGCCGCCCATCCCTGGTTGCTCTGGATGGCCAGGACGAACAACGCGACCAGCACGAGGTTCAGGATGACCAGGGTGATCAGCATGAACACGCCCGACATCGGTTTCATCTCACGCTCGCGAATCATGGCGCCCTCCTTTCGTGTTGATGTCACTATGATATCTCTTTGATGTCAAGCCTGCCAAGGGGATTCCCAGAATCTGGCGAGGTGGGCCGAGCTGTCGTCGTAACTTGTGTGTTCAGTTTGTCTTCTGAGCGCCAGACCGTCCGAGCGGTGGCCCCTCAGCCGTGAACGAAAGGATGCGCTCTCTGAACTCCGGATATGCCGCGATCAGCACTTCGCGTTGCCCCAGCTCGAAATCCTCGGGATCGAATCCCGGCGAGACGGTGGTCCCGAGCAGCGCCACGCTCCCACTGGCGATCAGTCGCGTGCCCTGCCACACGCCCCCGGGAACCACGGCCTGGGGTCGCATGCCCGCGGCGAGATCGGTCCCCAACGTGACGACACGGCCCACGCCGCCGGGGAGGAGCTGCAGCATCTCGACCGGGTCGCCCAGGTAGAAGTGGAACACCTCGTCGGCGCGCAATCGGTGGAGGGCGGAGAAGGTCTCGGGCGTCAGGAGGTAGTAGATCGCGGTGGCCAGGGAACGGGGCACCGGCCACGAAGGCCCGATCGCTCCGGCGGGGAGGATCTCGCGGGCCCGATAGGTCTCGGCGAAATAGCCGCCCTCGCCTCCGAGGGGCACCAGACCCAGCAGTCGCTTCAGTTCGTCGGAGGTCAGATCCGCACCTCGCGCGTTGGGACGGGAGACGGCCGGGCCCGCGGATCAGCGCGCCCGGGTCGCCTTGGCCTTTGTCCGGCGCGACCGCGGCGCCGGCCTCGCGACGGTCCGTCCATCGGCGGCGTCCCCACGCCGCGCCGCGGCCACCAACGCGCGCGGGACCGTCACCTCCATCGCGAGCAGCGCGTGCGAGAGGGTCTTCCCCTGGGCGTCGAGCCGCAGCGAGACCGTGCCGCCCCCGCCCAGCGATTCGTGCAGGAGGAAGTTGAGCGCCCCCAGGTTCGCCACCTCGTGGCGCTCGACCCGGCCCAGACAGATGCCACGGAAGCGGCGCTTCACCACCGTTGCCGTGAGGGTGCGCCTGAGCCACGGGTAGATCTCGGGTGCCCGGGCGATGACGCCGATGTTGCAGGTGTCGCCCTTGTCGCCGCTCCGCCCGTGGGCCAGGATCGCGAGCGGGGTGCGCACCGCGCCGCTTCCGCCCTGCGCGCGCGGAAACCGCTCGGCCGGCAGCTTCGCCGGACGCTGCGACGGCAGGAGCGGTGTGGGCCACTCGAGCGACCGCTCGCCATCGCGCGTGACCAGCCCTGGTTTCACGCGCTCGCGCGGCGCCAGCGCGGGCCAGTAGGCGACCACCTCCTGCGCCTGCGGGCGGCCGCCCGTGACCGCGACCCCGGGCGGCCCCGAGAGGATCACCGCCGGGACCAGCTTGGAGAACCGCTCGATCTTTTCGCGCTCGGCGTCGCGCACCGAAAGCCGGAGCAGGATTTCAGGAGGGTCGGATTCGGGCGCGAGCGGGCCCCAGCACGACGAGTGTCCGACCAGCTCGGTATGGCGCGCCGCGAACTCGAGGCCGAGCCGCTCCCAGAAGAGCGAGGCGAACGCGCGCGCCTTGGCCAGCGCCTCGGGCCCCGAGATGATGAGCGTTCCGCTCGCCTTCCAGCCGTCGAAGTAGGAGACACTCACCTTGAGGCTGGCGGGCGCCGGCCGCCCGCGGATACCCCACACGCGCACCCGGTCGCGTCCCGCCTGCTCGAGCCGGATGGTGGCGAAGTCGGCGACCACATCGGGCGTGATGTACCCGCGCGGATCGCCCATCTCGTAGAGGAGCTGCTCCTTCACCGTGCGCACGGTGACCGCACCCCCGGTGCCGGGGTGCTTGGTCACGATGAACGAGCCGTCGGGGAACACCTCGAGCACCGGATAGCCGATCGCGGCGATGCGCCGCACGGCGCGCCAGTCGGTGAAGTTCCCGCCGGTGGACTGCGCTCCGCATTCGACGATGTGCCCGGCCACAATCCCGGCGGCGAGCCGGTCCCAGTCGTCGGCCGCCCAGCCGAACGCGTGGATCATCGGAGCCAGCGTGATGCCGGTGTCGGTGCAGCGGCCGGTCACCACGATCTGCGCCCCGGTGCGCAGCGCCTCGACCACCGGCCAGGCGCCATAGTAGGCGTTGGCCGAGGAGACCCGCTCGCGGATCGGGGCGAACGGGGCCGCGTCGTCCATGTTGTCGAGCGTGACCCCGGCGGCCTGGAGCTCGCCCAGCCGCTCCATCAGGTCGTCGCCCACCACCGCGGCCACCTCGATCGCGTGGCCGTGGGACTGCGCCATCGCCAGCAGCGCGCCCCGGCAGGCGAGCGGATTGACGCCGCCCGCGTTCGAGATCACCCGGGTGCCGCGCTCGACCAGCAGCGGCAGAGTCTCCTCGACCTGGGCGATGAAATCACGCGCGAACCCCGCGCGCGGGTCGCGGGCGCGCTGCTTCTGCATGATGGACATGGTGATCTCGGCCAGGAAGTCGAGCGTCACGTAATCCACCGGCCCCAGCTCCACCTGGCGGCGGAACTGGGCCAGATCGTCACCCCAGTACCCGCCGGCGTTGGCAATGCGGATCAGGTCGGCCATGGGTGCGGCAGCCTAGCACAGGGCGCGCACGCGGCTGGTCGCGACCACTCGTGCGGCACGAGCGAGCGCGGCGGGTGGCCGGGGAGAGTTCCCAGGCGCTGGGAGTCAGCCGTTCCAGGTGTCAGCGAAAAGGCGCGCCCCACCGGGAGCGCGCCTTTCGTGACCCTTCAGCGAGGTCAGCGGATCAACCGCCGCCCTGGCCGTGACAGTTGTTCTGGCAGGCGGTCTTGTCGAGTCCCAG
>CAYONG010000017.1:0-2499 GCA_964405235.1 uncultured bacterium | reverse complement strand
GCCGAACACGGTGTGGCAGGCGGGACGACCGCGGCGCAACAGGGCATCGTCCATGCTCGGAAGATCATCGAGGATCAGCGAAGCGGCATGGACCATCTCGATCGCACATGCCGGTTCCAGCGCGAACTCGCGCGAGACACCAAGCGCTTCGGTCGTCAGTAGCACCACGGCCGCACGAACGCGCTTGCCCGGGGCGAGCAGCCCGTAGCGCATCGCCTCGTGCACGGTGCTCGCACCCGCTTCGCTCGGGTCCGCGTGGCGCTCGAGCCGTTCGTCGACTTGGGCGCTGACCTCGGCGAGTATCCGACCGATCTCAGTCTCGGATTCCATCCAGTCCTCGGGCGGGGGCGGGGTGAGAGAAGGGCGAGCATGGTAGCCGTGAGAGGGCGGGCTCACAAGCTTTGCCCCGACAGGTCGGCCCCGAGCACGACCTCGACGAGCTCCTCGAGCACGTGCTGGACGCGGCACACGCCGCAGTGCCCTTCGGCGCTGCGGGCGTCTTCGTCCTGGACCGCTCCCTGTTGTGACCTGCTCCCCGGATTACGCGAACGGATAGCCTCAGTCCGCCGGGGTTGCGATGTGCCAAGCGTACTCGCTCGGTGAGCGGCCGCCCAGAGCACTGTGCGGCCGCACTTCGTTGTAGTCCTCGCGCCAGGTCTCGATCGTCTCGCGCGCCTCCTGCAGGCTCAGGAACCACGACTCGTTCAAGCACTCGTCGCGGAACCGGCCGTTGAAGCTCTCGACGAACGCATTGTCCACCGGCTTGCCTGGCCGGATGTAGTCGATCTTGAGCCCGCGTTCGTGCGCCCAGAGGTCGAGCGCGCGTCCGGCGAACTCGGGCCCATTGTCGGCGACGATCGCGCGGGGCAGGCCCCGCCGGTCGCGCAGCCGTTCCAGCACCTCGATCACGCGCCTCCCGGGCAGCGACGTGTCCGTTTCGATCGCCAGGCACTCGCGCGTGCAGTCATCCACCACGTTCAACATCCGGATGCGCCGGCCGTCATGCAGCGTGTCGTGCACGAAGTCCATGCTCCACCGTTCGTTCGGCACCCGCGGGATCGGCATCGGTTGGCGCGGCACCGCGATGCGCTTCCGTCGTCGTCGCCGAACGGTCAGCCCTTCCTCGCGGTACACGCGATAAACACGCTTCCAGTTGACCTGCACGCCTTCGCGCGCAAACAAGATGTGGAGGCGCCGATAGCCCCACCTCGGTCGCGTCCCGGCCAGCGTCTTGAGCCGCTCGCGCAGGGCACCGTCGTCGCGCTGACGGTCGTAGTGCCGCACCGAGCGGTGCAGCCCGACCAGTCCGAGCGCACGACGCTCGCTGACTCCGGCGTGCTCCAGCAGTCGCGTGACGGCCTCGCGCCGGGCCGTGACCGTCACGAGTCTTTTCCCAGCAACTCCTTCAGCAGTTGGTTGTCGAGCGCCTGGCTCGCCACCAACTTCTTCAGCCGGGCGTTCTCTTCCTCGAGCTGCTTGAGGTGCTTCCCCTCGCTTAAGCCCAGCCCGCCGTACTTGGCCTTCCACTTGTAGTACGTGTTCTCGGAGATGCCGTGCCGGCGGACGGCGTCCTTCACCGAGCCGGCCTGGCCCTCGCGAAGGATCTGGATGATCTGCTCGGTCGTGAATCGGCTTGGATCACGTCCACGAGTCGGGATGTCCCAGCGACGGCGACAACGCCAGGCCACTTCGATCACCAATCCCGATTGACCGGGGGCGCCGATTCCCAGAATTAAACCTTTGCTCGATCTGTCTTGTCTAATAGTTTACGAAGCCACACGTTAGAACGACATGCAGTTACAGAGCAACGCGAGAGCAGTGGTTCACGGAACGCCGTGCCGTATAGTCCCGCCACGATGGCGATTTCCGATGATGCCACCGGGAAGGATTCCGCTGCCCCGGACGACCCACTGACCCTCAGGAATCGCGCGCTCGCCGCCACGGCCGAGGGCGTCACCATCAGCGACTGCCGTCTTCCCGACAATCCGATCATCTACTGCAATGCGGGCTTCGAGCGGCTCACCGGTTACGCGATCGCGGATGTGATCGGCAAGAACTGCCGGTTCCTGCAGGGTCCAGGCACCGACCAGGCCACGGTTGACGTCCTACGCGATGCAATCCGCGACCATCGCGAGTGCACGGTCGAGATCCTGAACCACCGCAAGGACGGCTCCGTTTTCTGGAAGCGGCTGTCCATCACGCCCCTGCGGGACGACGCCGGCCGCACGACCCATTACATCGGCATCCAATCCGACGTGACCGAGCGGCGGGCCGCCGAGGACGCCCTGCGCAAGGCCACGCTCGAGCTGGAGGCAGCCAGCAGCGCGCTGCGCCGTGACCTCCAAGCGGCAGCTCGGGTTCAGCAGGCGCTGTTGCCCCAGTCGCTCCCTCCATATCGAGAGGTCCGGTTCGCCTGGAGCTATCGTCCATGTTCCGAGCTGGCGGGCGACACGCTCAACGTGCTCGACTTCGGTGAGGGACGAGTCGGCCTGTACGTGC
>CAYONG010000016.1:0-2094 GCA_964405235.1 uncultured bacterium | reverse complement strand
TGGCCCTCATGCTCATCCACCGCATGGATGGTGCAGATGTGGGGATGGTTGAGGGAGGAGGCGGTGCGCGCCTCGCGCTGAAAGCGCTCCAGCGCCTGGGTGTCGGCTTCCATCTCGCGTGGCAGGAACTTGAGGGCCACCTGGCGGCCGAGCTTGAGGTCTTCTGCCTTGTACACCACGCCCATGCCGCCGCCACCCAGCCGGCTCAGGACGCGATAGTGGGAGACTGTCTTTCCGATCATGGCAGCAGGAGCCCCGCAGAGTGAGCGAGAGAGACTATCCGCGGGGGGAGAGTGTGTCAAAGCTGAGTCGCGCCAAGCTGAGTCGCGCCAGGCCGGCGGGCGCGCGCGGGATCGGACCGATCATCGGCCGCTCCGCTCGCCGAACAGTCGCCGGTACTCGTCCGGGGCGGGCACCACGACGCTCAGGCCGAGAAAGGCCGAAACGTCGCTCGTCGGGGGCCACTCTCGTGGACCGCTGCCGGTCGGGGGCAGTGAACTCGCTGCGTAGAGCAAGTCTCGTGTCGCGACCGGGTACGCGTCGCAGGCGCTCCCCGCGTACCTGGCGTAGTAGCGCTGCGGCGCGCCCTCGGCCCGCCGGCTCCGGGCCATGATCCGGCCCTTGTTCCAGGGTTTGCGGTGCTGGTAGATCCCGACCCTGCGCGCCACGCTCAGCTCCAGCACCACTCCTGGATCGATCGCGACGCTCGCTCGTGCGTCCGCCTGCCAGCCGGGTCTCGCGTCGGTTCCCTGCAGCCGTCGCTCCCAATGGCTCATCGCCCGGTCGAGCGACTGGGAAGGGGGTGAGCAGCTCCGGATCTCGGCATCGACGAGGTAACCGATAAGGCGCGGCTCGGGCAGGCTCGCGTTGAGCGTCCACACGACCAGCGCGACCGTGGCGCCCACGAGAACCTGCCACTGGCGCGCAGCCGGGAGCCGCAGCAGACGGGCGGCCAAGCCCAGGACCAGACCCAGCACGGCCCCTCCGGGACCGGTGATGAAGATCCCGAGCAGCGGCCCCTGGTTCGCCTCGGGATTGAGGACCACCGGGCCGAGGAAGCCGGCGAGGAAGCCCAGCGCGGCCGGCAGCAGGATCCACACCAGCAGCGCAGGGCGCCCGGCTCGAGCGGCATCGTCGTCCATCAACAACCTCCCTGTTTCGGGCCACCCGCAGTGGCGGCCACCCACTCACGCCCCTCGGCCTCCTAGTGAGCGCTGCCAGCCAGCCTACCCGCCTTGTCCAGGACGTGCCATTCAGTCGAGAAGGCGCCGCCGATGACGTGAGCTCCCTCTCCTCGTGATCGTTTTGGCGCGGAACTGACGCGGTGCTAGCTTTCAGCCGAGTCGTACACGATCCGCCCTTCTGTCGGCCGGCTCCCGTTGCGAGCCCACAGGCGCGGCGCGGGGCCGCGCGAATGGACCTGCCTCCCGTGCGCGAAGCCCAACCCGCTCGGAGGACCGCGGTGAGCGCCCTGCTCTGGGTGGTGCTCGTCGCGACCGGGACCGTCGCGGCCCGGTCGGGCACCCGTCGATGCTCCAGTTCCGGCGCGGGGGCTGGTATCTCTCGCGCGATGCCGCGGGGGGCGAGAGTCGAGGCCGGTTCGAGCTCTCCTCCAACGGGAGCCTGGACGATCCGGCCGCGGTGCTGGTGCTGGTCCCCGACGCAGGCGGCGGCCGGCGGCGCTACTTCATCCGCTTCGCGGCGCGCGACACTCTCATCCTGTCCCCGTGGAGGACGGCCGGAGTGTGCGACACGTTCGTCGCCACCGCGCCGGGGACGGGGCGGTGACGGCGCTGCGCGCGCCGGCCGAGATCGCTGGACAGGCCTCGGCGCCGGCGCGTGCGCTGCGGGGGGATGCCATTGGCGATGTTGGTGCAGGAGGTGGGGGTTGAATCCACGTGAGGGGTACCACGATCTAGCTCGGTCAGCCGATTGATCTCATCGATCCACGCGGTGAATCGCGAGTTGCGTGGGGTGTGATGCGTCAACTTGCAGTCTTGGCTTCTGTCGCGCTGTTGCAGACATCCTCGGTCGCGTGGGCACAGGGATCACCTGTGGTCGCTCCCGGCGCACGGATGCGGATCACCGAGGCTG
>CAYONG010000015.1:0-4440 GCA_964405235.1 uncultured bacterium | reverse complement strand
CCCAGACCGGCACGGGGGCCGGCCTTCGCCGCGGGTGGGCTACCAGCGATAATGGGCGAAGGCCTTGTTCGCCTCCGCCATCTTGTGTGTGTCCTCGCGCTTCTTGACCGCGCCGCCCTCGTTCCGGGACGCCGACAACAGCTCGTTGGCGAACTTCTCCGTGAACGTATGGTCCGCGCGGCTCCGCGCAAACGTGATGAGCCAGCGGATCGCCAGGGCGTTCCGCCGATCAGGTCGAACCTCGACGGGTACCTGGTAATTTGCACCGCCCACGCGCCGCGACTTCACCTCGAGCACCGGCTTGACGTTGGTCATCGCCGACTTCAAGACCGTCATGGCGTCCTGCCCGGTCTTCTCTTCGAGGATGCTCATCGCGCCGTAGAACTGGCGCTCCGCCAGCGACCGCTTCCCACGCCCCATGAGGGCGCTGATGAAGCGTGTCACGAGGACGTTGTCGAACTTCGGGTCCCCCGGCACTTCGCGCCGCGGGACCGCACCCTTGCGAGGCATATCCGAATTTTCTCCTTGATGCACCACTCAGGCACGTGGGCCTGGTCACCGCAACGCCGATCGGCAACCCGGATGGGGCGCTGATGGGCGAGTATCTCCTACGTCGACTTGGTCCCGTACTTCGACCGGCTCTGCTTGCGTCCGGCCACACCGCTTGCGTCGAGCGTCCCGCGCACGATGTGGTAACGCACTCCAGGCAGGTCCTTGACCCGGCCGCCACGGATGAGCACGATCGAGTGTTCCTGGAGATTGTGACCCTCACCTGGGATGTAGCAGGTGACCTCGATCCCGTTCGTGAGCCGCACGCGAGCGACCTTGCGAAGCGCAGAGTTCGGCTTCTTGGGCGTGGTCGTGTAGACACGCGTACACACACCCCGTTTCTGCGGGCAACCCCGCAGCGCCGGAGCGCCGGTCTTGACCTTTTCCCGCTGCCGTCCGTGACGGACCAGCTGGCTCAGCGTGGGCACGGAAAACCTCCAACCTTCTGTCGACTCAGGGCTTGCTCGGTCAGGCAGGTCACGGCATCCACGAAGGAAAACAGGCGCCGTCGCCGAGCAGACCGAGGAATATAGGGGGGGCTTCTGCCCCTGTCAAGCCGTCTTTGCCCCTTCGGCCTCCTCCACCAACGCGGGGGCCTGCTTCTCCGAATCCAGCATCAACCGCCGGTACCCGGGCATGCCGGTCCCGGCGGGGATCAAGTGTCCGATAATGACGTTCTCCTTGAGGCCACGCAGGTGGTCGGTCTTCCCGTGGATGGCCGCCTCGGTCAGAACCCGGGTGGTCTCCTGGAAGGACGCCGCCGAGATAAAGCTCTCGGTGGACAGCGAGGCCTTGGTGATGCCCAGCAACAGCGGCTGGAAGGTCGCGGGCTGCTGGCCCTCGCTCAGGATACGCTCGTTCTCCTCGAGCACCATGAGCCGATCCACCGCCTCGCCCTCAAGGAACGCGGTGTCGCCCGGGTCCTCGATGCGAACCTTCTGGAGCATCTGGCGCACGATCGTCTCGATGTGCTTGTCGTCGATGCGCACGCCCTGGAGCCGGTAGACCTCCTGGATCTCGTTGACCAGGTACTCCTGGACCTCTTCGATCCCCTTGATCTTGAGGATGTCGTGCGGGTTGATGGGGCCCTCGGTCAGCCGGTCGCCCGACCGCACTGACGTCCCTTCCTGCACGTGAAGGTGCTTGCCCTGGGGGATCTGGTACTCGCGGGTGTCCCCGTCGTCGCCGCGCACGACCAGCTTGCGCATACCGCGCGAGACGCCACCGAATTCCACCCGGCCATCGATCTCGGACACGATCGCGGCGTCCTTCGGCCGGCGCGCCTCGAACAGTTCCGAGACGCGCGGCAGACCGCCGGTGATGTCGCGGGTCTTCGAGGCCTCGCGTCGGGTCTTGACCACCGGATCGCCGGCGGCAACCTCCTGCCCGTCACGCACCTCGAGCCGCGCACCGGTCGGAAGCGGATAGTGCGCGAGCTTGTGGCCGGTCTTCGGGTCGAGGATGTCGATCGCCGGCTGCAGTTCCTTGTTGCGGTCCTCCATGATGACCAGGAGCTTCAGGCCCGTGGTGTCATCCACCTCGTCGCGCACCGTCACCTTGTCCTTGATGTCGGCGAATCGCACGACACCGCTCTTCTCGGCGATGAGCGGGTGATTGTAGATGTCCCACTCGAACAGCGCGTGCTCTGCCCCGACCGTCTGGCCGTCCTTGACGAACAGGTGGGCGCCATAAGGCACGGTGTAGCGCTGGCGCACCCGCCCGGTCTTGTCGAGCAGCTCGATCTCGGAGCTCTGCCTGCTCACGCACACCGAAGTGTCGTTGTGATACGGCACCACCTCGAGGTTCTGGAAGCGGATGGTGCCCGCGTCCTTGGAGCTGGCGCGCGACTGCTCGACGATACGGCTCGCCGTGCCGCCGATGTGGAAAGTGCGCAGCGTCAGCTGCGTGCCGGGCTCGCCGATCGACTGCGCGGCGATCACCCCGACTGCCTCGCCGAGGTCCACCGGGCGCCCGGTCGCGAGGTTGCGGCCGTAGCAGCTGCCACACACGCCGCGGCGCGAATCGCAGGTGAGCACCGATCGGATCCGCATCTTCTCAAGGCCGGCCTTGGCCGCCTCCTCGATGCGGGCCGAGATCTCCTCGTCGATCGACATGCCGGCCTCGACGATCAACTCGTTCGAGATCGGATGCACGACGTCCTCGGCCGCCACCCGTCCGAGCACGCGGTCCGCCAGCGGCTCGATGATGTCTTCGCCGTCCTTGAGCGCCCCCACCGAGAGGCCGCGGATGGTGCCGCAGTCCGGCTCGTTGATGATCATGTCCTGGGCGACGTCCACCAGTCGGCGGGTCAGGTATCCGGCGTCGGCGGTCTTCAGCGCCGTGTCCGCGAGGCCCTTGCGGGCGCCGTGGGTCGAGATGAAGTACTCGAGCACCGAGAGTCCTTCTTTGAAGTTGTGCGTGACCGGCGACTCGATGATCTCGCCGAGCCCCCCGGTGATCTTCTTCTGCGGCTTGGCCATCAGGCCGCGCATCCCGGCGAGCTGTCGGATCTGCTCGCGGTTACCGCGCGATCCCGAGTCCGCCATCATGAAGATCGGGTTGAACCCGTCGCGGTCCCGCGAGAGCCCCTCGAAGGTGACCTCCTCGACGTCGGTGGTCGCGTGGGTCCAGGTGTCGATCACCTTGTTGTAGCGCTCGCCCTCGGTGATGACGCCGCGCCGGTAGTTGAGGTTGATCTGAGCCACGTCGGCACGAGCCCGGGCGATGATCTCGTGCTTCTCGGGCGGGATGCGCACGTCGTCGATGCCCACCGTGAACCCGGCCTGGGTCGCGAACCGGAATCCCAGGTCCTTGAGCGCGTCGAGCAGATCGGAGGTGATCTCCGAGCCCAGGCGGCCGTAGCAGTCCCCGACCAGGTTTTCGAGCCGCTTCTTGTCCATCGTCTCGTTGATGAACCCGAGCTCCGCCGGGACCACGTCGTTGAACAGCACGCGTCCCGCGGTGGTGATGGTCCAGCCGACACGCGCTCCGTCCGTCCGCACGGCGTCGGAGCGAACGGCGACCCGGCCGTGGAGCGAGATCTCGGCCGCGTCATAGGCCGCCGAAACCTCGGACGCGCTGTGGAAGCAGCGCAGCCGCCGCGGATCCTCGGCCTCGAGCTTTGCCTTCGACGCCTTGAGCCTCGGGTTGAGGATCTCTCCGCGCGGCTTGGTCAGGTAATGGCAGCCCAGCACGATGTCCTGGTTCGGCGTGGCGAGCGGGCGCCCGTGCGCCGGCGACAGGATGTTGTGCGTCGAGAGCATGAGCAGGCTGGTCTCGATCTGGGCTTCGAACGAGAGCGGCACGTGGACCGCCATCTGGTCGCCGTCGAAGTCGGCGTTGAACGCCTGGCAGACCATGGGGTGGATGCGGATCGCCTTGCCCTCGACCAGCACCGGCTCGAACCCCTGGATGCCCAGGCGGTGCAGCGTCGGCGCACGGTTGAGAAGCACAGGATGGTTCTCGATGATCTCGCCCAGGATGTCCCACACCTCGGGCTTCTCGCGCTCGACCAGCCGCTTGGCGCTCTTGACCGTTTGGACGTAGCCGCGGTCCTCGAGCTTGCGGATGATGAACGGCTTGAACAACTCGAGCGCCATGTTCTTCGGCAGCCCGCACTGGTTGAGCTTGAGTTCCGGTCCGACCACGATGACCGAGCGGCCCGAGTAATCCACGCGCTTGCCCAGCAGGTTCTGGCGGAAACGCCCCTGCTTGCCCTTGAGCATGTCGGACAGCGACTTGAGCGGACGGTTGCCCTGCCCGCGCACCGCGCGGCTGCGGCGGCCGTTGTCGAACAGCGCGTCGACGGCCTCCTGGAGCATGCGCTTCTCGTTGCGCAGGATGACCTCGGGCGCCTTGATGTCCATCAGCTTCTTGAGCCGGTTGTTGCGG
>CAYONG010000014.1:0-5018 GCA_964405235.1 uncultured bacterium | reverse complement strand
GGCTCCTCTCAACTTTCCGTGGGAGCGCGCGGCTGAGTTGACGGCGTAGGTGCTCCGGTTCATCCATGACTCTTCTTTCTTGGCGGAAGGAGGGGTCAGAGGGATGAACCAAGAGCGGGGCGATTGTGTCGCGACCTATCTCGGTCTGCAAGGCTTCAAGGTGGTGGCGGTGGAACGGGTCGATCACCCTCACCGGGGGCTGGTGAAGGTGGTTCGGGTCGAGCGGTGGGATGGTCAACACCAGTGCCCGGAGTGCAGTCGGCGCCACGCGGCGGGGCTGTTCGCCGAGCAGGAGCCGATCCGACTGCGGGACTGCTCGATCGGGGACCTGGAGACCTACATCGAGGTGCGGCCGATGCGGATCGGTTGTTGCGGCGCGACACGCGTGGAGCGGCTGCCGTTCGCGGCCCCGGGGTTCCGGATGACGCATCGGTTCTTCGAGCGAGTCGCGGCGCTGTGCACGCGGATGCCGGTCGCGAACGTGGCGCAGATGGCGAAGCTGTCGTGGGCCACCGTGGCGAAGGTCGACGGTCGAGCGATCGAGCTCGGGCTCGGGGATCGGTCTGCTGCGCTCGTGGACCTGCGTTGGATCGGCGTGGACGAGGTGTCGCGCACCGGCGGTCATGTCTACTTCACGATCGTCACGAACCTGAAGAACGGCCGTGTGGTGTGGATCGGCGACGGCAAGGGCCGCGAGGGGCTGTTGCCGTTCCTGCGGGCGCTCGGGCGGAAGGGTCGTCGCAAGCTGCGCGGCGTGGTCAGCGACCTCGGCTACCGGTCGATCATCGCGGGCCAGTTACCGCACGCGGTGCACGTGTTCTCGGAGCTAGGGCTGAAGCGCTGGCAGGCAGCGCAGGGGCCGGGGCGGTAGGCTCAGTGAGGATGAATCCTCCCGGAGCTTGGGTGCTGCTCCGGACTCACTCGGGCGGGGAGCTCACTGCTGTACGGTTCCACGCATGAGAGCGCCAATCTCGCTGCCAGTCAGCTCCTTTCGCTCAATCAAGGCTTTCGTCACAGCCTCAAGCGACTGCCTCATGCTGGGGGTCTGGAGCCGCTTGGTGGCTTTCTTGAGAGAGCTCTCAAGGAGAGCAGCGGTGGCATGTTCATCGGCGCTGATTGAGCTTGCCAAGAACGTGGCCCGGGTTCGGTCATCGTGTCCGGCTTCGTAATCGGCATTGCGGCTTACAGCAAGTTCAGCCGCAAGCCCGCCGAGAATGACCATGAGCGCGTCCACAACTCGCCGTTCCTCCGCATCGGTAAGGTCGCGCACGCCGTCGAGCCTCTCTGCCAAGGCCTTCGCGCTGAACCGACCGCTTGAGTTGTCAGTGGCCACGATTGAAATCGACTCGCAACCGAAGCCCGTGAAATGCGCGAGCACCGCATGACCAGCCTCGTGATACGCGACACGTTCTTGATCGGTGAGCGTGCGGCGCATCCGAGTCGTGGAGCGGTTCTGAGTGTCTGCGGGATCGGGCTCCCGACCGCGAGGCTTCTTGTCGTTGGTTATCTTGCGGCTCAAAACCGCCACCCCTCGCGCCGCATCAGCCCAAGCAAGTTGATGCACGGAATGCCGAGGTCGCGGCAGACGTCCGGAATGAAGTGTGTTCGCCTCGGATTGCGCTTCTCTGATGCCGGCGTCTCCTCGGTGACGACGATGCCGTCGCGCATCCTCGCCAACGCGATCACGTAGGCGTCCGCCTCTTCGAACTCGGCCTTGGGGTCGAGCAGTCCAGGGAACTGACCCTGGATGGCCTGAGCCTGCTCCAAGAGTTCACCCGTACGCACGAAGATCCCCGCATGATCGTCGGTCCACTGCTTGAGCCCCGCAGTACCCACCTTGTCAAGTTCTTCCCGAACCAAGGTGGGCGCGAGCAGGCGCTTGTCAGCCACAAGGGCGCCCACGCGATCAGCAAGCCCAACGAAGACGTCGACGGGGAAGTGTCTTGCTTGCCAATCCATGAGAGAGCTGGAGTCGATCGAGTAGATCGCGGCCACAGTCGGCTCACTCGCCCTGATTGGCGCCGGCCGCGCCATCACGCAGGTGATCTCCAAGCTTTCCGAAGTGTTCGAACTTCAGGTCCAGGAACCTGGACGCGTCGACCGACGTGATGCGATTGGCGGCCAGCGCCTCGAGCACAAGTGTCGCGAAGGGGCGTCCCGCTCGATTCACCGCCTTCTCCACCGGCGTCGCAAATCCGCCTCGACGCGGCCGAAGCGTACCGACGTACTCATCCCACTTCTGTCGCCAGGCGTTGTACTTGGGCCAGGTCATGAATCCCGATTCCCGGAGCCTCGTGGCCATCGCGAGTGGGGTGATCTTGAACCGCCGTGCCACTGACCGCACTTCCAGGAGGTCCCACGACCGATCGACTCCACGCGAACGCAGGGCATCTCGAAGCGCAGACTCCGGAACCAGTGCGTGACTTGCGGCACTCTCGGCGAATCGCTCGACCTCTGCCCATTCCCTCGCCGGCCGGCGCTCGCGAATGGCCGGCAACTCCTCCTTGCCGGCGGCGAGCATCACATGGACCAATTCATGGAACAGGGTGAACGCGCGTGCCTCGGGCATTTCCTTGCTGTTGATCGCCACGACAGGGAGGGGATCGCGCAGGATTGCGAGGCCGCGCACCTCTGCCAAGCTCACGCCCGGGTAGAGGAAGACGAAAGCGCCCATCTGCTCGACCGCAGTGCGCCATGCGGCCCACGCGCGCCATTCGTTCGGCCACGCCAACTGAGTTGCGAGGTCGACACCGGTGGCTTCGCGGAGACGCGCCCCGACATCGGCTGCGGGCTCACGCAAATGGGCTCGGAGCGCGAACGGCGCAACCTTCTCGCCCAGTTCCTCCATGAGATTCAGTGCATTCTCACGGCGCGAGAGTACCTGGCGCAGGGCGATTCGGAGCTCAGGGGACTCTTGCCCGGGAGTAACACCCGAAAGCCTGCGGTACTCGGCACCAAGCGGCAGGAGTTGCGGGGGACGAGCTTGGAAGAAGACGCCCAGGGGGCGGCGGAGGAACTTGGCAAGTTCCTCGATCTGCCGTTCAGTCGGTTGGCGCTCGCCCATCTCCCAAGCCCGGACTCGTTCTTCCTTCACACCGAGCCGGCTCGCGACCCGGACAGTGGGGTAGCCACTCTCCTCGCGGGCCCACCGCAGGATCTCTGGGTTCACTGGCATGGCAGGGTTGGGAGACATGACGAGGAGAGACTAGCCCTTCGCGGTGTCCGTTGTCAGCCATTTCGCGCGCCCGCATGGCAAGGGCGTGTGAGGGGTGGTGACCGGGCCGCCAGTCAGCCTGTAGGCTGAGTGAGAGTTGCTTTCGACCTCATGGGGAACAGGGCTGATCGATGCTCATCGTTCGCTGCACCGCCAAGCTGCTTGGCAAGCTCAAGGTCCAACCCGAGCCGGCGTTTTCGCCGCCGGCCACGACGCGCCTGGGCGACTGGTACGCCACGATTCTGCCCATGCGCACCTCGCACGTCGTGCTCCTGGTCAGCGAATCCACGCGGCTACCGGTTGTGCTTCCGGCACGCGAGCTCTCGACGCTTGCCCGGCGGATCCCCGGCGCGATCGGCCGGGTGCTCCGGGAACTTGGCGTCGATTCGCGAGTCATCGACGGGGAGCTGGGGGCGATGGCCGAGGTCGCGTTCGATCGGACCGCCAGCCGCAGCGTGCTGGGAACAATGAACGAGTTCGTGCTCCATCTGGGGCCGATGCGCG
Organism: uncultured bacterium; assembly: GCA_964405235.1. Classification (GTDB taxonomy): domain Bacteria; phylum Eisenbacteria; class RBG-16-71-46; order RBG-16-71-46; family RBG-16-71-46; genus WS-11. The sequence goes on along the minus strand of CAYONG010000014.1, from coordinate 1,300 downwards.
ATGCGGAGCCCACCATGACGGAACACGCGATGAGCATGAGGCTGGGCAGGGTCCTGGTGACCATTCCCTCGCATGGCTACCAGCATCCGGCCGAGTTCACGGCGCAGGGCCTTCGGTCCACTACGGCTCGCCCGCGACCGCTTGGCACGACAACTCAGAAGGAATCATCGATGAAGAGCGCCTCCAGCATCTACGAGCTGAAGATCACCCTCCGTGACTCCCGCCCGCCCATTGGTGCCTCTTCGGGCCGCGGATCCAGAATCGTGGCCAGATGCTCGGCACGTTCAAGATGTTGTTCAACGCCATCTTGCAGGCGACAACGGATAGATAACGTGGGAGGGAGTTGCGGGTACGCCCGGGATTGCAGGGCGGTTCCCCTCGGGCATTCACGCCGTCGCCCGCGCGCGCGCAGATACGGGGCTCGCGACCGGGCATCATGATCCCCTTCCGGCCGCTGTTTGGATGGGCAGGCGCCGTGGCGGCGGTGCGGCGTATCGCCCGATTCAGCGACTCCGGCTCCCGCGCGCTACTGGCCCCCTGCCGCCGCAGGAGGTTGGCGAGTCGCGTAGGGCGGGCGGCGAAGCTCTGGATTCCCAAGGAATCCTTTGGCCGGGTTGTCGCCGCCGGTGCCGCTCCGTCCACGCCGTTTGAGTGTGCCGCGATGGCTCCCCGTACTTGAGCCGCTTGCGTGCGTGAGCAACCCGCTGCGGCGAGCGCCGCCATCGCGGGGTAGGAGGAGGCGGCAGGCCGCGGCACCAATCGTGATGCGCTCGTCCGGTCGTGGAGCGCACGGCGCCCCGGCGAGCCCCGGCCCCGAGTTCCGTCCCCGCGCCGCGGCGTGCGCCCGCCGCTCGCTCGCCGTCGCCGCGGCCTCCCGCCGCTGTGCCCTGCGGCGCGCCGCGCTACACGCCCCGGCGCCCGCAAGCCTCGCCGCTCTACCGGGTGCTGGCCGATCACTTCGAGACCCTGACGTACGTGCACGAAGAGCGCTACGAGCCGACCCACGGCCCGCTGTGCCCGGTGGTGGACGAGGTGGTCGGGCGCTTCCTCGACTGCGGGTTGCTGGAGCACGGGTACGTCAGCTCACACTGCGTATCACTATCGACGCAGCGCGCTGGACCAAGTCTCCGTGACACGGCGACACCATCCCCTCGAAGGGCAGGTCTTCGAGATCCTGAAGGATGGTCAGAAAGACCTCCTGGTCCAGCTCGGGGACGGCTCGGCGATCCGGCTCCCGCGCTCCTGGACCGATGCTGACGGCGCTCGCGTCCCCCCGCCGCTGCCGGCCACGCTCGTCACG
>CAYONG010000013.1:0-1950 GCA_964405235.1 uncultured bacterium | reverse complement strand
GCGCGACGATACGGTTGCGCGGCTCCCCTGCCGCGCTAGTGAAGTCACCCCCCGCGTAGAGGGTCGTGCCGCTCACGATGAGGGAGCGCACCAACCCGTTCGTGCCGGGATTCCATGGCGAGACACTGTTGTCCGCGAGGACGTGGGCGAGGTTCGACCTGGACTGGCCACCAACGGTGGTGAAAAAGCCGCCGATGTACCACCCACCCGCCCCGTCGGAAACCACCGCCAGGACTGCTCCGACCACGTGCGGAAACCCGCTCAGGGCGAGTCCGGTGGTCGCGTCGATGGGGATCCCGGACCCGGTCACGGGACCGACGCGGCTGAAGCTACCGGCGATGTAGAGGGTGTTCCCCGACAGGACCTCGGCATTTACCGTGCCGTCCGTGATGTAGAAGTCCTCACGGACCGTCTGCGCCCGGGCCGAGCCTGCACCGAAGAGCCAGAGGAACAGAGCGCAAGCGTAGGCCAAACGGCGCGGTGGCACACGAGCGGGCCGGGGATGAGTGGCGCTGTCGAACGACGATGTCCGGCGGCGAGCGACCATGATGAGAACTCCCGAGCCGGTGCTGCCGGCTCAGAGGTAAGCGTGAGGATGCCGCACGATGTTGGGGGACAGCGCCCTTGAGTTTACCCGACTCTCGGATCGATTTCTTTCGTAATCGCGGATCCGGCCAAAACGCGAGAACCGCCGGGAGGGAAGGAGGCCATCCCAACCCGGCGGTCCACGAACAGCCGGCAGACTGAGTCGATGAATCTCCTCGAAACAGCTGCCGTGTTACTGGCGATAGAGCGTCTTCAACCTGCCCCACGTCGACGAGTTGACGGGGGTCGGAACGACCGACTGCATCAGGAGGACGACGTCGTCGAAATCCTTGCCGGCAGATGCACCCGCCGAATCCTCGAAGCACTCCCACCAGTCGCCGAAGTTCTGACCGGTGCCCAGGTAGGTCAGGATGCGCGGCAGCCCCCCGGCATTACGGGAATCCTGGGAGTAGAACGTCCCCCCGGGGCCCACGATGTAGAAGCCGAATGAATTGGGGTCCACCCCCGCGTAGGTGATCTGGCCCTGGATGACCGAGAGCTGGTTGAACAGGGTGACCGTCAGGTTGCCCCCCCCGAAGTGCGCCGTCGCGAACCAGCCGGCACTCGCCGTGCCCGGGAAGATATTGAAGAGCGGGGGAACGCCCGGAGCGGCCGTGTTGTAGACGCCGATCGCATTGCTGGCCGCGTTGGTCGAGAGCTCGATCATCAACGTGAAGGTCGCATTGCCGGACACCGACGCGGTCCAGACCTGCCCGTCAACCTGGTCGCCCAAGACGTTGATCGATTCGCCAACGCCATTGAGGTAGGCCTGAAGCGTCGTATCGTTGAACGCGACCTGCGGGACGCGCGGTCCGAACGCAGCCGCGGTCGAAACGGATGCGGCGACAAGCGCCATGGCCACGCCGGCCGTGGCCAGACCACGGTACAACTGCTTAGCCAGTCTCATGAGGTCCTCCTTGCCTGTGTTGCAAACTGCGGTGAGATGAACTCGCGTGTCACCAGCCTTAAGAATTTCGCGCACAGGGGGGGCTGCGCGCACGGCATATGGCGAACTGCCGATTCGAAAACCCTCGGAAACTCCAGTGGCTTGCGGGTTAGCATGATCCAACAATCCAATAGAAGGATAGGCACAGGTCTGCGGGCCGTCAATCCGTTTTCCGACTCCGCGGTCGCGCGATAATGATTTGTTTAGTCACAGTGATCGAAGTGGTCGGATCTCGCCCGCCCGGCGGCCGGCCCCTAGTGTCCTGTTGCATAAATAGATTTACAATGCACCAAGAACCGGTATGCTGCGGCCACTATGTGGACCAAAGCCGATGCGCTGCCGGTTCTCGAAGTTGACCAGGAGTTGCTGGAGCATCTCATCCGCGCGGGCAACACGCCCCAGAAGCTCGCGCTGCGCGC
>CAYONG010000012.1:0-2645 GCA_964405235.1 uncultured bacterium | reverse complement strand
ACTCGCCGCCCGCGGCCAGTGGCGCCACCAGCGTCTCGATGAACGTGACCTCGGAGTATCCGCGTACCCGCTGCTTGAAGTGCAGGTGGTCCCGAATCGCCTGCGGTAACCCCAGCGCCCGGAAGGCTTCGATGACCAGCGGCTCTTCTCTAGCCGCTTCCAGAGCGGCCGGCAAGGTGCTTTTTCTTGCCCCGTACACTTCTTACCGGGGAATCAAGGGCAGAAGGAAGTGCTTGCCTCCCGTACCACCACAGAATAACCTCAATGGCGTTATCCCCGCACAAGGGACCCCCGCCGCAGTGCGTGCGGCCGTGGTGTCGCCGCCGCGGTCAGTATTCCCAGACCCGAGAGGCGAACATGGCGGGAATTGTCTTCATCGTGATCGCGCTCACGGTGTTTGCGGGGCACGCCGCCGGGCAGGGTGCCCCCCGGCTCGTCTATCACGGCCCACTCGGCGATGCGATGGGGCGCGTGGCTCTCCCGGAGGAGATCGCTCTGCGCGTGTACGACGCGCAGACCGGCGGCCGTCTGGTGGCCGGGCCTTTCGCACCCACGTCGCTCGACTGGCACGACGGCGAGGCCGAGGCGACCTTCGAGCCGGCGCCCGACGACCTCCTCTCGGGAGCGCCGCGGTGGCTGGAAGCAAGCCTGGGCCTCACGGCCCAACCGCGCGTCCCGATCGAGACCGTCTACTACGACGGCGTCGACGCAAGTGGGCAGCTCACCGGCGGCATCGTCTTCCTCGCGCAGGCCGTGCCTGCGGGGGCCGACGCGGCTCCGGCCGCGGGGGTCACCACCATCCTCGACAACGGTCCGATCTCCAACCGGATCGACCTGGTGTTCGTGGGCGATGGCTACCTTGTCTCGGAACTTGGCGGCTACGCCACGCATGTCGCGGCCGCCCTCAACACCCTGCTCAGTCAGGAGCCGTTCTCGACCTACGGAACGTTCTTCAACGCTCATCGAGTGGACGTGATCTCGTCGGAGTCCGGCGTCGACAACGATCCCACACAGGGGATCAGCCGGAGTACGGCGATCGACATGGGCTTCTGGTGCGAAGGAATCGAGCGCCTGCTGTGCGTGGACGTGGCCAAGGCCTACGGGTTCGCCGCGCAGGCGCCGCAGACGGATCACGTGCTCGCGGTAGCCAACTCCGTCAAGTACGGTGGCGCTGGCTACACGTCATCGGATCTGGCCACCTATTCGGGAGGCAACAGCTCGGCCGCCGAGGTCGCCATCCACGAGCTGGGCCATAGCCTCGGCAACCTGGCCGACGAGTACCACTACGGCGACGGCGCTACCTACACCGGGTTCGAGCGCCCAGAGCGCAACATCTCGATCCTCAACTCGTCCTTAATGCCCATGTTCGCCACCAAATGGGCCGCCTGGCTCGGGAATCCGGGCGTGGACTACGACGGACTGGTGAGCACGTACGAGGGCGCCTACTACAACCAGTACAGAATCTACCGTCCCACGTTCAACTCCAAGATGCGTTCGCTGGGCCGGCCCTTCAACCTGCCCTCGGTCGAGGGCCTGATCATCGAGTTCTACAAGTTCGTGAGCCCTCTCGACGACTGGACTCCCACCGGACCGCCGCTCGAGAATTCCTCGGTCGTGTTCGTGAATCCGGTGCACCCACTCAATCACCCCCTCGAGATCCAGTGGTCCCTGGACGGGATCCCCGTTGCGGGCGCCACGCAGGAGACGCTTCACGTCGTCACGCTGGGGCTCGCTCCGGGGGACTACATTCTCTCAGTGATGGTGAAGGACAGCACCACGCTCGTCCACGACGAGCCCGCGCGCGACTCGTTGATGACGGAATCCCGTTCCTGGACCCTGCAGGTCGCGCCCAGCGCCGCCGTGCGGGATGTCGATCCGGCGTCGGCACTCCGCTTCGCGATCGCGCCGAGCCCGTTCGCGGATCGGACGACGTTGCGCTACCGGCTGCCCGCGGTCTCCGCCGTGCGGCTCTCGGCCTACGATCTTGCCGGGCGAAGGGTCGCCGTGCTGGCGGACGCGATCCAGCCCGGCGGACCCCACGAGGTTGCCCTGGACGGCCGCGGCTGGCCCAATGGGCTCTACGTCTTCCACCTCGAGACCGAGCACGGCACCGTCGTCCGCAAGGCGCTGCACTTGAGGTAGCGTCGCGGGGACCGAGGCGCGGTGTGCCGCAACGCGCATGATTCGTCCGCGCACATCCGCTCCTTCCCACTCGACGCCGGTGGACGATCGCACGCTCGCGGCGGCAGGTGCATGCTGGGCGCTGCCATGCAGGTCGGTGCAGAGCGGGATGTGGACGCCAACGAGCGCGTGCTCGACGGCCCGGCCTCGTCCGGGTCGGGCGTCCGGTCGGGCCGGGACGCTCCCCCCAATCCGTCGATAAGGTGACGGATTCCCGTGACGGGCACGGCCGGCGGGCCCCGGGACCGCAAATGGCCTGGCGGACGTCTCGAGGGGTGATCGTGTAGCACTCAGGCCCGGGCGTGGGGACCCGATCGGGATCTGCGTGGCGCTCCGCAGCACGCTCCTGGAGCGCCCTCAGCAGGCGGGTCTGCACCGCGCTCAACGCCTGGAGCCCTGCGGAGTCCGCCGGCACGAACGCCGTGTGCGCCACCCGCGCCGCCACCGCCCGCTCGTCATGGAAC
>CAYONG010000011.1:0-26532 GCA_964405235.1 uncultured bacterium | reverse complement strand
CGCGCCCTTGACGGCGGAGAGGTCATTGCTGCCCTCGATGCGGCCACCCTTGTGCCACAGGGGCGCCGCCTGCTGCATGTCGAGCGCCTTGCCCTGGGGCATGCCCTCGACGATGTCGATCAGCGTCACGTCCGCCATGCCACGCTCGGCCAGGAACAGCGCCGTGCTCGCCCCGACGTTGCCGGCCCCGATCACCGCGACCTTGTTCTTCATGACACCCTCCATTAGGTCGGCCATATACCTAAAACGCCACGTCCCCTGAGGCCGGAAGGCCCGAGGCGGCGTGGCGCTCGAACGAAACGAAGAACTAGCGGGTCTCGGCGACCGCCGCCGCCACAACATGCACGCGCTTCCGGTCGCGACCCCAACGCGTGAACTTCACGTGCCCGCTGGCCAACGCGAACAGGGTGTCGTCCTTCCCCTTGCCCACATTCGTGCCGGGATGGAACCGGGTCCCGCGCTGGCGGACCAGGATGTGGCCTGCCTGGACGCGCTCGCCGCCGAACCGCTTGACGCCGAGACGCTGTGCGTTGGACTCGCGATTATTCCTTGACGACGACTGGCCTTTTTTATGCGCCATCGCGCTCTCCCACCCTTGTTAAGCCGAGATCGCCGACACGCGGATGCGCGTCAGCTCGTCCCGGTAGCCGCGGCGGCGGCGATAATCGCGCCGGCGCTTGAACTTGAAGATCTTGAGCTTGGGACCGCGCAGGTGCTCGACCAGCTCGGCGGTGAGGCTCGCGCCCTTGAGATAGGGCTGGCCGAACGCGATCTTCTCGCCGTCCGAGACCAACAGCACCTGGTCGAAGGTCAGCTTGTCGCCCGGCTGCCCGGTCATACGCGCCACCGAGAGCACTTCGTCGGGCGTCACCTTGGTCTGGATGCCGTTGATGTTGACGATCGCGTACATCTGGCTTTCTCCTTGAATCGCAGGCGGTTGCGGCGGGCAGCTCAGGCGGCCTCGCAACCCACGGGAGGACGCGTGCTTCCAGCGGCGTGAGCGCGTGGAACGAGGGTTTCTACCATGCCCCGCACGGGGGCGTCAAGCCGCTGTCCATGATGCGCTTCCCTTCGCAGGGGCGATGGTGGGACCGTGCCGGCGGGGAGGCACCGTGATGAAGACGATCTCGGGCCGCGAGGTCCTCAGCATGATCGACGTCACGCTGGACACCGTTCGCGCGCGCGGCTGGAAGCGGGTCGGGGTCGTCGGCATGGGCCTCCCCACCGTCTACACGGATCGGCTCGCGCCGATGGGCATCGCAGCCGAGAAGCTCGCTCCTGAGCAGTCCGGCCCGCTCGACGGCGCGATCCTCTCGCTGATGGAGGGCCGGGATACCGACGCGTCCAGGCGCTTGGCGCACGATGCGATCTCGACGCTGCGGGCCCGCGGCGTCGAGGGGATCATCCTCGGATGCACCGAGATCCCGCTGATGCTGGGCGCTGCCGCGGACGCGCCGGACCTGCTGAATCCGGCGCAGTTGCTGGCCGAGGCGGCGGTGGCGCGGGCGATCATGTGATGGTGGATCCGATCCCTACTGGACCACCAGCCCCAAGGTCAGGCCACGGCGGGCTCGATCGAGCCACGTCCACTGGTATCCGAGCCGCAACGTGAGCCCCGCGTAGGCGAAACCGAGCGGGAGGGTAGGGCTCTCGACGGCGATGGCGTAGTGGTTCCCGTCAGCGTGAATGCTCCCGCCGCGGGTCCACGCGTGGCCGGCTTCGAGCCTCACACGGTCCAGCCAGCGCAGGCCCCACTCCCGCCAGATGCCGAATCGGGGAGGGGCGACGCTCGCGCCGAACCGGAGCTGGGTGGAGCGCGGGGCCGCCCCGTGCGCCGGTGTCAGGAACACGAGGTCGGCCGAGAACCGATCCAGCAGCAATGACGACTCGCCGACCGGCGCGAAGCCGATGCCCAGGGCATGGTCGGTCCCGTGCTCATCCCCCTTGTCACGGCGCACCACTTCGGCGATCACGAGTAAGCCCGCGTAGCTGGGCGGCGGCTCGGCCGCCTGCGCAAATCGCACGCTCGCGAAGTCCAGATGATCGCGCACCAGCGCTGCCGGTGTCGCCGCGAACAGCGTGTCGGGGATCATCCATGCCGGGACCGCCGCGCGCGAGGGGAGCCTGGCGACGTCCTCCCGGTCGAGGGTGGGGTCGTGCCCGCCCGGCTCGGCAAGTTGTGGGTACTGGTGGCGCCTGCGCAGTCCATGTTCATCCAGCACGGCGCCGCGCACGCTCCATGTGGCGACCACCGGAGTCGGGACCAACATCAACGTCGGGAGCCGCACCACCGCCAGATAGTCGGGGCCCGGGTGGCTCGCGGTCCACGCGGCGGCGAGCCGCTCGCGTGGGGTGCCCCGCGCGGCGGCGATCGAATCCCCCCACGCCGCGAGCGGAACGGGCAGCTCCGTGCCGCGCGCGCCGTAGTAGACCAGCAGCAACTCGCGCAGCGAGGTGACCGAGGCCTCGAATACGTGTGCGAACGAGGGGCCGTACCAGAGCAGCAGCCGCTCGCCGAACGTCTGCCATGTCTCACCGCGGGCGTTCAGCACGTAAGCGCCCAGATTCGAGTAGCCGTCGTGTGCATGCCTGAGGTTCACCGGGTCGAATCCGGTGGGCCGCGCGCCGGTGGGTGTCATGAGATGCCCGGCGGCAAAAGCGTCGGCCAGGTAACCCTGGGCGATCGCTTCGTAGACCAGCGCGCGGCGGAGCATGGGCACCGGCAGCGAACCGGCCGATCCCGCCAGAGCCTGCTCCCCCGCGACCCGGGCGAGCCTCAGCGCCGTCAGGTGATGCTGGAGGAAGCAGGCGACCGGATTGGACGGCGCCAACCGTCTCAGTCGCGCCGCCACCCGCGGCCCACTCGCCCCGAGCAGGAGCAGATCCCCTGTGGCGGCGAGCCGGGCCAGCGAGTCGAGCCGGGCCGCCGAGAGTTGCCGCAGCTGCTCGAGCACCGTGCGGCCACGCTCGTGGCGGCGGGCCATGGCGCCGTCATCGCGGGCCGACCACGCGCAGAGCTCACCGAAGCCCAGTGCGTCCAAAAACGAACCGCCACCGGTCTCCGACTGTGGTCCGGCCACGGCGCGCAGCGCCCACTCGTCCTGCGAGGGCCAGCCGGCGCACGACCGGGTCAACGCGCTGTCCGCGAGCAGCCGATGCTCCTCCACCGTCCACGCGAACGCAGGAGGCGGCACCACCGCGAGCGAAAGCATGGCGAGGTTGGCGCCCCATCCGAGCAGGCGGGTGGCGAGGCTCGGCATCCCGCGGGCGGCCGTCATGGCCTCAGCCCAGACCCCAGTGGTCGGCCAGGAAGCGGGTGGCGTTCCCCGCCATGATGTCGGAGACCATGCGATCGTCGCCGAACTCCGCCATGAGGACCCGCCGCAGCCGCCCCACCTGACCGAGGCGCGTCATGTCCCTGGGGCCGACGATGAAGCCCGAGAAATCGCTGCCGATCCCGATGTGCTGGTGACCGCCCAGGATCTTGACCAGGTAACGTACCGAGCGGACGACATCGGCAAGCGAGCCGCGCTCCTGGGCCACCTCGTAGGTGCCGTAGTTGGAGAGGGTGTAGGGGAACAGAACGATCCCGATCAGGCCGCCCCGCCGCACGATCTCCTGCAAATGCTCGTCGGGCAGCGAGTAGGGATGGTCGCTCAGCGCGCGCACCGAGGTGTGGCTCACCAGGATCGGACGCCGGGCGGCCGCGAGGATGTCCTCCATGGCGGTCGAGCTGGCGTGGGTGGCGTCCACCAGGATGCCCAGCGCCTCCATGCGGGCGATGAGGTCACGCCCGAAACCGCTTAGGCCACGGGCGGGCCAGTCACGCCCGGCGTCGGGGAAGAACGGCAGGCAGTTCCCGACACTCGCCACCCCCTTGTCGAAGAAGTGGGTCAGGGTGATGTACGCCACGCCGCGTTCCGCGAGCCCGTCGAGCGGCCCGAGCGAGCCCCCCAGCGCGTGGCCGCCTTCCAGCGCATGGAGCACCACGACCCGGTCGTCGCGGCCCTCCCGCCGGTCGGCGAGCGCCCGCTTCAGGGCGGCGGGCGTGCGCGCCAGGCGGGCGTGCCGGCTCGCGGGGCCGTTCAGCTCCGCCTCGAGCAGGTCGAGCATCCGCAGGGTGTGCGCTGGCGCATCGAGGCTCGGGTCCACCGCCATCCCCATGATCTCGTCGAAGGGGTTGTAGTGGACCGCGCAGACCAGGTCGATCCCGGCGCGATGGGCCTCCTCCCAACTCCCACCGGTGCGGTTGAGGGTGAGCTGCGCGAACTGGTTCAACAGAGGCGCGGCGACCGCGACCGGCGTCTCGCGCACGGTGGCCCGCAGCGAGGCATGGAAGTGGAGGTCGGCGAACACGCCGGCCGGCGCCTGCGCGCTAGGGGCGCCCGCGCGCGCCGCCCAGGCGAACGCCTCCCCGAGCGGTGGGCAGGCGAGCCCTCCCGCCGCGCCCAGCGCGGCCATGCGCAGGAAGCGGCGGCGGGAAACGGGCGGGCCTTGCGGTGGTTCGGTAGACTGCCGAGTCATCGCGTGCGATCCCCTCTGGCCACCGGCGGCTAAGGTGGAGCGGACTCTATCGACATTCTGGACCCGTGGAGGAAGCATGAAGCCCTGGACATTCGCAACCGTTTTCATCGCCGGCGCCCTCGTCGGCTGTATGTCGGCAGGCCCGCCCATCGGCGCTCAATCCTCCGCCCCACCCGAGCCCCGCTCGCCGGCAGGGAGCCCGTTCTCGGAACGCCGTATGGGTGTGGTCGCGATCGGGACGCCGCTCATCATCGATCGCACCGATTTGCGCATCGGCACCACGGTCCAGTTCAGCCGCATCCCCACCGCGAGCGAAGTGCACGATGTCGCCCAGCTCCCGGGCCTCGCGAACATCGTGCTCTCCCTCCCCTATTGGCCGGTCGACCTCGAGCCGCTGCAGGCTCTCGATCTGACGCCGCCCGAGACCCAGGTGATCGTCGTGCTCCCCGGGTACCCTCCCAATCGCATGGCGGCGCAGGTGTGGAACTACGTCGGCGCGCGTCTGCGCATCGTCGTGGTGGTCCCGGACGCCCCGCCGTCACTGGCGGTGATCGGCGACCTGAACACCATGCGCGGTCTCGAGCGCGTGATCGCCCAGATGGACGAGCCTTCGCGCTCGGGGTTCGAACGGCTGCAGCGGCCGCTGAGCTTCCGCAAGGTCGTGGATTAGCCCAACGAGACGCGGGTCCGTGCGCAAGCTGCACGGAACGCGGGCCGCGCGTGCGAAAATGCACGGGTCCACTCTCGCGATGCCGGCATCCAACCGCATCCCCCCGCACTTCCAGGCCCGCTTCCCGGTTGTCATCCCGACCCGCGGCGCTATACTGCGCCGGCCGCAACGGACCGAACCAGGTGACCGCTCCCCACAGCGGAGGCTCCGTGTCCGAGTTCCCCGATCGTGTTCGCGGCGCGCTCAGCCGCGCCGCCGTGCGTAGCCAGCAACGCGCGGCAGGCCCTGCACGTACCTCCCGCGAAGACCTCGAAGCCTGGGCCCGCGAACACCTCAGCGGCCGCCAGCTGGTCGTGGTGTCCAACCGCGAACCCTACTCGCACGTTCGTGGCGGGACAGGCGTGCGCTGGGTGCGCAACGCCGGCGGACTCACGGTGGCGCTCGATGCCGTGGCGCAGGCGATCGGCGGGCTGTGGGTGGCGAGCGGCAGCGGCAGCGTGGGCGGCGCCGGGGCCGATGGCGGCGACCATGTCCCCTGCCCGCCCGACCATCCGCGTTACACGCTGCGGCGCCTGTGGCTGAGCGAAGAGGACCACGCGCTCTACTACTCGGGGTTTTCGAACAGCGCACTGTGGCCGCTCTGCCACATCGCCTACGTGCGCCCGCGCTTCCGGCTCGAAGAATGGGAACGCTATCGCGACGTGAACCGGCGCTTCGCCGACGCGGTGCTGGAGGAGATCGGCGACCGGCCGGCGCTGGTGTTCGTGCAGGACTATCACCTGGCGCTGGCCGCGCGCTACTTGAAGGAGCGAAGGCCCGACCTCCAGGTGGCCATGTTCTGGCACATCCCATGGCCCAATCCCGAGGTATTCCGCATCCTGCCTTGGCGCCAGGAATTGCTCGAGGGGTTGTTGGCGAACGATCTCGTCGGTTTCCATATCCGTGCCCACGCCCTCAACTTCCTCGAGTCGGTCGCCGGCGAGCTGCAAGCGCGCGTGGACCGCGAGCGGCTGGCGGTCGATCTGGGATCGCGCCGCACCTGGGTGCGCCATATGCCGATCAGCGTACCGGCGGACGAGTTCGCGGCCATGGCGGAGACGCAGGAGACCAAGGATGCCGAGCGGGAACTGCGCGAGCAGCTCGGGCTCGAGGAGTGCAAGGTCGCCCTCGGCGTGGATCGGCTCGACTACACCAAGGGCATCCCGGAGCGGCTGGAAGCGCTCGAGCGCCTGTTCGAGAAATACCCCGAGTGGATTGGGCGACTCTGCTACATCCAGATCGGCGTGCCTTCTCGCATCGAGCTTCGCGAGTACCGGGAGGTCATGTCCCGCGCGCGCGTGATCGCCCGGCGCATCAACCGACGCTTCCCGCGCCCCAACGGGCCCACCGTTCACCTGGTCACGGCGAACCTCGACGTGCGGCGGCTGGTGCCCTACTACCGCATGGCCGACCTGTGCGCGGTGACCTCGCTCCACGACGGCATGAATCTGGTCGCCAAGGAGTACCTGGCCGCCTCGCCCGACAACGACGGGGCGCTGCTCCTGTCCCCCTTCACCGGTGCGGCGCGCGAGCTGGAGCGCGCCTGGATCGCCTCGCCCTACGATCGCGAGGGCATGGCGGACACCTGGCATGCCGCGCTGTGCGAGCCACCCGAGGCGCGCCGCGAGCGCATGGCAGCCCTGCGCGAGACTGTGCTCAGGCGGAACATCTTCGACTGGGCGATCGAGGTGTTGGACACCATCCAGAGTCTCACCCTGCGCACCCCGGTGGCGGAGGCCACCGGGACCGCGGGCCACTAGTCACCGGGAAGGTGCGGGCGGGATCGGCTCACTGGCCGGCCACCGCCCAACCCGTCACGGGGAGGGCATCGCATGGTCGCAACCACCATCCTTCAATCGCAGACGTGGAACCTGCTGGTCGAGCGCGTGCGTGGGCTCCTGTCCATCGGTGGGCAGGCTATCGTGGACTGGCTGCTGGCACTGCTGGTGGTGCTGATCGGTTGGATCCTCGCCCGCCTATTGGAAACGTTCACCCTCTACCTGCTGCGGGCTTTGCGCTTCAACCAGGGCGTGCGCAGCCTGCTGGGCGCCACCGGTGCCGCGCCGGCCCACGAGCCCGCCGCCTTCGCCTCGTGGGCGGTGCGCTGGACCATGGTGGTGGGGACGGTGCTGCTGGCGCTCGACGTGCTGGGCCTGAACGTGACCTCGGGGGTCGGCGATCGGCTGGTGGACACACTGCCGCGGGTGGTGACGGCCACCATCATGCTCACCGCCGGCCTGGTGCTGGCGTGGATCCTGGGGGGCGTGACGCATCGGCTGTTCGAAGGCGCGGGTCTGCGCGGAAGCCGGGTGCGCGGCCAGGTGGTGACGGCCATCCTCTCCGGGTTCGCGGTGCTGCTCGCGCTCGAGCAGCTCGGATTCGCGGCGCAGTTCGTGATGGCGCTCGGCATCACCGCGGTCGCCGCGGTCGGGATCGCCGTGGGGCTCGCGTTCGGCCTCGGCTGCCGTGACCTCGCACGCGACTTCGTGATCGAGTACCTGCGCTCGCTGGACGAGGATAAGGGTCAACGGCCTGCCTGATGACGAGCGACGGACAGGACTTCGAGCTCCACAGCGTTGTCCATCTGGTGCGCCCGGCGGGGGCCCGGGCGCGCAACCTCGAGTCCCTGCGCCTGTGGATCGCCGAGGCGACGGCGGCGACGCTCTTCTACCACACCGTCCAGTGCCCGCTGCGCCACCCGACCGGCATCGAGCTGCCGCCCGACGATCTGAGCGCGTGGATACACGACGTGGTCCAGGACCGCGAGACCGCCGAGCGCATCGCGTTCGCGGTGCAAGGTCGCTCCGGCTCGGCGGCTGAGCTGCGCGAGGCCCTGCTCGAGGTGCTGGGATGCGTACCCGAGAAGGACCGGTTCTCGCGCGCGGTCCCACCCGAATCCGAGTTCGTCTTGCTCACCGCCGAGTCGGTCCCAATCCCGACCGGCGTCATCGCCGACGGGCCCGAAACGCTGGTCGAGGGCCTCGGCGAGGCCGAGCCCGGCGTCTGGTTCTACCACCTGCTGGAAGAACCGTGGTACGCGCCCGGCCCGCCCGCGATCGCGCGTTGGGCCCGCGAGCGCGGCGACCCCCAGCTCGCCAAGGTGCTGGAGGAGGAGGCGCGCGCGGGCCGTGGGCTGGCGGAGTTGCGACGGCGCGTGCTCAAGCGCTGGCGGCAGGGCCGGTTGCGCGCGCGCGTGGCCGCCGCGACGAGGGCGAGCGAGGGCGAGCGACGCGAAGCCGCGCACGAGGCGGTGGTCGGCCTGGTGCGACGGATGACGCGCGTGGACGAGGACGAGGCTCGGGAGTGAAACCCACGCGCCGGGGTCGACCATGACGGTGGTCGCCGTGCGTGACGACGGCCCTGCGCTCCTCGATGGCTACCGGGCCGCGGTCGGTGAGGGACCGCTGCGCACGCTCGCCGCCCTGGCGCGACGGCTGCGCGGCCACCGCGTGGTCATGGTCAACTCCACCGCGACAGGCGGCGGGGTCGCCGAGATCCTGCATCGGCTGGTGCGTCTGATGAACGAGCTGGGGGTGCCGACCAGCTGGGAGGTCATGCCGGGCGATCAGCGCTTCTACGGCATCACCAAGACCATCCACAACACGCTGCACGGCTGGCCGGGCGCACTGAGCGATGACGACCGCGAGTACTTCCACATGGTCAACCGCCAGGCCGCCATGTCGCTGGCGCTGGATGGTGACCTGGTGCTCATCCACGACCCCCAGCCGTTGGGGCTCGTCATCCACCGGCGGCAGCCCGGCCAGCACTGGGTGTGGCGCTGTCACATCGACCTCTCGCGGGCACAGCCCGACGTGTGGGGCTTCCTCTCCCCCATGGTTTCGGGCTACGACGCGGCAGTGTTCTCGCACGTCAGCTTCGTGCCGCCGCTCGATCTGCCTGCTTACCTGGTGCCGCCGTCGATCGACCCGCTCGCGGACAAGAATCGTGAGCTGACGTCCGCCGAAGAGGAGGCACTCCTCGAGCCGCTCGTCCTGCCGGTGCGCAGACCCTGGGTCACTCAGATCTCGCGCTTCGATCGGATCAAGGACCCGCTCGGCGTGCTCGAGGCGTTCATCCTCGCCCGCAAGCGCGAAGACGCGCACCTGATCCTGGCCGGCGGCAGCGCCGACGACGACCCCGAGGGCGCGGAAGTCCTGGCCGAGGTACGGGAGCGCGTGGGAGAGCGGACCGACGTCTCGCTGCTCCTCTTGCCGCCCGACGCCCACCTCACCATCAACGCCCTGCAGCGCCGCTCGGCGGTGGTGGTCCAGAAGTCGCTGCGCGAGGGGTTCGCCTTGACCGTCTCGGAGGCGCTGTGGAAGCGCCGCGCGGTGGTGGCGAGCGCCGTGGGTGGCATCCCGCTTCAGATTCTCCACGAGCGCACCGGGTTGCTGGTGGGCTCGGTGCAGGGCTGCGCCTACCAGATCACGCGACTGTTGCGCTCATCGGATCTACGGAAGCGGCTCGGCATCGAGGGCCGCGAACACGTGCGGCACAACTTCCTCCACCCGCGCGAGGCGAGGGATTACATGGCGATCTTCGCGCGGCTGGTCCAGGCGGCGGGGGGGTGACTCGGCCTCCCGCCCGCTCCCGCTAGGTCCCCGGCACCGACCCCACGACCTGCTTGGTCAGGTCCTGCTTCTTCGAGTTGAAGATGCGCATCTCGCCGCGCTTGAGCTGCGGATCGTCCTTCAGGTCCACGTGGAGCTTGAAGCGCTTCTCCAGCTCGGCGAACCGGCGCGCCTCCTGCTCGACGAAGTAGAGCGCCACCTCGGGGGCCACCTTGAGCGTGATGCGCTTCTCCGCCCCCATCGCCGCCACCCGCCGCAGCGCCCGCTCCAGCTTCACGAGCATGGTCTCCGGTGAGGGCACCTTTCCGAGTCCCGCGCATTGCGGGCAGTCCTCGGTGTAGTAGTGGAGCAGGCTCGAGCGTTCGCGCTGGCGGGTCATCTCGATCAACCCCAGATCGGAGACGGCGAACGCCTTGGTGCGCGCGCGGTCCTTGCGCAGCTCGCCGCGCAGCTCTTCGAGCACGGCGCGCTTGTTGGCCTCGATCTCCATGTCGATGAAGTCCACCACGATGATGCCGCCGATGTCGCGCAGCCGCAGCTGCCGCGGCACCTCCTTGGCGGCCTCCATGTTGGTGCGGAAGATGGTCTCTTCCTGGTTCTTCTTGCCGGTGAACCGCCCGGTGTTGACGTCGATCGCGACCAGCGCCTCGGCGTGGTCGATGCAGATGTAGCCGCCCTTCTTGAGCCACACCTTGCGCTCGAAGGTCTTCTCGATCTGCGGTTCGATCTCGAACGCGTCGAAGATCGGATCGTGCCCCTTGTAGTGCTTGACCCGGCCGCACAGCTCGGGGGAGACGCTCTTCAAGTAGGACTGGATCTCGGCGAACGAATCCTTGTCGTCGATGATGACCTCGTCCACCTCGTCGGTGAACAGGTCGCGGATCATCCCCGCGGTCATCTCCAGCTCGCGGTGCACCAGGGCCGGGGCCCGCACGCCGGCAGCCTTGCGGTCGACCTTCTGCCACAGCTTGGTGAGGTGCTTGACGTCGGCGGAGAAATCGGGATCGCCCTTGCCCTCGCCCGCGGTGCGGGCGATCAGGCCCACGCCCTTGGGCTTCAAGTCGGCGATGATCGCCTTGATGCGTTGCCGCTCGGCGCGGTCCTCGATGCGGCGCGACACGCCGACGTGATCGACACCGGGCATCAGCACGCAGAAGCGTCCCGGCAGGCTCACTTGTTGCGTCACGCGCGGGCCCTTGGTGCCGATCGATTCCTTGGTGATCTGGACCAGGACCTCCTGGCCCTTCTTGAGATGATCCTCGATCTTGAGCACGGGGCCCCGGCGGCGGCGGCCGTGGTCGCCGTTCTCGTCCAGGTCCGAGATATCCTCGATCTCGCTCAGTGACTCGGCCAGGTCCGAGGCGTGCAGGAACCCGGTCTTGGGCAGCCCCAGGTCCACGAACGCGGACTGCATGCCGGGCAGCACGGCGTTGACGCGCCCCTTGTAGATGTCTCCCACGTGGCGCCGCTGATCGGCGCGCTCGACCAGCAGTTCGGCCAGTTCCCCGTCCTCGAGGATGGCGATCCGGGTCTCGTATGAATCGGCGTTGATGATGATGGTCTGCTTCACGTGATCACCTTTCGGCGATCGCCTCGCGACGGTCGGTGCATCCTCGTCCGTCGCGAGGGCGACAGCCTCGTCTGAAGGCGCCGCGCGACGCGAGCCCCTCACGGTCGCGATCCCAAGAGCGCGAGCGGGTCGAGGCGGCGGCCACCGGACTCCGTCCAGAGCGCGGTGCGCTCGACGTCCAGCGTGCGGACGTCTCCGGACGGCAGCAGGAGGGCCACCAGTTCCTCCGGACGGACCGACGCGCGCGGGGTGAAGCGGACGTGCGCGTCGAGGACCGCCGGCATTTCCTCGGTGCTGGGCTCGAGGGCCACCATGGAAGGTCGGGCGTCGAATTCGTGGGCCTTTTCCTCGTTCTTCCGGCGCACGATGACGTGCTCCCGGTCGAACAGCTCGGGGATACGGGCGCGCAGTATCTCTGGGAGACTCTCCGGCGCGAGGCCGGCCTCCTCGAGAAACGTGCCGGGGAAACGGACCCGGTACGACGCGCCCCCGAGCTCGCTCATGAGCGAGGGGATCTTGAACAGGATGGGCCGGTAGGCCAGCACCCGGAGCCCGTCGGCGAGCACCGCGTTCAACCTCTCGGCGAGGTCGACGGCGGGCGGACGCGAGAACTCCAGGTCGAAGACTTCGGCCCGGGAACGATAGCCCAGCGGCAACGGAGGCCCGAACGACATCTTGATGTGCGGGTGATGCCCCTGGGAGAACGCCAACGGCAACTCGGAGCGGCGCAGCGACCGCTCCCATGAACGCATCAGGTCGAGATGCGAGGTAAATCGCATCCCGACCCCCTTCTCGTAAACGATCCGGAAACGCGTGCTGGTCTGCACCCCGCTCGGGGCGGCGTGACCGTTGAGCCGTGGCGTCGCCACGTGCCCGTTCTGTTTCGGTGACACTGGCAGCCCGTTCGGGCGGCCCCGGCTCCGCGAGCGCCCGCGCCGCCCGAAGGCGGTGCTGGCCACCGCCGCCTGCGCGCGCGCCAGGTCCACCGGCGCGTGCGGGGTCTTGACCCACGGCCGCTGCGGGCACTCGTTCACACCGCAGGAGAAGCAGATGTCCTCGAGCCGGCAATCCTCGGTGATGGCGGCGCGGTCGGCGCGCAGCTTCTCGCGCACCAGGAATTTCTTGGTCACCGGAGACTGCACCAGATCCCACGGCTGTTCCAGGTCGGTGGAACGCTCGATCAGGTAGCGTTCGGGGTCGAGGCCGAGGTCGTGGAACACCTCCATCCAGGCGTCGAACTTGAGGTGCTCGCTCCAGGCGTCGAATCGGCAGCCGCGCCGGTACGCCATCTCGACCGCCGCACCCAGGCGCCGGTCGCCGCGTGTGAACACCCCCTCGAGCAGCGAGGTCTCGGCGTCGCGGTACTTGAGCGTCACCGGCTTGCCGCGCGCAGCCTCGCGCATCACGCCCAGGCGGCGGTTGAGCTCGGCGGTCGAAACCTGCTCGGCCCACGCGAACGGCGTATGCGGCTTGGGCACGTGCGGCGAGACGCTGGCGGTGATGCGGAAGTTCCTATTGCCCTCGGCGCGCGCCCGCTGCCAGGCCTTGGCGGCCAGATCGAGGATGGCGCGCAGATCGTCGTCGTTCTCCCCCGGCAGCCCGCACATGAAGTAGAGCTTGGCGCTGGTGTAGCCTTCACGCGCCGCGGTCGCCACCGACTGGAGCAGCTCGTCTTCGGTGTGGTTCTTGTTGATGACGTCGCGCATACGCTGGCTGCCGGCCTCGGGCGCCAGCGTGATCGAGCCCTTGCGCTGCGACGCCATGCGGCGCGCCACCTCGACCGGCACGTTGTCGGGCCGGGTCGAGGGGAGCGCGATCTGCACGCGGCTCGCGCACAGGGCGTCGGCGAGCAGGTTGACCTGTTCGACGATCTGGGTGTGGTCGGTGCTCGAGAGCGAGACTAGCGAGACCTCTTCCAGCCCGGTCGCCTTGAGCCCACCCAGCACCTCCTCAACCACCTGCTGGGCCGGCTTCTCGCGCACCGGGCGGTTGATCATCCCGGCTTGGCAGAAACGGCAGCCGCGCGTGCAGCCGCGCATGATCTCGACCGAGAGGCGGTCGTGCGTGATCTCGCCAATCGGCAGCAGCGGCGCCGAGGGGTAGTACTCACTCTTCAGCTCCTTCACCCAGACCGTGTCCACGCGTGAGGGAAAGCCGGGCCGCGGTACCGGCACCAGCCAGCCTTCGGGTGTCGAGCGGGTGGTGTAGCCCCACGGCACGTAAATACCGCCCACGTGCGCGAGCCGGGTGAGGAGCTGGCTGCGCGACCAGCGCTCGCGCTTGGACTCGCCCACCAGATCCACGACGCGGTGGATGACCTCCTCGCCGTCGCCGATCACGAACGCATCAATGAACTCGGCCATCGGCTCGGGGCTGAACGCCTGCGCTCCGCCGGCGATGATCAGCGGGTGACTCTGGTCGCGCTCCACCGTGCGCAACGGCAACCCCGCCAGGTCGAGCATCGCCAGCACGTTCGTGTACTGCAGCTCGTACTGGAGCGAGAACCCGAGGATGTCGAACGCGTCGGCCGGGGCGTGCGACTCCATCGAGAACAGCGGGATGCCGAGCCGGCGCATCTCGGCCTCGGCGTCGGGCCACGGCGCGAAGCACAGCTCGGCCGCGGTGTCGGGGCGCTGGTTCAGGATGTGATGGACGATGCGGATGCCGATGTTCGAGAGCCCGATCTCGAACGCGTCCGGGAACGCCATGAGGACGCGCACCGTCGCTTTGGCGAGCGGCTTGTTGGGCGCGTGCAGGGCGTTGCCCAGATAGCGGTTGGGCTTCGAGACCCGGGGCAGCAGCTGGTGCTGGATGCGTTCGGCGACCGATGTCGTCATGGGGATTCGGAGAGTGGGGACCCCGGGCGTAAGCGCCGGCCGGTCGGCCGGGCAGACGAGTCTCACGGGCAACGTCGCCGCGCGTTCCGGCGGGAGACCGCTTGCAGCGGCATGCCCGTCGCGCGGGCGCTGGTCTGCGCGTGCGATTGGACGGCGCTGCCCAGAGTCGAAAGATCGGTCCGGACCGCCGTTAGCATTTGCTGGCGGGCAACTTACCACAGCGGCGGGGGCCTGCCAATGAGCACGGATGCGAGGGCGCCCGCAAAAGCGCGCGACGATCATCGCGGCCCCCGGGCCAGTGCATTCCGCACGTGGGCGGGGCACGGACGCGCCGCTGTCGCATGACGTCGATTTGACGACGACCCCCGTTGACGGAACCCCCCTCCATGGACGAGACTTCAAGCGCAGTCGGTGACCAGATGTCCAGCGTGAACGCCATGGCCGGCACAGGCCCGTTCGGCGCCACCTCTGGACGGGTCGGGACTCTCCACCCTTGCTCCCCGGGAAGGATGGATGCATGCCCAGACTCAGATCGCTGTGGCTTTCCCTCTCCGAGCTCTCCCAGCGAATCAACGACACGGAAGCGCTCCACCTCGCGAGCGATTTCGACGGCACCCTCATACCGATCGCCGACCATCCGGACCATGTGATCATGCCGGAGCGCACGCGCGGCGTGCTCCATCGGCTGTCCGAACACCCCGACGTGCACATGGCGATGCTCTCCGGGCGGCGGCTGGACGACCTCGAGCGCGAGTTCATTGGCGGGCGCCTGTTCCTCGCCGGCGCGGGCGGTCTCGAGAGCCGCGACGAGCACGGGCGCCGGCAGGTGCATCTGCCGGCGGACTCCCGACTCCCGGAGGTGCTGCGGCTGTCGCTCAGCACGTGGTGTGAGCGATTCCCGGGCGCCTGGGTCGAGGACAAGCGCTTCTCCTACGCGCTCCACTACCGCTCCGTGCCGGCCGCGCTGCAGCCGGCTTTCGGCGCCGGGGTGCGGCGTCGCGCCCGTCCGTTCCGAGGGCAGGCGCAACTCGTCCACGGCAAGCGCGTGTTCGAAGTCATGCCCGCGGTGCCGTGGGAGAAGTCGGCCGCGCTCAAGCTGTGGCTCGATGGTCGGGATTCGGCGGGAACCCTGTTCTATTTCGGTGATGACACCAACGACGAGCCGGTCCACCGACTGGTCCGCCAGTGCGGCGGCATCGCTGTTGCGGTCGGCCGCGTGGTCTCGGCGGCCGAGTTCGGCCTCCCCTCGCCCGACGAGGTGGTGTGGTTCCTGGAGTGGCTTGAGCGCCAGTGGAGTGCCCGGGACCTGGCGGGCGAAGCGCTGAGGGAGCGAGAGTCCGCCGGGGCGTGAGATCGGGCGCCGTTGCTCGTCTGGTCCCCGCCCACCATCTGCCCTATCGTGCGGCTGTCCACTGAACGCAACACAAGGACGCGAGGCAGCCGCATGCCGCTCTCCGACCGGGGCTACGCCGGACTCAAACGTCTGCAGATCTGGACCGGCGTCATTCCGGTCGGACTGTTCCTGCTCTCCCATCTGGTCACCAACGCGCGCGCGATTGCCGGGGCGGAGGTGTTCGACCGCGCCGCCGCCCAGATCGCGCGCATCCCCTATCTCGTCGCCATCGAGGTGGGCGCGATCGCGCTCCCCATGCTGCTGCACGTGGCGCTCGGGGTGATGCTGGCGATGACCCCGCAGGCCGCCGGCGACGCGCGCGGATACCCACGCCCGTGGATGCTGCTGGCCCAGCGCGCGACCGGCTTCTTCCTCGTGATCTACGTCGTGTTCCACGTCTCGGCCACGCGGCTCTCCCTGGCGCGGCTCAAGGGCACGCAGGATCTGTTCGACTTGATGGCGCGCCAGCTCGAGAACCCGGCCGTGTTCGCGTTCCACGCCACCGGCGTCCTGGCGGCTGCCTTCCACTTCGGCAACGGTTTCGTCGGGCTGGCGGGCCCGTGGGGGTTGAACGCCGGCCCCCGCGCGCAGGCCATGGCCGGACGGTTGGGCTTCGCCGCATTCATCGTGCTCTCGCTGCTCGGCCTGCACTCGCTGCTCGCGTTCGTGTATCCGGCGTTCCGCTGGCTCGCGCCATGACCTCATTCGCCGACGACCGCACATCCGGCGCGGGCAATGTGGCGCTCGGGTTCCTCACCGAGCTCGAGCGCTGGCTCGCGGTGGACATGTCGGGTTCCGCGCCCGCGTTCCGCTCCGCGTTACTGGGCTGGCTGAGGACGGCCCAGCAGGCCCAGCCCACCATGGCGCTGGTCCATCAGCTTGCCGCGCGCGCGCTGGAGGTTGCGGACACCGGTGTCGTGCGCGGCGACATGGCCGCGGGTCTGCGCACCGCGCTCGCCCAGTCGTGCGAGGCCGAGCGGAACGACCTCGTCGCCGCGCGTGGCGCCGTCGCCCGCCAGGCGGCCGCGCTGGTCACCGAGCGCGGCGGCTGGATCGCCACCCTCTCCGCAAGCGGCACGGTGCGCGATGCGTTGCTCGAAGCCCACCGGGCGGGACGCGAACCGCGCGTGCTGCTGGCCGAGAGCCGGCCGCTCTACGAGGGCCGTATCCTCGCCGCGACGCTGGCTGCCGCCGGCGTGCCGGTTTGGCTGATGGTGGACGCGGCGTTGCCGCTGCTGCTCTCGCAGGCGCGCATGGTGTGGCTCGGCGCCGACGCGGTGACCGATCAGGGGGTGTTCAACAAGCTCGGCTCCTTCGCCGCCGCGCTGGCCGCCCGCGAGCACTCAGTGCCGGTCTACGCCCTGGCCGAGCGGCGCAAGTTCATGCCCGCCGCGACCCGTGCGCTCAAGATCGTCGAGATGTCCCCCGCCGAGGTCTGGGACGCTCCCGCCGAGGGGGTGCAACCGCGCAACGTTTACTTCGAGCGCGTCCCCCTGGCGCTGCTGCGCGGCGTGGTGGTGGAGGATGCGGTGCTCCCGCCCGGCGAGACCGCGGCGCTGGCCCGCGAGCGGCCGTTGCCCGGTGAGCTGGCGGGAGCGTGAGGGCCGGGTCCTCGCTCTCGCGACTGACCGGCTTGGCCTCCGGCTCACTCAAGGCTAGGCATTGGCGCTCGGCCGCGGTATCGTCTTGGGCATGAAACCGGCGGAGAGCTCTCCGATGAAGACCTTCAGCTTTGTGGTGGAGCGCGACGCGGATACCGGGTTGTACGTGGGTTACGTCCCCGGCTGGCCTGGTGCTCACAGCCAGGGGGGAAGCTTGGATGAACTCGAGCAGAACCTGCGGGAGGTCATCGAGATGCTCCTCCAGGACGGGGAACCGAAGATCGAGTCTCAGTTCGTGGGTGTCCAGACGATCAAGGTCGCCTAGGACCTGGGGTCGCTTCCGGTACTGAAGCCCCGTGAAGTCGCTACTCTGCTCGAGCAGCACGGCTTCGTAGAAGTTCGCCAGCGAGGGTCGCACAAGCAGTACGGCCATGCCGATGGCCGTGGCACGACGGTTCCCTTTCACGCCGGCCGGGACATCTCCCCGACGCTGCTCCGGAAGATCGCGAGAGACATCGGTCTCACGATCGAAGAGTTGTTGGGCCGCAGTTGAGCGGCGAGTCGACCGGGCTCCCTGCCTCTCCCTATCCCTTGACCACCACGAACGGCACCAGCTTCGCCACCGGCTTCGCGAGCCCTGCTCCTTCGCACACCCGCACCACCTCGGCCACGTCCTTGTAGGCCTCGCTGGTCTCCTCGCCGAGCGTGTCGCGCCCCTCGTAGCGCACCACCACACCCGCCTCACGCAGCTCAGCGACCAGATCACGCCCGCGGGTCTCGCGCACCGCCTGGGTGCGGCTCATCTGGCGGCCGGCGCCGTGGCAGGTCGAGCCGAAGGCGTGGTCCATCGCACCCTGGGCGCCGATCAGCACGAACGAGTAGCGCCCCATGTCGCCCGGCACCAGCACCGGCTGGCCCACCGCGCGATAGGCGGCCGGCACGTCCGGGTGGCCGGCCGGAAACGAGCGCGTCGCCCCCTTGCGGTGGACGAGACAGCGCACGCGGCCGCCCCCGGTCTCATGGGTCTCGAACTTGGCGATGTTGTGCGCGACGTCGTAGATCAAGGTGAGCCCGAGCGACTCGGCGCTGCGCTTCAGGACCGACTCGAACGCACGCCGCACCTCGTCGGTGATGAACTGGCGATTGGCCCACGCGTAGTTGGCCGCCGCGCGCATGGCACCGAGATAGGCCTGCGCCTCGACGCTCTTGAGCGGGGCACAGGCGAGCTGCCGGTCGGGGAGCGTGATGCCCCAGCCCGCGAGCTTGCGCGAGACGTCGCGCACGTGGTCCGTACACACCTGATGCCCGAGCCCGCGCGAGCCGCAGTGGATCATCACCGTCACACGGCCCCGCTCGATCCCCAGCGCCCTCGCGGCGTCCACGTCGTAGATCTCGGACACCTCCTGGACCTCGAGGAAGTGGTTGCCCGAACCCAGCGTGCCGAGCTGGTCCTTGCCTCGCCGCTTCGCGTCCTGGCTCACCGCGTCCGGGTCGGCATCGGCGAGCACACCCGCCTCCTCGCAGTGCTCGAGGTCGCCCGGGGAGCCGTGCCCGCTCCGCAGCACCCAGCCGGCCCCTTCGCGCATCACCTGCGCCAGATCGGTGAAGCTCACACGTTGCGCCCCGTGCGAGCCCACTCCGCACGGCACCTCGCGCAGGAGCGCGTCGGCCAGCGCATCGAGGTCGGGCGCCAGTTCCGCGCGCGTGAGGCGGCTGCGCAGCAGGCGCACGCCGCAGCCGATGTCGTAACCCACCGCCCCCGGGGAAACCACACCCTCTTTGGGATCGAACGCCACCACACCACCGACCGGGAGGCCATAGCCCCAGTGGGCGTCGGGCATGGCGATCGAGGCGTCGAGGATGCCCGGCAGGTGGGCGGCGTTCCTCACCTGCTCGGGCGTCTTGTCGGAGAGCATCTTGTCGAGCAACGGCCGGCTCGCGAACAGGATGCCGGGCACCCGCATGCCGCCGGTGCGGGGCAGCATCCAGCGGTACTCGTCGAGCTGGACGATGGAGTCGCGGAGTGCGGTGCTCATGACGGGAGACTGTGCGCCTGTGCGCGTGCTGCGACAAGTTGAGCGGAAGCCGGGCAGAGTGGGTCCGCGCCGGCCGCGGCACCGGCGCTGCTATAGTCGCCCCTTCATGACCGCCGCACGCGACGACGCCGACCTCCGCGACACCCCCACCGCGCGCGCGTTCATCCTCGAGCTGGGCCGTGGACTGCACGAGGCCGGCGCTCCCTCGCACCGCATCGAGGACGCGATGTCGGTGCTGGCGTTGCGGCTCGGCGTGAGTGGGCAGTTCTTCACCACGCCCACCTCGATCTTCGCCTCTTTCGGCCCGCCCGAAGAGCAGCGCACCGCGTTGCTGCGGGTCGAGCCGGCCGGGGTCAACCTCGAGCGGATGAGCCTGCTCGACGACTTGATCCGCGATGTCGAGGAGGGCCGGCGCGAACCGGTGGATGCGATCGTGCGGCTGCGCACCATCGCCACCGCGCCCGAGCGCTACGGTCCCCTGCTCTCGATCGCCTGCTTCGCGTTCTCGGCGTCCGCGGTGGCGCGCTTCCTCGGCGGCGGGTGGCCCGAGATCGCGGCCGCCGGCGCGATCGGTCTCCAGACCGGCGCGCTCGCCCAGTTCGCCGCGCGACGCCCAGCCGCGGCACGCGTGTTCGAATGGGTGGCAGCACTGGCCGCCGCCCTCGCCGCCCTGGCGTGGGCGCTGCTCATCGGACCTCTGGTGCCGATGATCTCGGCCCTCTCGGGACTGATCGTGCTGGTGCCGGGGCTCTCGCTGGCAGTGGCCTTCACCGAGCTTTCGACCCGCAATCTTGTCTCGGGGACCGCGCGGCTCGCCGGTGCGGCAATGACGTTCCTCGCCATCGGGTTCGGGCTGGCGCTCGGCACGCGCCTGCAGCCGCTGGTCGGCCCGGCCGCGCTCTCCCTGCCGGCGGCGCCGCTACCGCCATGGACCCAAGGACTCGCGCTCGCGGTGTCGCCGTTCGCGCTCGCCGTGCTGTTCCGCGCCCGACCCCGCGACATCGGCGTGGTCCTCACCGCCTGCGTCATCGCGTTCTCCATCGCGCGTGGCGGAGCTCTCGTGGGCGGCATCGAAGTGGGCGTGCTCGCCGCCGCGTTCGCGATCGGCGTCACCGGCAACCTCTACAGTCGGTTCCTCCGCCAGCCGGCGGCGGTGCCGGTGGTGCCGGCGCTCGTCATGTTGCTGCCCGCAAGCCTCGGCGTGCGCAGCATTGCCACGTTGCTCGCGCGCGACGTGGTCTCGGGGATGGAGCTGGCGTTCACGCTGATCGTCCTCGCCACCGCGCTCGCCGCCGGGCTCCTGCTCGCGAACCTCGTGGTGCCGCCGCGGCGGGCGCTCTAGCTAGACCGGGGAACAAACCCTCGGCCGTGACGGGCAGGCGTCCACCCGTTCAGGCGAGCAGGGCAGGATCCTTCCTCGCGCCAACGATTCTTATCTCAGGCCCGTTACCAGATAGAGCTCGGCGAGACTGCGCGTGTAACTGATCACGGTAGACTTGCCGTCGGCAGAAAGCTGGATGTTATAGACCCCGGTGAGACCGGCAGGATCGGTAGGCGCCAAGTCCTTAAGGAACTCCCGATCCCCGGTGGCGAGGTCGATACGGTAGATACTGGCCGGCAACACGCCATTCTGCACGTAGATCGAGCGGCCGGCATCGCCCCAGAGCAGCGGTACGTCTCCGCTCTGGAGACCGGCGATCGACCGGGGTGTTCCTCCTTCGATAGGATAGAGAAGCGAGTCCCCGGGGACGGCAATCCACTTGCCATCGGGGGAAGTCACCGATCCGACGATTCCCTCGGGTGTGACCGGGCGCGGTCTGCTCCCCTGGATGTCCTGGATGTAGTTGCGGGGCGGACGACCCGGCTCGCTTCCCGCGGACAGAATGTGCCGGCCGTCCGGCATCCAGATGGCCGCCTTGCGGGTGATCGAGTCGCGCGGCAGGAGTTGCGGCTGTCCGACCCCGGTGGGCATGAGCACAAGCTGTGCCGGCTCGGACCCCACCACCTTCACCAGGGCCCACTTGCCGTCCGGGGAAAGCGCCAGCGGTTCCCCCTCGCCGAGCCGCTTCGCAGGCGACCCGTCGGTCTCACGCAGGTAGGCTGAGCCCATTCCGCCGCCTCCCCCACCGCCGCCCACCTGAAAGAGCAGCGTCCGGCCATCGTCCGAGAGATCCACTCCGAGGTCCCAATCCTGCACGGATAGATCCCGCTCCTCGACCTGGCCTGCCACCTGTCCGGCGACCTGTCCGACGATGGCTTGGCGATCGGTTTGACGCACCAGCAGGACTCGGCCGTCGCGGGCGACGTCCATGAGGTGCAGGCTGCTCGATTCGCTCCTCACCAGCCGCTCGTTCCCCGCGAGAGAGACCGCGTACAAGGCGCGGTTCGCTCCCTTCTTTTTCGCGGTGAACCACACCTCGCGGCCGTTCGGCGACCACGCCAGCCCGAAGGCATTGTTCCAACCCTGGGAGAGCATCCGCTTCGTGCCCTTGAGGTCCACGGCCACGATCGCGCCCGAAAGGTCGTTCTCGACCGGGTGCTCGATGAAGGCGATCCGGTCGCCTCCAGGCGACAGGCGGGGATGCGTGATCCAGCCCGGCGTTTCGTAGAGAAGCCGGCCGATCGGGTACTCGAGTCGGAATATCCCACCGACATCCCGGACGATCGCGAGCTCCTTCCCGTCGGGGCTCCACTCTGCGAATTCCACGTTGTCGACGATCTCGCGTGGCGTTCCGCCCAGCGGCGCCCGCGCGAGGGTGCCGACCGCGTAGGGGCCGGGACACAGGTGGTGGTCCAAGAGCATCGCCATCTCGCCTGTGGGCGAGAGCGACAGGGGCCAAGTGTCGGAAAACCCGAGCGATCGTGATTCGGGAGCTCCCGGGCTGGCCGAGAACGCATCGGGTGGTTCTTCGCCCCAGGCGGCGGAGTAGATGATCGCCTGGCCGTCGGGCGAGAACCTCGCGAATCCGACGAGACCGTGACGGAAAGTGATCTGCTTGTACTCAAGCGGCGGCTTGGGCCACCACCGGACCGCGAGCAGGGCTCCGAGCCCCACCGCCGCGATCAACGCGGCGGCCGCGATGACCGGCACCGGCAGGCGTCTCGCTCGGGGGATCGGTGGCACCACCGGCACTGGGGCCGAATCCGGAAAGCTGATGGTGAGTTCCAGCGCCGCTCGCGCCTCGCCCGCCCGCTGATAACGCTGGCTCGGGTCTTTCGCCAGGCAGCGCTGGACCACCGCTCGCAGGGACGCAGGCACCCGCGCCGGCAGAGACGTCGGCGATTCGTGAAGGATGGCCGCGGAGAGCTCGAATCCCGTCTGACCCCGAAAGGGCCGCTCGCCGGCCGCCATCTCGTAGAGCATCACGCCCAGCGCCCAGAGGTCGCTGCGCACGTCGGCCGCCTCTCCCAGCAACACCTCCGGAGCCATGTAGTCCAGCGTGCCAACGACGGCCCCCGCTTCGGTCAACGACTGTCTGGGGCCCGACGCGGAGAGCTCCATTCCCCCGAGCTGCTTGGCGAGGCCGAAGTCCAGGACCTTGGCCCGGCCCTCCGGCGTGATGATCACGTTGGAGCACTTGAGATCGCGATGGACGATGCCGTGCTCGTGAGCGTGAGCGAGCGCATCGGCGATCTGGACGCCGTAGCGGAGCAGCGTCTCCACCGGCAGGCCGCCGGGCGGAATGACCTCGCTCAGGGGCCGGCCGGCCAGGTGCTCCATGGCGATGAAGGTGAAGCCACTGACCTCGCCGACTTCGTGGATCGTACAGATATGGGGGTGGTTGAGACCCGAGGCGGTCCGGGCCTCGCGCAGCAGGCGGGCACGGGCGGTGGTGTCGGCGACGGTCTCGGGCGGCAGCACCTTGAGCGCGACGTCGCGCTGGAGCCGCTCATCGTGCGCCAGGTACACGACTCCCATCCCGCCATGGCCCAGGCGCGCCGTCACGTCATAGTGGGCGAGCCTCTTGCCGATCAGCTCGTCACGCGCCGGCGCGGGCTTGACCGAATCCTCAGGCAAGCGATGACCCTGCCGCGACTGCCGGGGTGCGCACACCGGCAAAGGTCAAGCAGATCGCGGTGGTGATCGAGGTGTCTCCCCCTGTGGTTACTCCCGACGCTCTGCCGCGGGCTGATCCGCGCCATCCCCGACACGAGTGCGCGAGTCACTCGGCCGCTCGGTAGCCAAGGCTCCACTGCCCGCTCTTCCTCGGACCGAGCCCTGACCACGTGCTACAGCTTGCGATTCATCGCGTCCGCAACCGCGGTCAGCACCCGGCTGCGCGTGCTCGGGAGATTGACGGCGCACTTGTACTTCTGCCTAGCCTCGGCGTAGTCGGCCTTCGAGGCCCGGCTAAGCACGGGAAGCACCACGGCCTTGGAGGATGAGGCGCGAAGCCGCTGTGCGATGCGATCGGCATCGCCAATGTCGACCAGGATGACGCCGAACTGCCCTGACCGAACGGCTTCTTCGAGCTGGGCCGATTCCTCTACAACCACGACCTGGTGGCCTGCCCGCAACAGGAACCGCTGAAGCTCCTGATCCTGGATCGCGGAGCCCGCCGTTGAGCCGGCCGTCCACACGATCAGGAGATGACCCGGGTGCGCCAGGTTGACGACGCGCTGGTAGTTCACGCACCGAGCCAGCACTACAAACTTGTCGCCGCAGGCTTCCGCGGGGAGCGGAATCAGCGTCAGCCACCAAGAAACGAGAAGCCAAACCACCGCCAACTTCCTCACGGGATCCTCCTTCCGCCCACTACCGCCTTGGACGTAAGCACTTCGGCCCAATGCGGTCAATCTCTAATGCGCTCGGGCCGAGTGACACCGATGCGGGCCACGGCCATTCTCGTATCGAGCGAGGTCGTGAGGTGCTATTTTCCGTGTCGAGTCAGTCTCGACCGGGAATTGATCGGACGCACCATCCGATCCTGGCGCACCTGGCGCCGCGACCGATGGCCTTCCTCACGAAGGGACTACCATGTCACCCGCACGAATCTCCAAGGTCTTGACCGGAGCCATGCTCCTGTTCCATCTCTTGCACCCGCGAATCACGTCCGCCCAGGCGTGGCTGCCCCCCCGCGGGGAAGGCTACCTCACGCTTACGTATCAAAACACGCTGGCGGATGGCCATTTCCTGGGCACAGGCGAGCGCGCCCCCGGAGCCAACGCGCACGACCACGTCCGCTCGCACACCATGACCACGGACATCGATTTCGGCGTGGCCGACAGGATCGCGGCGCACCTGGCGGTCCCCTTCATCGCGGCGAGGTACGCAGGCGGTGATCCGCACTTGATCGGCGTAAGCGGCGGCCGGACCACGATCGACAATGGAAACTATCACGGCGCGTTCCAGGACTTCCGTCTCGGCGTGCGATTGAAGCTCCTCGCTCGTCCGCTGGCCGTCACACCTTTTGCGGATGGGATCATTCCCAGTCATCGCTACGAGAGTCGGGGTCACTCCGTGATCGGATCTGACCTCCATGCCCTCGTCCTAGGAATGAATGTGGGCGGGCTCCTCGATGGCATCGTGTCTGGACTTTACTATCAGGGGCAGCTCTCGCACGCAGTGGTCGAGAAGATCGCCGGCTATCGGCCGAACCGCAGCCGTGTGGATCTCGAAGTGGGGTACTTCCTGACGCCGCGTCTGGCTCTTAGGCTTCACGAGAGCCTGCAGACTACCCATGATGGAATCAACTACCGCCAACCAGGTCAAACCCGGGTGGTCTCACTGAACCACGATCGGATTCATCGGTACGACTTCCTCGACCTGGGTGGAGGGCTCGCCTTCGCGATCTCCGATTCCTGGCAGATCTTCACTTCCGCAGGGGGAATCGTCTGGGGACAGAACGTCCACCCGCATACGGCGTTCCTCATCGGGGTCAACTGGCATTTCGCGACGCCGCTGGCGCTAATCGGCGCCGGATCGTCCCAGCGCGAACCGCGGAGGAACCGCTAGCTATTACTGCGGCTGCCCGCCCAGCCTTATCGCAGCCCACGCAAGCCCTCGACCGCCAGGGCCTCGACTCTTCCGCGTAGAAACCGCCCGGTGTGGGATCGTTCGCACGCCGCCACCGCCTCCGGCGTCCCCTCCGCCACCAACTCGCCGCCGCCCTCGCCCCCATCCGGCCCCAGATCCACGACCCAGTCGCAGTTCCGGATCACGTCGAGGTTGTGCTCGACCACGACCACCGTGTCCCCGCGCGCGATCAGGTCATCGAGCACATCGAGCAGCCGCTGCACGTCGACGAAGTGGAGGCCCACGGTGGGCTCGTCGAGCAGATAGAGCCCTGGGCCATCGCCCTGCTCGGACAGTTCGCGCGCGATCTTGAGCCGCTGCGCCTCGCCGCCCGAGAGCTGGGGCGCGGGCTGGCCGAGCCTGAGGTAGCCGAGTCCCACCCGGCGCAGTGTCATCAGTTTGCGCGTGAAGCGCGGTTCGCGAGAAAAATGCTCGAACGCCTGGTCCACGGTGAGGTCGAGCGCTTCGCGGATATTCACGCCGCGATAGCGCACGTCGAGCACCTCGCGGCGAAAACGGTCGCCACCGCACATCTCGCACGGCACCAGCAGATCGGCGAGGAACACCATCTCGACCGTGACCCAGCCCGCCCCTTCGCAGTGCTCGCACCGCCCGCCCTCGGTGTTGAACGAGAACGCGCCGTCCTTGAGCCCGCGCGCCATGGCGGCCGGCTGCCGGGCGTAGACCACGCGCAGCGCGGCGTAGGCGCCGAGATAGGTGACCGGGCACGAGCGCGGGGTCTTGCCGATCGGGGACTGGTCCACCATCACGACACGCTTCACCGCCTCGAGGCCGCGCACCGCCCGGTGCGACCCGGGTTCCTCGATGCCGGGCTCACCCAGTGCGCGCCGCGCCGCGCGGTGGAGCACGTCCTCCACCAGGCTGCTCTTGCCCGAGCCCGAGACCCCGGTGACGGCCGTCAGGCGGCCCACCGGGAAGCGAGCGGTCACGCCCTTCAGATTGTGATGGGTGGCGCCCTCGACGGAGATGAACCGGTCGGGCGCCTTGGCCACGCGCTTGCGCTCGACCCGCCGCGCGCCGGTCAAGAACCGCGCGGTCTCGGTGTCGACGTTTGCGATCGCGTCGCCGCCGGGCCCGGCGTAGAGCACCCGCCCCCCCTCCTCGCCCGCCCCGGGCCCCATGTCGACCAGGTACTGGGCCGCCCGCATGAGGAGCGGTTCATGCTCGACCACCACCAGTGTGTTGCCGCGCCCTGCCAGCTCGTCGAGCAAGGCCACCAGTCTATCGGTGTCGCGCGGGTGGAGCCCCACGGTG
>CAYONG010000010.1:0-38428 GCA_964405235.1 uncultured bacterium | reverse complement strand
GTGCACGAGCATCGTCGGGCCCCTCGCCAGGGCGCTGCGAAACTAGCGTCACTCCGCAGCGCCTCCCCAAAACGGGCTCCGGCGCGTTCCCGCAACTATTTGGCCATAGTCCGGGGCGACGACTTCCGAAACGGCTGCCGCGCGGGCCCGGCCCTTGCCTGTTCAGCGTCCGGCCCGTAGGCTGCCCGCCAGCTTGAGGCCCCGCCATCCCCTTTGCGCACGGATCCTCCGCGGAGACCCATGAACACGCCCAGCACACAGCTCTCGGGCCAGAAGACCCTCGGCAGCTTCATCTTCCTCAGCCGCTGGCTCCAGGCGCCGCTCTATCTCGGCCTCATCATCGCCCAAGGCGTTTACGTCTATCGCTTCATGCTCGAGCTGTGGCATCTGCTCCACGACGTCACCACCCTGGCCGAGACACAGATCATGCTGAGCGTGCTGGCGCTCATCGACGTGGTGATGATCGCCAACCTGCTCATCATGGTCATCATCGGCGGATACGAGACCTTCGTGTCGCGGCTCAACCTGGCAGGACACCCCGACCAGCCCGAGTGGCTCTCGCACGTCAATGCCGGCGTGCTCAAGGTGAAGCTGGCGACGGCGCTGATCGGCATCTCCTCCATCCATCTACTCAAGACCTTCATCAACGTGGAGCAGCACAGCGACAAGATGGTCTTCTGGCAGGTGATGATCCATCTGGCGTTCGTCGCCTCGGCGGTCTGCCTGGCCTGGATCGAGCGGATAGTCACGCCCAAGTCAGAGCAGCGATCCCCGGCTCCGTCCCGGTAGCACAGCCCGCTCAGGCCTGCCGGAACAGGTAGAGCCCGAACCCCAGCGTGTCGCGCCCCCAACGCCGATAGGTCTCCCGCCAGCGACGGATGCGCTCGAGCATCGCGGGAGTGTCCGGATCCTCCGGGTGCTCGGCGACGTAGCGCTCGACCGTGTGCGCGTAGAGCTCCTCGTATCGGTCCCATTCGTCGTCGCCGCTGATCCACGCACCAGCCGCATCGAGCCCTTCGGTGATCCCGGCCGCGATATTGCCTTCGTGCGTGGTCATCTCGTCCACGGTCGCCCCGAGACGCTCCAGGTACTCCTCCTCCGGAGCGCGCCTCCAGTAGCCCTGTCCCGCAAGCACGTGGCCGCCCGGACGAACCAGGCGGGCCAGCGCCCGCAGCGTCTCCGGATAGCCGCCTAGCGCATGGGTCGAGCCGATGCACAGGGCGAGGGCGAAGGATCCGGGCTCGACCTCGAGGCGGGACGCCTCTGTCTCCATCAGGGTCACCAAGGTCGCGACCCCATGTCGCTCGGCGAGCGCGCGGCCTTCCGACAGGAACGCGGCGTTGATGTCCACCCCGAGACCGATGGCACCGTAGTGCCGGGCCAGATCCACGAGCAGCGCCGCCTTTCCGCAGCCCACGTCGATCACTCGATCCCCGGCGCTCATGCCGAGCCCGGCCATCACCCGCTCGGGCACGGCCGGGTCGAGCGGGTTGCAGATGTGGTGGTTGCGGTGGGCGATGGTCGTGAACTTCGCGTGATCCATTGAGGCGATGAGGTTATCAGAGTACGGCGCCCACGGCGTCAGCACCGGCGTATGCTAGAGTCGTCGCCCTCACCATCAGGAGAACCTCATGTCCCTCTTCCTCACCGGCCTGGTCGGCGAGAAGCCGTGCTCGTGGCCACTAGAGGGGCCGATGCTCGCTATCGGCCGGTCCTCGCGTCACCAGATCCACATCCCGGACGGCACGGTCTCCAAGGACCATGCCGAGGTCACCTCGCGCGCCGGGCAGTTCTACCTGCGCGACCTGGGAAGCCGCAATGGAACGCGGGTGAACGGTCGCGAGGCGCGCGAGCCGATCCTCCTCGAGGCGGGCGACCAGGTCGAGATCGGCCACGTCACCCTGCTCGTATCGGGCGAAGAGCCGCGCCCGCGGCTGATGCTCAACGAGCACTCGATCGTCGGCACCACGCTGAGACTCAAGGCGACCAACATCCTCGAGCAACGGGCGAAGAGTGGGAAGGACTCGGGCCGGCTCGTGAGCCTGCTGGCCGAGGCTGGGCGTCAACTCGTGCTGCCCCGCCCGCTCAAGGAGACCTGCGACGAGCTGCTCCAGTTCGTCGAGCGCGCCGTCCCCGCATCGCGATACGTGTTGCTCCTCGATCAGGGACCGGACACCGAGCCGGTGCAGATCTCGGCCCGCACGCGGGGCGGCCGAGCCGGCCACGCACTCGCGATCTCCACCTCGATCATGCGCAAGGTGCTCGGCGAGTGCACGTCGGTGCTGACCCGCGACACCGCGACCGATCCCCGCTTTCAGGGCCAGCAGAGCATCGTCGCCCAGTCGGTCCACTCGGCGATGGCGGTGCCCCTGTTCGACAACGAGAAGGTGCTCGGTCTCCTCTACGTGGACAGCCATGAGCTCACGATCAGCTTCGACGACGACCAGCTCGAATTGCTCACGCTGCTTGCCAACATGGCGGCGGTCAAGATCACCAATGCGCGCCTGCTGGAGGCCGACCGGGAGCGCGACCGCATCGCCCAGGAACTGACGAGCGCGACCCGCATCCAGCGCGCCATGCTGCCCGAGGGGACCCCGATGCTCCCCGGCTACGAACTGGAGGCCTATATCGAGACCTGCAACGAGGTGGGCGGGGATCTCTATGATTTCTACGTCCGCGACGACGGGCAGCTGGTCTTCATCGTCGGCGACGTGACGGGCAAGGGAATGGGCGCCGCACTCCTGATGTCGTCGTTCCTCGCCTCGGCCCGCGTGCTTTACGACTCCTGCGCCGACCCCGCGGACCTCTCCCGGCGGCTCGGTGCCATGGTCAACCGCTCGAACGACCGCGCCCGGTTCGTCACCGGTTTCGTCGGCTGCCTCGACCCCGCGACCGGCACACTGCGCTACGTGAACGCTGGGCATCCCTGGCCGATGCTGGTGCGCGACGGCACCCTGCGCGAGCTGGAGAGCAACGGCGTCCCCTTCGGAGTGGTCGCCGGCTTCCCCTACAGCACGGCCACGGTCGAGCTGGCTCCCGGCGAGGTGTTTGCGCTCTTCACCGACGGCATCCCCGAAGCCCAGCGGGGCGAGGAGTTGTATGACGAGGAGCGCCTGCGGCAGGCGATGCGCGAGGAGAGCGGCGCCGCCGACCTCGGCACGCTCCGGAGACGGCTGCTCGAGCGGGTGGACGAGTTCCTGGCGGGCGAGCCCAGGACCGACGACATCACGCTGGTCTTGATCCGTCGGGCGGGCGTTCCCGCCTAGTCCCGATCGCCCGGCACCTCTTCATGAGGTGGGCGCCGCGGTGCACGTTCTCGCCGCGGGGGATCGTGTCGCGTGTCCCTTCACGACCAACTGCGGCGCCTGCTACTACTGCTGGCACGGCCTCAGCGCACGATGTGTCTCGGGTCAACTGTTCGGATGGGTGCAGGAAGGCGTCGGCCTCCACGGCGGTCAGGCGCCGTTGGTGCGCGTGCCGCTGGCCGACACCACCCTGTTTCAGCTCCCCGATGACGTGGATCTGACCGAGGCGCTGGTGCTCTGCGACGTGCTGCCGACCGGAGACTTCTGCGCGGCGATGGACGAAGCCGGTCCGGGCCGAACCATCGCCGTCCTCGGCTGCGGTCCGGTGGGGCTGATGGCCCCGGGGCCTACGCACTGTTCGGCGCGAAACGCGACGGCTGCATCAAGGTGGCGCTGGTCCCGTGAGGGGGGAATGCCCGGCGCCCGGATGCGTCCATCGTGTAGAGTCGCATCCCATGCTCACCGTCTCGCGCCGGCAGGTCAGCGCCCCGACCGACTTCGCACCGTCCGGTCGACCCCTTCGCCCCGGCGCCCGCAGCAGCCAGCTGCCGTGGGGCGGTTGATGTCGGAGATACTCGTCCTTCACGACCCCATCGCGCCGGGCGATCTGCTCCGGCTGGCCCGGGAGACGTTCGTAGACATGGTGAAGTATGTCGTTGATGTCGAGCAGGGCGTGATTGCCATCGGCGGCCAGCTGCACGCGGACGCCGAGGAGACGCTGCTCGAGGCAGGAAGCCGTCCGGGCGACCTTTGGGGCGCCAACTACCTCCTCGGGCGTGGAAGCGAGGACTGCATCGAGTACACGTCGTTGATCAACATCCGTCCGGCGCGGGGAAACCCCGGAATGGAGGTTCAGGATCCGGAGATCAGGGAGCGGATCCGGAAACTGACCGCATCGCTGCTCGGAGGAGGAGGAGAGTCAGCGCCATGAGTCAACACGCCTCCCTGACGCCCGAGCGGTGGGCTTTCTTCACCCTCGACCAACAGCTTCTGATGATCGGGAACGAGATGCATCGCGCCAGCAAGCTCATGGCCTTGCAGGATGCCGAGCGCCTCCGCCGCGCCTACGAGCGGGTGCTCTCGCTGACCGACCTCACGGTCCAGATCCAGACCGGCCGCAACCTGCGACGCGAGCTTCTCCGTTGGCGAGATCTGGTCGCACGACTCTACCTCGAGCCTGTTGGACGCCCTGTCGACCACACGGACGCGTTTCGCGCGCTGCTTCGATTCTCCCCCGCCGCGGCCCGCCAGATTCCGCATGTCCTGGCTGGATCCGGCCCGCCGACCTCGTCACGATGACCGCCGGTCGGGCATCCCGGCCCCGACGCCCCGCGCTTGCCGCCGCGCTCGATGCCATCGAGCGCATCGGCAACGCGCTTCCCAACCCCGCGACCCTGTTCATCATCATGGCGGCGATCGTGCTGGTCGCCTCGGCGGTGGCCGCGAGCCTCGGCGTCACCGTGCCCCATCCCAAGGACGGCTCGCCGATCACTGCGGTAAATCTCATGTCGCGCGACGGTCTCCGCCGCATGTTCACCGAGGCGGTGCGGAACTTCACCGGGTTCGCGCCGCTCGGCACTGTCCTCGTGGCGATGCTCGGGATCGGCGTCGCCGAGGCGACGGGTCTGATCGGGGTCGCGATGCGCGCGTTCGTCATGGCGGTGCCGCGAGGGCTGCTGACTGCCGCGGTCGTGTTCGCCGGGGTCAATGCCAACCAGGCCGCGGACGCCGGCATCATCATCCTGCCGCCGCTCGGGGCCCTGCTGTTCGCCGCCGCGGGACGCCACCCGCTCGCCGGGCTCGCCGCCGCCTTCGCCGGCGTGTCGGGCGGCTTCAGCGCCAATCTCCTGCCGAGCACGCTCGACGTGCTCCTCACCGGCTTCACGCAGGAAGCGGTGACCGCCTCCAAGTTGCTCCCCGGCTACAAGGTCAGCATGCTCGGGAACTACTGGTTCATGGCCGCCGCCACCCCGTTGCTCACCGTGGTCGGCACCTGGATCACTCACCGGTTCGTCGAGCCGCGCCTCGGCGCCTGGAAGGGCGAGACGCACGCGCCGCTCGAGAAGCTCACACCCGAGGAACGACGCGGGCTGACTGCCGCCGGGATCGCGGCGCTCCTCACCGCACTCGGGTTTCTCGCGCTCGTGGCGCCCGGCTGGGGCCCGCTGCGCACCGAGGGCGCCACCACGCTTGAGCGCCTCAAGCCGTTCTTTGACAGCATGGTGATCCTGGTGTTGCTGGCGTTCTTCGTCCCCGGGCTCGTCTATGGTCTCGTCACCCGGAAGATCCGCAGCGATCACGACGTCGTGCGTATCACCAGCGACACGGTCGCCACCATGTCTGCCTACATCGTGCTCGCCTTCTGCTGCGCCCAGTTCGTCAGCTACTTCGCCTGGTCCAACCTGGGGAGCATCGTCGCGATCACCGGGGCGGAATCACTCAAGGCGATCGGACTCGAGGGCGCGACGCTGCTGATCGGCTTCGTGCTGTTCGCTGCCGCCATGAACCTGCTCATCACCTCGTCCTCGGCGATGTGGGCGATCATCGGTCCGATCTTCGTGCCGATGTTCGCCCTGCTGGGCTTCAGCCCCGAGGGGACCCAGGCCGTCTATCGCGTCGGAGAGTCGGCCACCAACATCGTCACGCCGCTGTTGCCGTACATGCCGTTCGTGCTCGCCGCGGCGCAGCGCTATGACCGCAAGGCTGGGACCGGGACGCTGATCTCGCTGATGCTCCCCTACGCGATCGCGTTCCTGGCAACATGGATGGGCCTGCTGCTGCTCTTCTACACGCTCGGATGGGATATCGGACCGGGCGTGAAGATGCGGCTCGGCTAGCGCCGCACGCCGGCCGAGGCCTCGCGGCCTCCCGTCACGTCATTGGGCACCAGTTCGACGCGACGGTTCATCGAGCGCCCCTCCTCGGTGCGGTTGGATGCGACCGGAGCGAGCGACCCGAGTCCGGCCGGCTGGACGCGGGCCGACGCGACCCGGTGACGCCGGATGAGCAACTGCGTCACGGCGGCGGCACGCTTTTTCGTGAGCTCGAGACTCGCGGTGGCGGGCGTCGCGTTGTCGCTATGGACGACCACGTGCAGCTTGAGACCGCTTTCGCGGGCCAGCAGCTGCGCGATCGCCGTGACGATCCCCTCGGATTCCGGAAGGACGACCGGCTTTCCCTCCACGAAGCCGAGCGAATGGAGTACGACACGCCCGTCGGTCTTCAGCTCGTTCGCGAGCGTGGCGACGTCCGCCTCGCTACGAGGCGCGGGCGGGATCGCGGACGGCTTCATCTCGATGATGTCCAGCTCGTGCTGGATCGGCGCGGTCGCGGCGCGGGCGTGGACGTGAACGCTCACCCACAGGTCGCCCGAGGGGCGCCGCAACCGGGCGGCCAGGAAACGGCGGTGGTCCGACAGCGGCCACCAGTCATTGTTGCTCTTGCGCCCCCCTTCACCGCACTCCAGGCCCTTGCACGTGTACATGACTTCGAGCCCCGCGTTGGCGATCCGCTGCTCGTAGTACCGGAAGACCTCGGCCACCGAGCGCCCCGCGGGGTTGGTGAACGCGCTGTGAGTCCACTTGCCGCCGAGCGATTGGTACTTTTCCGCCTGTGCCTCGCCGGTCAGCTTTCCGAGCGGCATCCAGTAATCGTCGAACGCGCGGGTCGAGCGTTCGATCGCCTTCGCCCCGGGGAAAGGCTGGACCAGCGACGCGACGTCGCCGGAGCCGGCGGTCGCAGCCGTGGCAGGACCCGCCGTCAGCAGGACCAGCAAGCTCGTGAGACCGAGCAGTACCGGCCGTGGCCCGTTTCGCATGGGAAGACCTCCCGTCAGTAAGCGGACGTTCCGGTCGATCCGGCCGGCACGCATCGTGGTGGCTGGCCGGGCTACCGGGGGGTTATCGGCGCGGACGGGAGCGTTCCTTAGCCTTCGGGAGCCCCCGGGCCCAGAGGCCTGCGCGGACGATTCCGGCCAGGTGCGGCGCGACCTTCGTCGCAACCGGGGAGCGGATGTCGTCGCTGCCTCCGCCCTGGGCGCCGGCGGGTGTGGCCTGCACGCACGCACAGGTTTCGCGCGTCGGGCGCTCGGCGAGCGGGACGCGGCCGGACTATAATGCCGGCATGGACTTCGAACGGCTTCCCGGGGGTGCGCTCGTTCGTCAGGGACTGCAGGACCTCGCCAGCGGCCGCGTGACCTGCGCATCTCTCGTGGTGCGCGTGGGTGGCCCTCGCCGGCGGAGGCTCGGGATCGATGTTCCCGCAGCGGTCCATCCACCGGTCCAGCATCGGCTCTACCAGCATCTGGCACGGATCGAGCCGGACTCCGCGCGCTCCCGATACAACACCCACATCCGGACGCAAATCAGCTTCGAGCGCGCGGCGGAATGCGCCCGCTAAATGGCTTCGCCTGATCCGGCCATGGACCCGAAGGCTGAGCTTCGGGGCACGCGACGAGCGGGGCCGCGAAGCGGGGTCCCCGCGACGGAGGGTGACCCCCGAACCGCAGCCGAACATTGCCGAATCAGGCGAAACCATTTAGCGGAAGAGGCCACGATCCGACCGATTGCGCGGGTTGTTCACGATGATCGTCCTTCACCTCGATCGTGGTCCTGCTGTAGATCCCACCTCCCTGCGCTGCGCGCTCGATGATGCCCCCACCGGACGGGCTTGAGCTCGTGGCCCGAAACGACGCGACATCCCGGCCGCGAACGATGCCCGCCAGGAGTTCGTGACTACCGCCCAGGGTTCCCGCCTCCCGCGACGCTGGCTCGCGCTGCTGCTGGCCCTCGTGCTGTTGGCGTTCGCCGCCGGCCCGGTGCTGCGGGCGATCATTGCCGCTCGGCTCCGGAGCGCAGCCGCCGCGCGCGGTCTCGCGGCCTCGTGGATCTCTCTCGAGGTGCGGCCGCCGCTGCGCGCGCGCTTTCGCGGGTTGGTCGTCGTGCACCCCGTCGACGGCGACACGCTGGTGCGGGCCGAAACCCTCGCGGTGGCCCTCGATCCCTGGACGCTCCTCATGCTGCGCCCCCGGCTCGCTTCGGTGGACCTCGACCACGCGTCGATCCGGCTGCCGTCACCGCGCCGCGCCGATCCCGACAGCTCGATGCCGGAGGATCCGCCGACCCCACGGGACCGGCGCCGTGATCCCGAGCGCGCCGAGCGTGTGCGTGACCTGGCGCGTTCTTTGGTGGGGGCGCTCGCCGCCCCGACCCGCAACCTGCCACGTCTTGCGTTGCGCGACGTCACCATCTCGGCCCGTCCCGCAGCGGTGGCAAAACCTGGCGAAGAGGTGACTTTAGCCGGCGCGCACATCGCATGGCTCGAACTCGCGCCGGGCCGACAGGGCGTGCGCCTCGAGGTCGAAGGCCGGTGGTGGGCCCAACCACCGGTGCCGTTTGCGGTCGCGCTCGACTATCGGCGGGACGACCGCATCTCGGGCGGCGCCCGTCTGGCCATCCCCTCGCCCGGACGACCACACTCCGACACCCTGCGCATCACCGTGGACGGCTCGCTCCATCAGGACCATGGGGCAGGGCGCGTCACCGTCGCCGACACCACGCTCATCACGGTCGGCAGTCTGCGCTTCCGGCTTGGCGGTGAGGCCACGCGCGCGGGCCCGCGCTTTCGGCTCGCGCTGGCCGCCGACAGCC
Source organism: uncultured bacterium (assembly GCA_964405235.1). Lineage (GTDB taxonomy): Bacteria > Eisenbacteria > RBG-16-71-46 > RBG-16-71-46 > RBG-16-71-46 > WS-11. The sequence continues at coordinate 29,475 of CAYONG010000010.1, read as the reverse complement.
TCACCGCGGCGCAGTGGAAGGAGAGCCTGCCGCGCGCGGTGCTTGGGCCCCTGCTCGACATCGCCGTGCGTGGCTGGTACGGGTATCGCGTAGGTCTCGATCTCGATGTCTCGCGGCCCGACAGCGTCGAGTTCACCGTCGACGTGCGGCCGCACGGATTGCAACTCGACCCCGCGGGCACGCGGCTGAACCTGCTCGAGCTCGGCGAGCCTTTCATCGCCGCCATCCACCTGCCGCACGGCCGCGTCGTGGAGCGCGACCTGTCGCCTGCCAACCCGAACTTCCGGCCGCTCGGCGCGATCGACAGTGCGTTGGTCCATGCGGTGGTCACGAACGAAGACGGCGCATTCTTCCGGCACGGCGGCTTCAACACCGAGGCGGTCAAGAGCGCGATCGCCGACAATCTCAAGGCCGGCGCGTTCCGGCGAGGCGCCGGCACCATCACCATGCAGCTCGTCCGCAACCTCTATCTGGGCCACGCGCGCACGCTTTCGCGCAAGGGCCAGGAGGTCGTCCTGGCCTGGGTGCTCGAGCACCTGACCCCGCTGCCGAAGGAGCGCATGCTCGAGATCTACCTCAACATCATCGAATGGGGGCCGGGGGTGCACGGCGCCGACGAGGCCACACACTACTATTTCGGCCACGACGCCGGCCGCGTCACGGTGGACGAGGCGCTGTTCCTGGCCACCGTCGTGCCGGCTCCGATCAAGTGGCGCCACCGGTTCGACGAGACCGGCGCCCTGCGGCCCTTCGCGCGCGCTCAGATGCACTTCATCGGCCGTGCCATGGTACAGAAGGGCCGGCTGCCCCCCGACCGCCTGCCGCCGGCCGATGAGTTGCGCGTCGAGCTTCACGGCCCGGCGCGGGACGTCCTCTTCCCTCCCCTGGAGAACCATGCCGACACGACCGCAACGTGAAGCGAACCGGCACAGCGCAACCTGTAGCACGCGGAGCGCGACGACGATCGACCGCCTCCTGCTCTATGGCCCGGCCGTGCAACACGTCGAACACGACCTCGATGCGCTGGAACACATCTACCGGAGATTGAACGGACGCGCGCCGGTCCTGCTGCGGGAGGATTTCTGCGGCACCGCCGCGCTGGCCTGCGAATGGGTGAGGCGTGCGCCCGGACGCAGGGCGTGGGGTGTGGACCTTCACGGTGCGACGCTGGCGTGGGCCCGACGCCGGCGGCTGCCCGCTCTCGGCCCTGCGGCCGGGCGCCTCACGCTGCTCCATTCCGACGCGCGGCGGGTAACCCGCCCGCCGGTGGATCTGGTGATGGCGCTCAATTTCTCGTACTGGGTCTTCCACCGCCGCGCGGAATTGCTCGCCTACTTCCGCGCCGCTTGGGGCTCGCTCGCTCGCGGCGGGTTGCTGTGTCTCGACGCCTTCGGCGGCACCGAGGCGATGCAGGAGCTGGTCGAGAGCCGCCACGTGCCCTCCTCGCGCGGGCCCGGCGGCGAGCGCGTCCCGGCGTTCCGATACATCTGGGAGCAGGCGGCGTTCAATCCCGTGGAGCACAGGCTGCGCTGCCACATCCACTTCCGCATGCGCGACGGGCGCGAGATGCGCCGCGCTTTCTCCTACGATTGGCGCATGTGGACCCTGCCCGAGATCCGCGAGCTGCTCGCCGAGGCGGGATTCCGCGATTCCATCGTCTACCTGCAGGACTGGGATGACGAGAACCACGAGGCGCTGGGCTCGTACTCGCGCCGGCGCCGGTTCGAGAACCAGATGAGCTGGCTCGCCTACGTGGTCGGGGTGAAGTAGGCGCGGCGATCAGGCGCTCCCGGATTCCCTCTGCTCGATAGACCGCCGGACGATGTGTCGCTACACTCACCCGCCACGATCGGATCGACGCAGACTGTTCGCCGCCCCGGATCGAGGAGCGCCGATGGAACTCGAGAGCATCTGGAGATTGCTTCATCACTTCTTCTCGTTCGCCTTCGTCGGCACGCTGGTGGTCGCCGAATGGAACGGCCGGGCGGCGCGCACCACCAGCGACTGGGGGCAGCGCGCGCTCCTGTTCCACACCATCCACCTCTCGAGCCGCGTCGCGGGCCTCGGCTCGCTGGTGCTGCTCGGGGTCTTCGGCCACCTGCTCGCGGTCGCGACCGGTCACCGAATGGGTACCGACCCGTGGCTGCGCTGGGTGACGGGAATCTGGATGGCGGCGATTGCGGTGATGGCGTTCTTCGTCCTGCCCGCCGCCGCGAGGCTCGCGGCCATGACCGCCGCTGCCGCCGCGGGGGGCGAACCGACGGGGTATGATGGAGTCCGGAGCCGCTGGAGGCTGGGCAATGTGGTGCTGACCCTCCTCTATCTCACCCTGTTGGCTCTGATGGTCTTCCGGCGGCCCGCCTGACGGACCGCAGCCCTTGAGCCGGGCCCCCGGCCGGCCGATAACCGTGCCACGGTCTTCCCGCTTGGCCCCGGACACGGGTTGATGCGAGACTGTTTGCGTGGCATTCGCGGCCGCCACCGCCCCCAGGGCCGGTCTTCCGAGGGGGTCGGGCCGCACGTCTGAGGCCCTGGTTTCACACGGAGAGGAACCCGCCCATGCGCTCGTCATTACATCGTGTTCTCCACCGCATCGCGCTGGCATTGCTCGTCGTGGCCTGCGCGGCGACGCCCGTTCCGGCGCAGGAGACGGATCTCTCGGCGCACGTCACCCAGCTGAAAGAGATGCAGGTCCGCTTCATGATGCGCGGCGCGCAGCGCCGCGCCACCCGCTACGCCGCCCGCAAGGCCACCCGCAAGGCGACCAATGGCAAGGCCGGGGGCACGAAGGGCGCCACCGCGGGCGTGGGACGCCAGCCTGTGTCCCGCCAGGAGCCGCCCGATCCGCCGCGTGCCGCCCCGCTCGAGGTGGAGAGCGCGCAGTCGTCCGCGAGCACCCTGGCAATCGCCACCAACCGGCTGGTCAACAACCGGGCGACCGACACGGCCACATGTAATCGCGCACCCTGCACCGGGCTGCCGTGGTCGGGACAGTGCGAAGTCTCCATCGCGGCGCACGGGAGCAACGTGGTCGCCGCCTGGAACGACGGTGAGGGGTTCGTGACCAGTATCAGTACCCAGGGATACGCCTACTCCAACGACGGGGGCGCAACCTGGGTGGACGGCGGGATCCCTCCGGTCACCAACGTCGGCGAGTGGACCAGCGACCCGGTGGTCACCGTCAACGAGAAGACCGGCGAATTCTACTTCGCGGCGTTGTGCGATCCGACCGGGACCACGAACGGCATCGGGGTGGTCAAGGGCACGTTCAGCGGCGGCGTGCTCAGTTGGGGCACGCCCGAGCTGGTCATCTCGGGCACCAACACCAGCGTCATCTACGACAAGGAATGGTTGGCGGCGGACTCGACCAACGGAAACCTCTATCTGGTCTATGCTCGATTCACCGTGGCTGGCGGGGTCATTACGACCAACCGCATCGACTTCCAGCGCAAGACCAGTTCGTTGCTGCCGTTCGGCGCGGCCACCACGATCTCGGCCGCCTTGGACGCCGGCCGGGTGCAGGGTCCGCGCGTTGCGGTCGGCCCTGCGGGCGAGGTGTGGGCGACCTGGAACGCGATCGGCGCCTCGACCCTCGATTTCATGCGCGTGAGGCGTGCGCCCCTGGGAGGAACCCCCTTCGGCGCTGAAGTGACCGCGGTCTCTCAGTACACCAACTTCGGCACCGGCGCCCCGGGGTTCAATCGCGGGATCGGCATCGCGTTTCCCGGGCTCGCCATCGACCGCAGCACCGGCCCTCGGCGCGGGCGCGCCTATCTCACCTGGAACGAGTCAATCAACTTCTACGACGACAACATCGGCAACACGGGCACGGTCAACGAGAGCGAGCCGAACGACACCCCCGCGACCGGCGACGCCTTCACGCTGGGCAGACATCTGACCGGCAGCGTCTCCTCGTCCACGGACTTCGATTACTGGAGTTTCAGCGGCACCGCGGGGCAGACCATCATCTGCGAGTTCGGAACCACCGTATCGAGCCTCGATGCCTCGTTCCGCCTCTTCTGCAGCGATGGCAGCACCCGGCTGGGATTCTCCGAGCCGGGCCTGGGCGGGACCCCAGCGATTCCGGCCACGGGACTGATCGTCTTCACCCTGCCCACCACCGCGACCTACACCCTGCGCGTGGCCCCCTTCGCAGGCACCGGCGCCTACGTCATCGAAACCGGCCTCAACGGCGCGGTCACCGAGCGCGCCCGGGATCACCGCGACGTCTTCACATCATACTCGGACAACCTCACCACCTGGTCGACTCCAGTGCGGGTGAACGGCGAGGCCGCGCTCTACGACGACTGGCTGCCGGAGATCGCGGTCGCCACCGACGGCAACGTCTTCGTCTCCTGGTACGACTGGCGCGATGCGCCGGGCGGGACGTGCGGCGGCTCCTCGATGGCGTACCTGTCCCGCTCCACGGACGGCGCCGCCTCGTGGCCGGACGGATCGCCGGTCTCGAGCGCCCTCAGCTCCTGGACCACCGCCTACAGCAATATCGCTCCCAACCAGGGCGACTACATCTCGCTGTTCGCGAACCAGACCGCTGTCTATGTCTGCTGGTCGGACGGACGGAACAACGACCCCGACGTCTACATGGCGGCCGTGGGCCTGGCCTTCACGCCCGCGCTGGTGTCGGTGGCGAGCACTCACGTCGAGCCGGGTCTGGTGCGCGTGGTCTGGTACGCGCCCGACGGCGCCGGCCTCACCGCCACGGTCTACCGCCGGACCGACGACGGCGAATGGTCGGACCGCGGCCAGGTTTCCCCGGACGGTACCGGGCAGATTGTCTTCGAGGATCGCGACGTCGCCGCCGCGACCCGGTATCACTACCGGCTGGGCGTGCACGAGGGAACTCAGGAGTCGTTCACAGGCGAGGTGACGGTCGACGTGCCGGCGGGAGTTGCCCTGGTGATCGACGACGTGCGTCCCAACCCGGCCGACCGCGAGATGTGGGTATCGTTCTCGCTGCCCGGCAACGAGCCGGCCACGCTCGAGCTGATCGACATCACCGGCCGCCGCGTGCGCGAGCGCACGGTGTCCGGTCTGGGCCCCCAGACGGTGGACCTGGCGGCGGGCGCGAGGCTGTCGCCTGGCGTTTACCTCATCCGCCTGACCCATGCTGCCCGTTCCACGGTGAAGCGGGTGAGCGTGGTGCGCTAGCGCGGCGCACCCGAAAGCGCGCAGCCGCGTCACCTCGTGACGAATCGAAACCCCCGACGGGTCACCCCGCCGGGGGTTCGTGTCGCGCCGGTCCGATCCCTTTGCCCTGGTTGCGTTCGGCCGACGCGACGAACGACTAGCCGCGCGGGCATCGCGCGCTTCGCCAGAGATCAAGAGCAGGCCGCGTGCCCTGCGTCCAGCGGCGGGTCTGACGGCGCGCCGCAAGGAGTTACGACTGCGGGCGGCGGCACCGCGGCCGGTCTGACGGCGCCGGCTGTCCCATCTGGTGCACCCGCGGCCGCCGGCGTTGGCCGTGCGGAGCCAGCGCCTTCGCGTCGGACGACCCCGTGGCGCTCATGGATGAACGTCACTACCGGCGGGCGCAGGTGCTGGTCGACGCACAGGCCGCGGCCAGCCCCGACGCCCCCGGCACGCTCCACCTGCTCGCCCGCATGAAGCTCGCCGCCAGCGACTTCGCCGCGGCCCTGCCGCTGGCGGAGCGGGCGGCCGCGCTTGCCCCGCAGAGCGCGGAGCATCGCTATCTGGTGGCCGAGTGCGTGGGCTCGATGGCGCAGCGCGCCGGCGCCTTCAAGGGCCTGGGACTCGCCAAGCGCTTCAAGCGTGAGGCCGAAGCGGCGCTCGCCCTAGACCCGCGCCACGTGGACACGCACGAGGGGCTAATCGAGTTCTATTCGATCGCGCCGGGCATCGCGGGCGGCAACGACAAGCGCGCCTACGTCCTGGCCGAAGCACTGGTCGGCATCGACCCCGCGCGCGGAAGGTTGGCACAGGCCACGCTACTCTTCCGGGACAAGCAGGACGCACAGGGCGAAGAGGCGCTGCGCCAGGCGCTCGCGGCCGAACCGAACAGCTACCGGGTGCGCATGACGCTGGTCCGTTTCTTCGCGAACGACACGCGGAAGAAATGGGGCGAGGCCGAGGAGCACGCGAAGGCGGCGCTGGCGATCAGCCCGGGACGGAGCGCCGCGTACTCGGCGCTCGCCGGCCTCTACGCCCACCTCGAGCGCTGGGAGGACATGGACCGAATCCTTGCCGAGGCCGAGCGGGCGGTGCCCGACAACCTGTCAGCCCACTACCAGGCCGCGCGGACGCTCATGGGCGACGACCGCGAACCCGCACGCGCCGAACGCCTGTTCCGCAAGTACCTCACCATGGAGCCCGAGGTCGACGCGCCCACCCACGCCCACGCGCACTGGCGGCTGGGCCTGGTCATCGACAAGCTGGGCCGCAGGCCCGAAGCGCTGGCCGAGGTCCAGACCGCGATCCGGCTCAAGCCGGATCTCGACGGCGCGAAGAAGGACCTGAAGCGACTGAAGAAGGGCTGACGGCTGGGCGCGGGTGTACGAGGCCCGCGCCTCACACCTCGATCACGCCCTCGAGGTACTTGACCGCGCGCCCCGCGATCACGACCCGCGCACCTCGGTTCTCGCACCGCAGCTCGCCGCCGCGCGCCGAGACCTGCCGCGCGCGCAGGCGTGGTCGGCCGAGCCGATCGGCCCAGTAGGGGACGAGCGTGCAGTGGGCCGAGCCGGTGACCGGATCCTCGGGGACGCCCTGGAGCGGCGCGAAGAAGCGCGAGACGAAGTCCACCTCGCGTCCCGGCGCGGTGACGATAACGCCGAACACACCGAGCGAACGGATGCCGTCGAACGAAGGCGCCAGCGCCCGCACATCCTGCTCGGCGTCGAACACCGCCATGAGATCCCGTGACTTCCACACCTCGCGCGGCGTAACGCCGAGCGCCGCGTTCAACCCCGCCGGCGCATCGCAACGCTCGGGAGGCCGGGCCGGGAAGTCCATCGAGAGATCCGCGCCCTCGCGGCGCACCGTGAGCGGGCCGCTACGGGTGTGGAACGTGACGTCCTGTCGCGCGGGCTCCAGCGCCGTGAGCACCACGAAGCCCGAGGCGAGGGTTGCGTGCCCGCACAGGTCCACCTCGGTCTCGGGTGTGAACCAGCGCAGGTCGTAATCGGTCCCGCCGGCGCCCGCGCTCGCGTCTACGGCGGCGGGCGGGCGCGGTACGAAGAACGCCGTCTCGGCCAGGTTGTTCTCGGCGGCGATGGACTGCATGGTCGCATCGGGCAGCCAGCGCTCGAGCGGGCACACGGCCGCGGGATTGCCAGAGAAAACGGCGCTCGCGAATGCGTCGATCTGATACAGGGGAAGCCTCATGGGGTCCTCGCTGTGAGCGTCAACTCGAGGCGCTTCATCTCGCATGCGTCGGCATCGAGTGCGCGCGGCGCCGCGTAGTCGCCGGGCAGGCTCGACACCTCCTGCTCGAATCCCTGGAAGGACAGGTCGATTCCCAGCTCGGTCTCGTATTCGCGGAGCAGAGCGCGGTTATCGCTTGAGCGCCCCGGGCCAGTTCTGCACCAAGGTCACGGTGGTGCGGGACGCCTCGCCGGCCGGAGCGGCGACCAGGACGCGCCGGTCATCCGGGGTGATGGCGAACCCGGTATTGTCCTGGCGCAGCTTGAAGAGCCGACGCGGAGCGCCGGCCCGGAATTGCGAACCCGTCGTCACATCCACGGCCATCAGCGCCGCCCCGTCGACCGCCAGGTACACCAACTCCTGGCCGCCCTGGGCCCACTGGAGGAACAGAGTGCCCACGCTGCTCCCGCCGGTCGAGACCTGGTACTTGCTGCCGGGGGTGGGGTACGACTGCACGTAAATCTCGTTCCTGCCGGATTCGTCGGAGACGTAGGCCATCCAGCGTCCGTCAGGGGAGATGACCCCGCCGCCCTCGTCGTGCGGCGTGCGGAGATACGCGACCGGTTTGTGGTCACCATCCACCGGCAACTGCCACAGATCCCAGCCGGTCTCCGGATCGGGCTCATAGTAGAGGACCACCCTGCCGTCCGGCGACCATTGAGAGATGTTCTTGAACAGGCTGTTCGTGACCCGCAAGGGAGTCTCTTCGCCCGCCCCGCTGGTGGCCTTGAGATACAGGTTCCAGTTGCCCGACCGGTCGGAACCGAAAGCGATCCGGCTTCCATCGGGGGACCAAACCGACAAACCGTTCTGTGATGGTCCGAACGTGAAGCGGGTCGGGACCGGACGGTCCAGATCGACCAGCCACAGATCCACCGAGGAGGCCGAGGTCCGGCGCTGGATGCACAGACGCTTCCCATCTGCCGAGAACGACATCCCTTCATAACGGCCGGGCGGAAGAGGGATCTCGCCGATCGGCTGGCCCCTCCGGTCGAGCCACTGCAGCTCGGTGTCGGGCAGCCCCGAACCAACGTGGGCGATCATCCCGTTCTTCGAGGCCGTTGCCCTCGGGGCCCCGTCGTAGCCTGAGGGCGGCGGCGCTTCGCCCAACGTGACCGGCTCGCCGTGCAAGGCAAGGCTGCGGGCGTCGAAGCGCTGGGCCACCAGGGATTGTCCTCGGGCGTAGACGAGGTGTCCGGGAGCCGCATAGACCGGGGCGGAGCCCGCGCTCAGGATCCGCTTCCGTTCCTTCGCGTCGATTGATCCGGCGTAGATCTCGTACTGGCCCTGCCGTTGCGGCAGCGCCGCGAACAGGAAACGCTTGCCGCCGGGGAGGAAGCACGGCCAGCGGTGGCCGGTCTCGTAGCGCGTGGTATCCAGGTTCGTGACCTGCACGGGCTCGCCTCCGTTCGCAGGGACGCGGAACAGCGGGCTCGCGGCGCCGGGCGCGAACACGATGACCCCGTCCTCGCCCCAGCTTCCGCCGCGGCCGTCCGCGGCTTCGCACACCACCTCGGGCGCACCGCCGGCCACCGGGATCTTCTTCAGCCGGGTATCGGCGAAGAACGCGATGGTGCGGCCGTCCGGCGACCAGAAGGGAAGCCACCCGTCCTCCGTTCCCACCAGCGGGCGTGGAGCGATGGATTCGAGCGGTCGCACCCAGATGCGGTTCACGCCCGACGAATCGGTCGCCACGAACGCCAGCGTCCTACCGTCCGGCGAGAGCACGGTCAGCACCGGGTCGGAGCTGATCGTGACGTTGTCCGGCGCCGCGATCGAGAAACGGTTGACCGCCTGCTCCACTCGGGGCCGCAAGCCGCCCATCCCGACGATCACGGCGAGCGCGACGACGACCACCGCGGCCAGGGCCGTGCCCCACACCAGTCGCTCGCGGCTCCTGGGGAGCGCCGCGCGGCCCGACCCGGTCGCGCGCGCGGCCGCGGCCCCCGCCTGCGAGCCCGCATCGCGGATCCAGGCCAGCTCGTGCGCCAGATCGCGAGCGCTCTGCCAGCGGTCCTCAGGATCCTTCGCCAGGCAGCGCAGGACGACCCGCCCCAGCGCCGGCGGGCTCATCGGTGCTATTTCGGCGAGCGGCCGCGGCTCGTCCTTCATGATGGCGCTGATCAGCGACGCCTGGCTCGCCCCCTCGAACGCGCGCCTCCCGGTCGCCATCTCGTAGATCACGCACCCCAGCGCCCAGAGGTCGGTGCGCGCGTCGGCCTCCTTCCCCTCCAACTGCTCCGGCGCCATGTACTGGAACGTGCCGACGATCGCGCCTTGGGCGGTGAGCGGCTGGGTCATGGTCGGCGTGTGCGAGAGCTCCCCGCCGGCCGGCGCGAGGCCGGTCGCCCGCGCCAGGCCGAAGTCCATGAGCTTCGCGCCTGAGCGGGTCACCATGACGTTCCCGGGCTTCAAGTCCCGGTGCACGATGCCGCTGCGATGCGCCCGGTCGAGCGCGTCGGCGATCTCGGCCGCGATGCGCAGTGCCTGCTCGGCCGGCAGCGCGCCGCGCTCCAGCCGATGAGCCAGCGTCTCGCCCTCGACCAGCTCCATCACCAGATAATCGGTGTCCCCCTCGCGGCCGATGTCATGGAGGGTGCAGATGTGCGGGTGGTTGAGCGCCGAGGCCGCCCGCGCCTCGCGCTCGAAGCGCTGGCGCGACTCGAGGGTCGCGGCCAGATGCTGCGGCAGCACCTTGACTGCGACATCGCGGCCGAGCCGGCTGTCGCGTGCGCGGTAGACCTCGCCCATCCCGCCCGCGCCGAGGGGCCCAAGGACCTCGTAGGGTCCGAGCCGGGTGCCGGGTGCGAGCGCCATGGCCGGCCACTCTACACGATGGCTGCGGCGCGGGGCGGAAAGCCGCGTCGCCCCGGGCATGGCGGTGGCCCGGACGAGCGCACCGCTACTTCCTCCTCGCCTCCACCGTCCAGTTGAGCACCACCTGCGTGCCCGCCAGTGTCTCGCTGCCCAGCGGCGCCGCGAGCAGGAAACGCTGCCCGTCGGCGGTGACCGCATAGTGGGTCCGCAGCCCCAGGCCGGGGACCAGAACCTGGACCGGGAACAAGGGCTTGGGCACGTCGGCCTCGAACGCGGGCGTGGTCCGGATCGACACCGCCATCATCCGCTGGTCGTTGGAGAGGTAGAAGAGCTCCCGGCCATCGCCCCGCCAGTGCGGATCCAACCCGCCCCCGGTCGAGATCTGCCACTTGCCGCCGTGATCCGGAAAGGTCTGCACGTAGACCTCCGGACGCCCGCTCTCATCCGACATGTAGGCCATCCACTCGCCGTCGGGCGAGAGCCGTCCCTGATACTGGTTGAACTGTCCTTGCAGAAATGGGAATGGCTTGCGATCCCCGAACGTGGGCAGCGCCCAGATCTCGTTGTGGCTGGTGACCGGAGCCCGCTCGTAGATCACGTAGCGGCCGTCCCTCGACCAGTCCGTGGGCACAAGATCGTCGCTCGATTTGAGCAGCAACTCGTCGCCGCCCGCACCGGTCGCGCTCTTGATGTGAAGCCCGCGGGCGGCTGAAGCGTCGGAGAAGTAGAGGATGCGGGCGCCATCGGCGGACCAGAGCGGATGGTTCTCGTTGCTCGGCTCGAATGTGAAGCGCGACGTCACGCCGCGGGCCAGATCCACCAGCCAGATGTCCCGCGTCCGAACCTGCGGGTCCAGCACGCGGACAGCGACCCGCCTGGCGTCGGGGGATAGTGCCGGATTGAGCAGTGTGGGGATGTTGCTCGTCCCCCCGATCTCCTGCCGGCGGGCATCGCGGCCGACCCACAGGAGCCGGCCGCTCAGACCCGCTCCCACCGCATAAACCAGCACGCCGTTTCGCGAGACCGAAAAATCCCCGCCGCCGTTGGGGCCGGCACGCACCGGCTCGGCGACCGGGAACGGCTCGCCGGTGAGCTTGAGCGCGCGCTCATCGAATGCCTGCGCCACCAGCGATCCACCACGCATGAAGAGCAGATACCCGGGGGGCGCGAATTCCGTTCGGGATTCAGCGGGGCCGAGCTCCCGCGTATCCTTCGAATCCAGGCTTCCCACCCGCAGGGTCGCCTTGTCACCGATCATCATGTAGACGAAATGGCGCCCGTCGGGAAGGAAGCACGGCCACCCCACGCCCAGATGTAGCGCGGTATCGGGCAGGGCGGCCGCGACCGGCACGCCCCCGCTGGCCGGGACCCGCTTGATTGGATCGCTGGTTCCGCCGTCGTAGAGGATCACGCCGTCGCGGCCCCAGCTGCCGTCGGCGCCGGTCGGCGCGTCGCAGATCGTGATCGCCGGCCCGCCCGAGACCTCGATCTTCTTGAGCTTGCCGTTGGCGAAGAAGCCGAGGTAGCGACTGTCCGGGGACCAGAAGGGCCTCTGGACGATGCCTTCGGTCCCGGCGAGCGGTTGCGCCGTGGTGCCCGCCAGAGGGCGCAACCAGATCCGGCTGATGCCGGTGGAGTCGGTGGCACTGTAGGCGAGGATTCGCCCATCAAGCGAGATGCGAGGCGCGTCCTGGAACTGGATCGCGGAAGGCGGCTTGATCTCGAAGCGCACGATCTCGGGCTTCGCCGGAGCGCGCATCACGAAGCCGGCCGCGAACGCGATCATCCCGAGCGTCGAGAGGATGGCGGCCGCGCCGACAATCCGCTCGCGGCCGCGGCGCCGCGCCGCCACCGGTGCCGGGACGCCCGCCTGCGAGCCCGCCCGAGCGATCCACTCCAGCTCGTGCGCCAGATCGCGCGCCGATTGCCAGCGGTCGTCAGGGTCCTTGGCCAGACAGCGCTCCACCAGCCGGTCCAGCCCCGGCGGCGTCAACGGCTGCAGCTCGGCGATGCGCCGCGGCTGCTCCTTCAGGATGGATGCGATCAGCGACGCCTGGCTGTGTCCCTCGAACGCCTTCTTCCCGGTCGCCATCTCGTACACCGTCGCCCCGAACGCCCAGATGTCGCTGCGCGCGTCCGCCTCCCGCCCGTCCAGCTGCTCCGGCGCCATGTATTGGAACGTGCCGACCAGCATCCCGGCGGCGGTGAGCGGTGTGCTCACGGTCGGGCTGTGGCTCAGCATCGCGGCCCCGGGTAGTCCCCCCGAGCCGCCGCCCGGCGTGGCCGGCGCCATGACCCGCGCCAGGCCGAAGTCGAGCAGCTTCGCGCCGCTCTTGGTGAGCATGACGTTCCCGGGCTTCAGGTCCCGGTGCACCATGCTTTGCCGGTGCGCCTTGTCGAGCGCGTCCGCGATCTCGGTCGCGTAACGCAGCACCTCGGGCGTCGGCAGCGCACCCTTCTCCAGCCGCGCCGCCAGCGTCTCGCCCTCGATGTGCTCCATCACCAGGAAGTCCACCCCGTCCTGGTGACCGATGTCGTGCAGCGTGCAGATGTGCGGGTGGTTGAGGGAGGAGATGGCGCGGGCTTCGCGCTCGAAGCGTTGGCGCAGCTCCGGGGTCGCCGCCAGATGCTCGGGCAGCACCTTGACGGCCACGTCGCGGCCCAGCCGGGAATCGCGAGCGCGGTAGACCTCGCCCATCCCGCCCGCGCCGAGGGGGCCGAGGATCTCGTAGGGGCCGAGTTTGGTGCCGACGGAAAGGGGCATGGCGGGGCACACTACCGCATGGAACACCCGGCCCGAAGCAACGGAAACCCGGCGGCGACGATCTACCCCAGCCGCCCCCACACGCGCCGCGCGCACTCGCGCGCCCGGGCCGCCACCTCGCGCTCGTCCACCGAGACCAGGTGCCCGTTGTCCATGAGGATCTCGCCCGAAACCATGACGCCCGAGACCGGGGCGCGCAAGAGACCGGCCCACAGGTGATCGAACAGGGTGTCCGACGAGAACTCGGTCGCCGGCCGGTAGTCCACGAGCAGCAGGTCGGCTGGGGCGCCGGGCACGATCGCGCCCAGCCGGGGTCCGAAGTGCGCGGCGGCCCAACGCGCCCCGTTCACCAGCACACGCTGATAGAGCACCTCGAGCATGCGCCGGTCGTGGGGCCAGCCCTGCGAGGGGTCGGGCACCGGCGGGGCGTTGACCCCGGCGTCGCTCCCCCAGCCCAGCTCGGCCTCGCGCGCGAGCGCGGCCATCGCGCCGGTGCCGGTGGAGGTGAGCGCGTCCCCGCGCTCACGCAGCGCGCTCACCAGACCCCGCGGGGCGCGGTCTGCGTGCGCCCAGAGGGAGGCCGAGGCGCCGGGCGGCCACAGCGCGCCCCCCCAGCGCTCGGCGGGCGTGGTGTCGAGCGCCAGCTCCACGTGGACGGCCTGCCGCTCGCCGGCGGCGGCCAGCGACTCGTGCACCAGCCGCTCCATCCCGGGGAGCGTGGTCGCACGCACCCCGATCATGCCGCGCAGCCTGCCGGAGCGCTTGCGCGCCAGTGCGTGCGCAAAGTCGGCGCCCTCGGCGAACGCCGCGCGCCGCTCCGCGGGCGTATCCTCCTCGTCGGCGCCGAAACAGGTGGCGACACGGACCCCGACCTTGCCCGCGGCCTCGATCACCTCGGGCAGTGCTCGGTCGAGGCCGGCGCCCGCACGGTTGAAATCGCACACGGTGGTCACTCCGTGGCGAACCCCTTCGACCAGTGCCGCCATGGTCGCCCAGTAGACGTCGTCAGGCGAGAGCGCCTTGTCAAAGCGCCGCCATTCGGCGGGGCCCCGCAGCGGAAGCCCGCGCGCCAGGCTGCGCGCCAGGTGGGCGTGAGTGTTGACCAGCCCCGGCATCAGCACGCGGCCGCAGGCGGGCCACAGGGTATCGTCAGGATGCGCGGCGGCGAGGCTGCCGGCCGGGCCCACCTGCGCGATGTGGGCGCCGATCACGCGCACGCCGGCGTCCTCGAGCACCGCCGGCTCGGGGCCACCGGTCACCACCACGCACGGGCCGATGATCATGCCACCTCCACCAGGCTCGCGCGCTTGAGGAGCCCGGCCAGCTCGGCGCGCGCGTCGGCCTGGACCGCCCGCGGATCCAGGGTCGTCCAGGCACCGTCACGATACAGCACCCGGCCCGCGACCATGGTGAGACGCACGTCGGAGGCGCGTGCGGCGTGGACCAGCGTCGCGCAGGGATCGCGTTCGGGAGCGGGACCGTGATGCGGTGCGCTCGCATCCACCACCGCGATGTCCGCCTGCTTGCCGGTCTCGAGCGACCCGGTGACCTCCCCCAGACCCAGCGCCCGCGCGCCATCGCAGGTGGCGAGGGCAACCACCTCGCGCGCGGTGAGCGGGGCGTCGGATCCGGTCCCGGCGTTCGCGCCGGCGGGCATCCCCGTGCCCCGCGCCCTCGACACCAGCGCGGCGAGGCTCATCTCGTGGAAGCTGTCGAGCCGGTTGTTGCAGGCCGCGCCGTCGCTCCCGAGTCCGCAACGGATGCCCGCTCGCCGCCATGCGCGCACGTGGGCGAGCCCCGAGCCGAGCTTCAAGTTCGATCCCGGACAGTGGACGAGCGCGGCGTCCGCGGCCTTCAGCAGCTCCAGCTCCTCCGGGTCGAGCCACACGCCATGGGCGCCGACGAAGCGCCGCCCCAGCAGGCCGCGGATGGAGAAGTAGCGCGCGGCGGTTGTCGCGACCGCCGCCCTCACCTCGTGCGCTTCGCCGGGGCTCTCGGCCATGTGGGTGTGCACGAGCAGCCCGAGGACCGCGGCCTTCTCCTCGACCTGCCGCCAGAGCCCATCGCTGCACGAGAGGATGAAGCGCGGAGCGAGCGAGACCGCGAGCCTGCCGGCCGCGCCCCCATGGAACCGCTTCGCCAGCGCCAGCGCATCGTCGATCGCAGCGCGAGGGGATTCGATGAGCGCCGCCGGCACGCCCTCGCCCTGGTCCATCAGCGCCTTGCCGAACACCGCGCGGATGCCGGAGGCCTCGAGCACCTCGCCGATTGCCTCGGTATGGCGCACGGTGCCCATGTCGTTGACGCAGGTGACCCCACCGGCGATGAGCTCGGCGAGCCCCAGACGCACCGAGGCGGCGACCGAGGCCGCCGTATGCGCGGCCTCCAGCGGCCAGATGCGCTCGCGCAGCCAGCGCAGCAGGTCGCTCTGCTCGGCGAGACCGCGAAACAGCGTCTGGCACAGGTGGAGGTGCCCGTGTACGAACCCGGGGATGACGAGCGCGCCCGCGGCGTCGAACTCCGCTTCGGGGCTCGCGCCCGCAAGCGCCGTCGGCACGGCCGGACCCAGCGCCGCGATGACGCCGTCGCGCACCAGCAGGTCGCCGCGCAGCACGGTGCCGGCGGCGTCCATGCACACCAGCGTCCCGGATCGGATGAGAAAGGTGCTCAGCGCGTGCCTCCGTGCGGTCGAGCGTCGCGCCGGCCTCCGTGCCGGTCGCGTCGAACCGCGAAAAAAGTCCCACCCGCTTCGCGGGCTGTCAAGACCGGCCCACCCACGGCAGCGATTGACCGCACCCTGAGCCGCACCTACCTTGGCTGGATGCGATCCCACGCTCCCTCGCCTGTGCTTGAGGCGATCCCGCTCGACGATCCGCTCATCGCCGCGCGGGCGCTCTCGGGTCTGCCCTACCCGTTCCTGCTTCACTCCTCCGCCCCCGGCGGGCGGGCACGCTGGTCGTTCTTCGGCGCCGACCCGTTCGCGGTCTTCAAGGCGGCCGACTACGAGGCGGCGCGGGCGATGTGGCGCAGGATTAAGGGGACCGTGCCGAGGCCGGACTCACTCCCTGCGGATGTCCCCTTCACCGGCGGCGTGGTCGGCTACTGGGCATACGATTTCGGCCGCCGCCTGGAGCGACTGCCGAGCCGCGCCACGGACGACCTCTCACTTCCCGACGTGGTGCTCGGCTTCTACGACGTGGTCGGGGCGTTCGACCACGAGACCGGGCAGGCGTGGCTGGTCTCGAGCGGGCTGCCGATGGAGCCCACCCTGCGTAGCGCGCGGGCGAGTGATCGGCTGCGCCGCTTCGCGGGTCTGCTCGCCGCCGCACGGCCTGCACCGCCCCGGCCGGCCCCGCTCGGCAAGGCCATCGCCCACCCGCGCTCCACGTTCACGCCCGACGCCTACCGCGCGGCGGTCGAGCAGGTGAAGGAGTTGATCCGGGCCGGTGACATCTTCCAGGCCAACCTCTCACAGCGCTGGACGCTGCCGGTCGGCGCGGCGGATCCCACCGCGCGGGCGCTGGTATTGAGCGCGGCGCTCGCGGCGCTCTCTCCCGCGCCCCACGCGGCCTTCATCGGCGCCCCCGACCACGCGATCGCCTCGGCCAGCCCCGAGCGGTTCCTCGAGCTGCGCGGGCGACGCGTGGAGACCCGCCCCATCAAGGGCACGCGGCCGCGCGGCGCCGACCCGGCGGAGGACGCGCGCCTGGGCGCCGAGTTGCTCGCCAGCGCCAAGGACCGGGCCGAAAACGTGATGATCGTGGACGTGCTGAGGAACGACCTCGGGCGGGTGTGCGAGACCGGCTCGGTCGCGGTCGCGGGTCTCTGCGAGCTGGAGGCGTTCCCGCAGGTATTCCATCTCACCTCCACCGTGACCGGGATGCTGGCGGAAAGGCGCGACGCCTTCGATCTGCTCCACGCCTGCTTCCCGGGCGGTTCCATCACCGGTGCGCCCAAGATCCGGGCGATGGAGATCTTGGAGACGCTCGAACCGGTCCGCCGCCACATCTATACCGGGAGCATCGGCTACCTGGACTGGAGCGGGGATGCCGACTGGAACATCGCCATCCGATCGCTCGTCGTCACCGAGCGGGCGGTGCACTTCGCGGCCGGCGGGGGCATCACCGCCGACTCGGACCCCGAGGCCGAATACCGCGAGACGCTCGACAAGGCCGAAGGGATGCGCTTGGCGCTCGAGCGGGTGGAGGGGCCGGTGGCGCTGGCGCCGGTGGTGGCAGAGCGGACGTGATGATGATGGCGCCGGGGGGCGTGCAGGGGGTGCGGGATGGCAGAAAAAGGCGTGCCGGCGCGCACAGTCAGCGAATGATCGCGGCCCTGGCGGTGGCCATCTCTTGACCCTGCCGCAGACGAATCGCATACACCCCGGCCGGCAGCCGCCCGTGCGGGCTCAGGTTCACGTCGTGCGCGCCGGGGCCCAGCGAGCCCACCTCGTGCGACAGGATCAGCCGCCCGTTCAAGTCGAACAGCTCGAGCGTCGCCGACGCGTCGCTCGGAAGGGCGAAGTGGACCACCGGATCGCCGGCGGAGGGATTCGGGGTCACGCCGCGCAGTGCGAACCGGAATGCCGGCACCTCCACGGTGATCTCGGGGGAGTAGTGGAGTTCGGTCCCGTCCCGGTATGACAGTCGATACGTGTATCGCTGACCCGGAACCACGGCGCGATCTTCGTAGCGCAGAAAGCCATCGCCAGCGACCGGGATCGAGGCCAAGCTGTTCCAACCCTCTTGCGCGGCCCGTCGCTCCACGGTCGCCTCGAGTGCGCCAGCGTCTGCCGCATACCAGGCAAGGCGCACGACGCCACCATCCGCCTCGGCGCTCACCAGCGAGATCAGCACCGGCGTCGGACCTGATGGCCCCAGCCGGTGGGCGTAGATGTCGTACCCGTTCCGCGTGTCGTCCCAAGCGACGATGGCGCCCCCCAGTCCGTCAGCTACGATGCTCGGATTACTTTGGGTGCCGGGCACCATCGCGACCGGAATACCCTCCGCGGGCCAGCCAGGAGCCGGCTCTGCGCTCCCGGTCAGGTGCTGGGCGACCACGACATGCGTCACGTTGATGCTCTCGAAAACCAGATAGGCGCCGCCCAGCCCGTCGGCCGCAAGCACCGGGCCAACCTGGTAGCCGCCCGCCGTGCTCGCCCGCAATCCGTCGACCGGCCAGCCGGGCAGGAGGGCCCCCGAGGCCGTCACGCGCTGCACGTAGACGTTGGCATTGACGAAGCTGCGATAGTCCTCCCAGCTCAAGAGTGCGCCGCCAAACCCGTCGGCGGTGAGATCAATGGTCTGCTGAATGAATGGCGCCGTGCACACCGCAAGACCGTCCGGAGGCCAGGCGGGATCCAGGACACCGGCCCCCGACACATGCTGGAGATACACATCCGAATAGGCGTCGTCGAATGGGTCGCTGAGCGGGGCCGTGCGCAAGTCATTCCAAGCCACGTAGATTCCGCCGCTCCCGTCGGGGGCGGTGGCGTAGTTACCCTGCACGCCTGGGGCCGAGCAGACGACGTTGCCGTTCGCCACCCAACCGGGCGCGGGGTCTCCCTCGGGAGTCACTCGGAGCGCGTAGACCTCGGTCGAGTTGGTGGCGAAATCCCGGGTGTCCCCCCACGCCACAAACGCGCCGCCGGAGCCATCCGCGACGATGACCTGGGCGCCTTGAAAACCCGGGGCAATACAGATCCCCCTCCCGCCCACCGGCCAGTTTGGTGCGAGGGCCCCGGCGTAGGTGACATGTTGCATGTAGACATCCCAGTCGCCCGAGGCATCGTTCTGATGGTCCTCCCACACGATGAAGGCCCCCCCCTGCCCGTCCCCCGCCACGCGAACGTACTCCTGGAGACCCGGCAGAGATGCAATGGGCAGTCCGTCCGCCGGCCACCCGGGGGCAACGCTCCCATCCGCCAGAAGGTGGTGAGCGTAAACATCTCCGTCATTGGTCGAAAGCGCGCGGTAGTCGAGCCACGCGACGTAGACTCCGCCCGAGCCGTCCGGCGCGAGCGAGAGGACGTATTGGTCCTCGGTCGCCGTGCAGACTCCCAGACCATCCTGTGGCCACCCCAGTGCGATGGCCCCCCCATCCGTGACTCGTTGCAGGTAGACATCGACGAACCCGTTGCGATAATCGCCCCACGCAACATACGCGCCGCCCGCACCGTCGCTCGTGATGAGCGGATCGGTTTGGATCCCGCCGTTGGTGCAAACGGGAGTTCCGTCGGCCTGCCACTGCGGTGCGGCGGAGGCCGCGGCGACAAAGCCAACAACAAGGGAGAGGGCGAGGGAGAGACAGCGGGCGCGCCGCATGGAAAACTCCGCAAGGGCCGTGAGGGTGACGAGTGCCGGTGATTCTATCAGGGGCCTCGTCACCCGCGTAACCCTTTGTCGGGCCTATGCGCGCGCGAGCCGTTCCAGGTCATGGGGGGCGAGAGGCAGGAGGCCGAGCGGCACGGTGCGTGTGAGGGTTTCTTTGCGCTTGACTTGGAACTGGGGCGGGCGCGGGATGCTCCCATCTAAGGCGGGGTTGTCCGTACGCGCCCCTGCCCGCTGCGCCCTCGCTCATGAAATCGGAGGCTGCCATGAGTCCACGCCGCACGTTCCGCCATGCGCGCTCCCTCGGTCGCGGTTCCTCGACCGTCATCATCCTCACGGCGCTCGCACTGCTGAGATCTGCTCCGGGTGAGGCGCAGGCTCCCGTGGCCCGGCACCCCGGCGCTTGGACGCCAGCGGCGAATCCGGCCGAGACTTTCATCCCCGTGCACATCGTGCTTCTGCCGAGTTCCGATCCTGCTCAATACCACAGCAAGATCCTGTGGTGGAACGATAGCCATGGCGGCACAGGGGTTTTTGGCGGAGAAGCTTGGAAATGGACCCCCGCCGTGCAGAACAACTGCTCGACGTATCCGGCGGCCAATTTCGTGGAGGTGCCACTCGCACCTCCAGATCCGCGCATCTTCTGCAGCGGGTTTGCTCCCATGCGAGGCCCTGGCGGTCGGCTGTTCATCAGTGGCGGGGCCGAGGGCATCGAGTTCGGCTCCCACGACAACATCATCTACGACGCGGCGACCGATGGCTGGACCTCGGGCGGGTTCATGCAGGGTTACCGATGGTATCCCACTGTTACAACCCTCTCCGATGGACGCGCGCTCATCATGTCCGGCAGCAAATACAATCATGCTGGGGTTTTTGGCGGGAAGGAGTCGCCCGCTGCGTCGCCTCACGGAGAGCTCAATCGATTCGTTGGCAATCTGCGCGGCGTGTGGGATGCCGCCATACCGCCGGGGGGGAACTGGCCCGTGCCGCGGAGCTATCACGCGGCGGCCGGCGGAATGCTGATCATCGGCGGTGAAGGGGCGGACGGGATACCGCGCAACGACGTCTGGGAGCTCAAAGTCGGGGTCGGCAACTTGACGGATGCCGAGCCTGCGTATTCGTGGCAGGAGCACGAGTACGGTTTCCCGAAGCCCAGCATCCGACGCCGTCTCGCTGCAGTCGCAACCTATGGCGACACGGTGTGGGCCATCGGGGGGCTCGGGCGGAACGCCGGCAACACGGCCGACGAGGTGAAGGGCGATGTATGGAGGCTCGTCAAGAATGCATTCGATCAGTGGCGATGGACACCGATCACGGTCTCCGGCGATGGACCGGGCCTGCGGTTCGGGCACACGGCGGTGTTCGACCGGGCACGGAATCGGATCCTGGTCTTCGGGGGGGCCGCCGCGGTGAACGGTGCCGCGGTCGACAACGATGTCTTTGCCCTCGATCTCAAGGTCCAGCCGCTGCAATGGGCTCGACTGGTGCCCCGGACAGCGGCTCGGCCCCCGGCCCGGTTGGGCCACGGAATGCTCTATGACCGGTGGCCGCGGCTGCGCGCCAACCCGTTGAGTGAGTGCCGCGCGATTCTCTTCGGAGGGGAGAGCCAGTTTGGGTCCGGCTTCTTGAATGATGTCTGGCACCTGTGGATTGACACACCGGGGAAGATCGAGTGGGTCCCGGTCACGATCACGAATCCTGGCGCCACCCCCACTCCGCGCTCCTGGTTCGGGGCGACGCTCGACGACACTGGTGTCCGGCTCATCGTGTACGGGGGTGCCACGGGCACGGCGACGGTGGCAGACGGCCAGGTGCACACACTCGACCTCGTTTTCCAATGGCCCGGCTACGACACGTCGTCGTGGACGTGGCGAACCATGGCCTCGCAGGCCTTTGGCCTGACCGGCCAGACGATGCAGCCAGTGCCGTTCCTGCTCTTCGAGCGACGCCCCGAGATCGTCGTGCCCGGTGACTCCACCACGTGGCAGCAGCTACCGCCACGGCTCTTCATTGAGTGGTACCCGTTCGTCTTCTCCATGCCGAATGGAAACGCCTTCGTTGCCGGGCCGAGCATCCTGCAGGACGGCACCAACTCCGGTACCTACCAGATCAATGTGACCACCGGACAATGGACCCAGCTACCGGCCGGCAGCGGCAGCGGATTCAAAGGTGGATCCGCCGCCATGTACTTACCCGGCAAGATACTGAAGTGCGGGAGCCGAGAGACGGAGTACTACCAAACCGCAGTCGCAACCACCAAGATCATCGATCTCAACATCGCAAGCCCGGTATGGCAGAGCAGCCCCGCGATGAGCCATCCGCGCGTCTTTCACAACCTGACGCTCTTGCCGGGCGGCGACATCCTCGTGACCGGCGGCCTCGGCCAAGTGTTTGCATCACAGAATACGGATCCCGTGTTCGAGCCGGAGCTCTGGCACCCGCCGGATCCCCAGTACCCCGCGGACTCACAGGGGGTCTGGTATTCCGGTCCCGGCGGATTACTGGCCGCCACCACGCTGGTGCGGGGGTATCACTCGGTTGCCCTCTTGCTGCCCGACGGGCGCATTCTTAACTCTGGTGGGAATGACCACCCTGACGCGACCACGGTGAGCATTTACTGCCCGCCGTACCTCTTCAAGGCCGATGGCCAGCTCGCCACCCGGCCGCAGATCAACGACGCGCCTTCGGAAATCCGCTGGGGACAGACGTTCACCGTCTGTGTGGCCGACACGGCGGACATTCGCGGCGCGTGCCTCATCCGGCCAGGTGCTGTGACTCACGGTTTCGACCAGAACCAGCGATACGTGCCGCTCCAGATCGCCGGTCATGCCGGCAGCCCGAAGCGGCTGTTTCTGACCGCGCCAGCGAACGCGTTCGCGGCCCCTCCCGGGTATTACCTCCTCTTCCTGACCGGGTCGGCCGATGGAGCGGATGTGCCCTCCATCGCCAAGTGGGTGCGCCTCGACAGTCCCGGCGACGCTGATCTCTGCGACCAGGTGGCCCCGGCGCCGATCACCGACTTCACTCCCGACGTGGTGGGGTCGACCGAGGTCTGGTTCACCTGGACCGGCCCCGGCGACGACGACCTGCTCACCGCCTCGGGACCCCCCGCGGTGTTCGACCTGCGTGGCTCCACGGATGAATCCGTCCCGGGGTTCGCCGGCAGCCCCGGGGGGGGCTCAGTCACGGGCCTGAATGCCTGTAGCTGGAACTATTTCACGGTGTCGGCCTGGGACGACAACCAGCACGAGTCCACGCCGGTCTCGGTGGCCGTCGAAACCATGTGCGGCCCCGGCGGCGGCGGCCTCTCGGCCCACCGGGTGGAGGGCGGAGAGGAGGGCGCGAGCCCCCTCCTCGCGGGTGCTGCCCCCGCCGGGGCGGAAGCCCTCGAGCCGGGCTTAGGGCTGCTCATCACCGAGACCCGACGAGCCGCTGAGGGGGCTTGGCGAGTCTCCTTACACCTCGCCACCGAAGCCGACGGCTTCGCCCCAGCCGGCTCGGAGATCACGGTGGAGCGAGAGTCGTCCGATGGCGAGCGCGACACCCTCGGTCGCTTCACCCCCGCCGAGACTGAGAACCTGCTGGGGCTCTGCGCGCTGCGCGAGCGGGGCCGGGTAGCAATACCGGGCTTCTTGGGTCTGGAGCGGGTCATGGCCCACTTCCGCCAGCGTGCCCAGGACTACGTGCTGGTGGACGCTCGGCACTCACGGCTTGGGCCATTGGGAGCTGAGTTCATCGCCAGCGGGGGCAGCCCGGAGCTGCTCGCCGGAGACGTAGTCGACCTGACCTACGCCGTCGCGAGCCACGGACAGCACGATGTGCCGTCCTGGTACCTGCTGGTGCGCCGGCAGGGGACGGCCCCGCCGATTCCGTTCTCGCAGCGCCGGAGTCTTGATGCGTCGCTCCCCGCGAGCTTCGCCCTCCACCAGAGCGAGCCCAACCCTGCCGGCACTTCGACCATCATCCGCTTCGATCTGCCGCTCGAGCGCCCGGTCAAGCTGGAGGTGTTCGATCTGCTCGGCCGCCGGGTGGCGACGCTCGCCGATCGGACGTACTCGGCGGGTTCTCACGTTGCCGAGTGGAACCTCCGCGATGCAAGTGGGGCCGCCGTGCGCCCGGGCGTCTACGCGTACCGCATCATGGCCGGAGCGTTCCGGGCGCGCGGGAAAATGAGCGCAGTGCCATAGGAGCTGCCGTGCCTCCGCGCACGCCAGCCCCTGGCAACCCCACGGCCATTCGGACATCGTGGCCGTGGGGCCATCGACCTCGAGGCTCATGACTCGACGCCCCCCCTTTCCCGATTGCACGCTCTGGATCAACGGCCACCTCCGCCGCGGCGAGGAGGCCGTGCTCTCGCTGTTCGACCGGGGCGCCCGCGATGGCGAGGGGCTGTTCGAGACCCTGCGGGTCTATGGGGGTCATCCGTTCGGGTGGTTGCGACACATGGAGCGCCTGGTGCTCTCGGCGGCGGTGCTCGGCTTCCCGGTCCCGGCCTCGCCGGTCACGCTGCGCGCGGCTCTGGACCAGTTGCTCGCGGCCGAAGGGCTCTCCGACGCGGTCGCCCGCCTCACCGTGACGCGCGGCATCCCGGGCGGCATCGTGAGGCGGGCGTCCCGCACCGGCGCCTGGGCCGAGGTGGAGCCGCTCGCGGCGCGGCTCTGGCGCGGGACGCGAACCGGGGCCGCGACCGTCATCGTCTCCAAGCGTCCGTTCGAGCCGGGGCCCCTCGGCTGCCACAAGACCACCAGCCGGCTCGCCTACCACCTGGCGCGCGAGGAGGCCCGGGCGGCGCGCGCGGACGAGACCCTGCTCGTCAGCCCTGCGGGCGAGGTGCTGGAGGGGGCGGTGAGCAACGTGTTCGCCGTGATCGCGGGCGAGATCCTGACCCCTCCACTCACTTCCGGGATCCTCCCGGGCATCACCCGGGCGGTGGTGCTCGGGTTGTGCGCGGCGGCCGGGATCCCGGCCCGCGAGCGCACCCTGACGCTCGCCGATCTGCGCGCCGCCGACGAGGTGTTCCTGACCAACACGGTGCAGGAGATCGTCCCGGTGGGCACCCTTCAGGATCTGGCGATCCCGGGGCGCTCGGTCGCGGACACGCTGCTCGCGGCCTACCGCGCTGAGGTGACGATGGAAGCGGGCCGCGTTCACGGCCGATGATCGTCACCGCACGCGCTGCGGGAGTTCGCCCAGTCGCGTCGCCGCTACACCCAACAGCGAAACTCCGATAAGGCGCCCATGCGCCGGGCGATCGCGGCGCTCACGCCACTTGTGCTCGTGCGAACCACGCGGAATGCAGGTTCCCATCAAGTCACCCGGATTGCGGCCGAATCCTTGGGAGTACGATCACGGTGGCATGCATGATGCAACTTTCCCGAATCGGGACGGGCCGGTTCAACCTCTGAAGAACGGACGCCGGTCCCCCGGGATCCCGATGGAACCCGGCCGACGTGCGCGAGTGATCACGTGAGGGTGTGAGATGGCGGTCAAGGGCGGAAGGGTCGACTTCCTGGCGCCTCACGTGCTGCGCAGCCAGCTCCTGCGGCCCGGATTCGTGCGTCTCACCCTGCGCATGGGGATCGCCCGCCACATGCCCGACTGGGCGCGCCTCCAGTTCACCAACGGCGGCGTCTCGCCCCGTGACCTGGACCGGGTGCTGTGCCGCGTCACCAGCCTCGAATCCTGGGTGGACGAGTGGGAGAGCCTGGCCCGCGAGCACGAGCAATGGGCGCGGGACGCGCTCACGCTCGGACAGCGGGCGACGGCGGCGCGTCACTTCCTCTGCGCGTCGGCCGCCTACAATTTTGCCCAGTACGTCGTCTTTCTCGATATCGGCCGCAAGCGCGCGCTCCACGACGGCTGCGTGCGCGCCTACGCGCAGGCGGCCCCGCTCTTCGATCTCCCCGCCGTGCCGTTTGAGGTCACCTTCCGGCGCCACCGCATGCAGGGCTACTTGAGGATGCCGCCCGGAAGGCGCCCGGCCCCGGTGGTGGTGCTCCTGAACGGCACCAACGGCGTCAAGGAGGAGATGCACTGGTGGGGCGAGGCGATGCTCGAGCGCGGGATGGCGGTCATCATGTTCGACGGTCCGGGGCTTGGCGCCACCTGGCATCGTATGTCGATGGTGGCCGAGCCGCGCCCGGTCGGGGTCGCGATCCTGAACCAGATCGAGGCCACGCCCGAGCTGGATCCGGACGCCGTCGGCTTCTTCGGCATGAGCCTGGGCGGCTACCTGGCGATCCGCATGGCCACCCACGACACGCGGGTGCGGGCGGTGGCGGCGGTGAGCCCACCTTACTCGGCAGACATCTACTGGAACGTGACGCTCGCCTCGCTGCGCCGGGAGTTGGCGGCGCTCTACAACGTCGAAGAGAGCGAGATGGGTGCTTCGGTCAACCGCATCACGCTGGCGGAGGTGCTGCCGCGGCTGCGCTGTCCGCTGATCGTCGCGGGCGGCGGACACGACCTCATCACCCCCGGGACCGAAGCGTGGCGCATCTTCGAGGACGGCCGCGGTCCGCGCGAGCTGCTCTACTACCCCGACGGCGGCCACGAGTGCTTCAACATGCTTGCCGACATGCGGCCGCGCATGGTGGGCTGGTTGGCGCACCAGATCGAGCGGCATCGCGCGACCCGGCGTCCCGATGCGCAGGAAGAGCGGGGAGCGCGGGATGGGGCGTGGCTGGCGGCCGAGGCGGTGGACGCCGATTTCGCCGACGCCCTGCGCGGAGACTCCCACCGACTGGTGTGGAACCGGTCCGAAGGGACCAACGGCAACGGGGCTCACCCGCCGGCGACCCGGCGTTCAAACGGTTGGCGCTGGCCCTGGACGCGCACCGCCCCTGCCGGTCCGCGGATCGTCCACCGGCTCGCGCCGGCCGGCGCGGAGAGCGGACCGGGCCCGCACTAATCTACGCGGGCTGACGGACCCAGGCGCTTCCGAAGCGGCTCTGGTACATCCGGCTGTCGGCTTGGTCGAGCAACACCGAGGCATTCGCCTTGCCGTCCCACACCACGACGCCGAAGCTGATGCTCGAGTGCCGCGGTGAACGTTGGAAGAAGTCCTGTGCCGCGCGATGCGCGACGAACTCCGCGCCGACCCGGTCGGTCACCAGCGTCATCACGAACTCGTCGCCGCCCACCCGGTAGGCGATGTCGGTGCCCAACCTCGAGGACGAGCGCAGCACGGCCCCCAGCACCCGCAGCGTGTCGTCTCCGACCGCGTGTCCGTTGAGATCGTTGATCTGCTTGAAGTGGTCGATGTCCATGTAGAGCAGCGCCAGCGGCACATCGATGCGCTCGGAGAGCCGGAGCGCCCGCGGCAGGTCGCGCTCGAGCGCGCGCCGGTTACCGAGCCCGGTGAGCGGGTCGGTCAGGGTGAGCCGCTCGAGCTCGGCCAGGTGGCGGACGCCATAGCGCTGCTCGCGGCGGATGAGGGTGATGATCCACCAGCCCAGCACCAGCGTCAGTCCGGAGACCGTCAGCTCGGTGGTAAACGCTCGGGCCTGCCGCGGCCAGCCGCCCTGCTCGTAGAACTCGGCCAGCCATGGGGTCAGCGCCACCAGCAGGATGAATACCGCCGGAACGACGAGCAGTCGACGGGAAGGGACGCCGCGGGAGTTCGGGTTGCCCGGGCTCATGGCTCCTTCGCGAGCAGAGTGCGCTCCCAGCCGACGCATGGAGGCCGCGACCGGGCGCCTGCTCGCTGGCTATGGAATCGAACAATAGGTCCCGCTCGGTGAGGGGTCAATCACCCGGGGGCGATGGCCCGGCGGGACGGCCGGACCCCAGGGGTCGCGACCGGCCGGGATCGGTCTGGCACTCGGGGTCACGACTGGCCGGGTCGAAGAAGGGAGGTCCGACGGCGATCCCTGCCGAAATGAAGAGCGGGGACGCCGTGGAGCGTCCCCGCTCGAGTACCGCCGCGCCCGGTCGCCCGGACCGGGCGTTCACTTCACTACCGGTGGAGCACCTTCAGCTCGCCCCAGGTGACCTTCTTCGTCGGCGTCACGGGGCAGTGCCCGGGGCCGGTGACGCCGTTGTTGTAGTTGTCCATGCACTGCGTATTAGCGCTCGTGCTGCCCGGCGTCAGGCTGCAGCTGCCGAGCGGCGGGATCAAGTTGGCGCCACAGCCCGACAGGAGCACATCCGCCGCGGTGACACACGCGGCCACGGCCGCGGGGTTCGCGCCCTGGCAGGTGTTGAGCTTCGCCGCGATCAACTGGTGCGCGAGCGAGATCGCGCCGTTGCCCTGCACGGGCTGGTTGAAGATCTGCAGCAGCTCGGCCTGCGTGTAGGAGTTGCCCCCGAGGGTCATCGGGAGACATAAGGCCGGCCACGCCTCCGGGTGGTTCTTCCAGTAGCCCTGGGTGAACGTGCAGTCCTGGGTCTGGATCGTCGTCGTCTCGAAGTTCTCGGTGAAGCCGCTCTGGTAGACCGTCGCGCTGGCGTTGGCGAACGCGCAGAAGACGTACTGGGTGCCGTACTCGAGCTCGCCGCCCCACGAGGAGCGCCAACCGGTCACGGTCACGCCCGACTCGTCCAGCAGGTCACCGATCTCGACCTCGATGGACTCGTTGGGTCCCAGAACGAAGGTCGTGTACTGGCCGCCGTTGGTGTTCAGCGTCGGTGTGCCCGTGAACGACGCCTCGCCCTGCCTCGGGTCGCCGTAGAGCCACCACGCGCCGTTGCTGGCGATGAAATCCGACTTCTTCATCCACCAGAGCGTGAATCCGGATGGCGTGCCGCTGGGACCGGCGGTGACGGTGAGCGTCTGCCGGGCGAGACCGGTCACACCGAGCGTGAGCGTCGGCGTATCGAAATCTCCCTGCGCGCTCGCGGGTGCCGCTGCGCCGCCCGCGATTGCCAGCATTGCCACCGTGGCGAGAACGGCGACTGCGTATCGAAAGGTCATGGCGCTCCTTCACACGAGAACGGTCTATTACGCGACGATGAGGCGCCGAGATTGGCTGGAGGCTGGGGGCCTCGACCCGCACGGCCGAAACTCTCACGAAACACAAACCCGGATGCTGCGTTTCAGGCGATGGGCTTCATGTTGAAGCGTGCGTAGAGGATACCGGGCCAACGAGGGGCAATTCAACGGTTTTTTCTCGCTCCCGATTCCGGAACTTGCCTTCTCATATTGGTTTAGCGGGATGGCACAGGCACTGAAGGGGGGATGTCACCCCGCGGCCGTCCCTGCCGCCGTCGTGGAAAACCTGCTAATCTGCTTCCGCCTCGACATCTAACGAGAATACTCTTAGGAGAGTTTCATGCCCGGCACCCAGGCCAAAACCCGGATCCGCCCCCTCGACGAGCTGGATATCAGCGCCATCGTCAGGATCGACGAGCGCATCAGCGGCACCTACCGGCCCGACATCTGGGAGCGGCGGGTGGGGTTCTACCTCCGGCGCGATCCGGGGGCCTCCCAGGTGGCCGAGGCGGACGGCAAAGTCGTGGGTTTCATGCTCGGCGATCTGCGAGCGGGTGAGTTCGGCCTCGAGGAGCCGAGCGGCTGGATCGAGCGCTTCGGGATCGACCCCGACCACCGCGGGCACGACTTGGGTCGCCGGATGTTCACGGCCATGGTCGACCACTTCCGGGCCGGGGGCGCCCGCACGGTGCGCACCCTGGTGGACCGCGGCGACGCGGGGCTCACGGGCTTCCTGGGCGCGTTGGGCCTGACTCCGTCTCCGCTGGAGGCGCTCGAGATGCGGCTGGACGAACCCGCGCGGGAAGTGCGATGAAGGTTGAGCAGGTCACCCTCGAGAAGCGCTACCACGGCGCGGTCGAGCACTGGGCGCGCCACAACTTCAAGGACCACCAGACACTCCTCGACCACTGGGAGAAGTACTTCCCGACCGACGAGCGGTTCTGCCTGTGCGCCAAGATGGAGCTGGGCACGCCCGACGTGGTGCAGATCGGCGAGCACAAGGGCGAGCAGAAGCGCCTGGACCCCGAACAGCTCAGCGAGGAGGAGGCCGGCCATCTGCTGGCGATCATCCGCGCCCAGGCCTCGACCGAGTTCGGATCCATCCAGCAGCACGCGGGCACGATCGAGCGGGCCGACAACGACCAGGATCGCTTCTGGGTGATGCGCGTGATGGCCGAGGAGTTGCGCCACGGCTACCAGATGCTCCACCTGCTGCTGTCCAAGGACTGGAG
>CAYONG010000009.1:0-9752 GCA_964405235.1 uncultured bacterium | reverse complement strand
GCGAGCAGGCCGACGCAGCGTTCCTCGATGTCGATCTCGAGCCGGTCAATTGCGTGATCGTCGTCGAAGATGGTCTTGGCGAGCGAGGCGTCGCGGCGCTTTAGGGCTTCCACCGACTTCTGAATGATCGCCTCGGTGCGGCCACCCATGAGGAGCAGCTGGCTCTTGAGCTGCTCGAGTTCCTGATCGAAGTGCCGTTCCATCCTGTCCTCTGTCCCCCCTGGCGGCGGGTGCCGCGTCGTGATCAGCCGAATCGGCCGGTGATGTAGTCCTCGGTCAGCTTCTGTCGCGGGCTGGTGAAGAGCCTCGGAGTCTCGTCGTGCTCGATCATCTCGCCGTTCAGCATGAACGCCGTGTGGTCCGAAATGCGCGCCGCCTGCTGCATGTTGTGCGTCACGACCAGGATGGTATACGCGGACTTGAGGTCGAGCACCAACTCCTCGATGCGCGCGGTCGCGGTGGGATCGAGCGCCGAGGCAGGCTCGTCCATCAGGATGACCTCGGGCTCGACCGCGAGGCAGCGGGCGATGCACACGCGCTGCTGCTGGCCGCCCGAGAGCTGGAACGCCGAGCGCTCGAGTCGGTCCTTGACCTCATCCCAGATCGCGGCCCGCCGCAGGCTCACCTCGACCCTGGCCTCGAGCTCGCCGCGGTCCTTGAGCCCCAGCATCCGCAGCCCGAAAGCGACGTTGTCGAAGATGGACTTGGGGAACGGGTTGGGGCGTTGGAACACCATGCCCACGCGGCGGCGCAGCTCCACCACATCCGCGTCGTCGACCGGGCGTCCGTTGAGGCGGATCTCGCCCTCGGTGCGGACGCCGGGAATCAGGTCGTTCATGCGGTTGAACGACCGGAGCAGCGTGCTCTTGCCACAGCCCGAGGGGCCGATGATGGCGGTCACCGAGTGCGGCGCGACTTCGAGGCTCACCCGTTTGAGCGCCTGGTGGGCGCCATAGAAGAGGCTGAAGTCGCGCGTACCCAGCATCGGCGGCGGGGCGCCCGCGATCACGGTGCCCGGCACCGCAGCAAACGTCGACTCCGAAGCCGTGGTCTCAGGCCGGTGGGTGGGCACGGGTCCAGGCTCCGGGGCGTTCCCCACGTGGGCTCCGTTCGCCATCGTCATCCCGTCCCTGCCAGGCGGGAGCGCATGCGCGCCCGCAACAGGATGGCGGTCAGGTTGAGAAGCAGCGTGAGCAGCAGCAGGACGAGGACCGTACCGTAGAGCAGCGGCCTGGTCGCGTCCACGTCGGGAGACTGTGTCGAGAGCACGAAGATGTGGTAGCCCAACTCCATGAACTGGTCGGTAGGCGAGGTCGGCAGGTAGGGCAGGTAGTAGGCGGCGCCGGTGAAGAGGATCGGCGCCACCTCGCCCGCGCCGCGCGACACCGAGAGGATGGCGCCGGTCATGATCCCGGGCAACGCCTGCGGGATCAGCACCGTGCGGATGGTCTGCCACCGCGTGGCGCCCAGCGCCAGCGCGGCCTCGCGCATCTCCCGCGGCACGGCGCGCAGCGCCTCCTCGGCGGTGACGATGACCACCGGCAGGTTGAGCAGCGCCAGCGTGAGCGCCGCCCAGATGAGCGCCGGCTGGCCCCACACCACGTCGAGGCCCGCGGCGCGATCGATGTGCCTTCCCACGAACTGGATGAAAAAACCAAGCCCGAACAACCCGAACACGATGCTCGGAACCCCGGCGAGGTTGTTCACCGAGAAGCGCACCGCGCGTGTGAACCACGCGTCGGGCCGCGCGTACTCGTGCAGGTAGATGGCGGCGCCGACGCCGAACGGTATCAGCGCGACGACCATCAGGAGCACCAGCGCGACGGTGCCGAAGATGGCAGGGAAGATGCCGCCGGCCGTCATCCCGTGCTTCGGCGCGCTGCTCAGGAACTCCCAGGTGAGCGTGCGGGTGCCGAACCATGCGACGTTGCCGAGGATGATCGCCACCATGAGCACGATCAGGCCCGCCGCCAGGCCGGTCAGCGCGGTGAAGCCGGGCCCGGCCAGGTCGCGGGGACGCTCCTTGACGAGCGGGCGCAGGGTGGATGCCAGCGCGGTCGCGCTCATGCGCCCGCCAGCCGTTGGCGCAGACGGTCCACGAACAGACCGGCGAAAATGTTGATGACGAAGGTGGTCAGGAACAGGATCCCGCCCAGGAAGAACAGCGTCGAGTAGTGCGGGCTGCCGACCACCACCTCGGCCAGCTCGGCGGCGATGCTCGCCGATAGCGTGCGCACCGAATCCATCGGTGTGCCGGAGATGATCGCGGCGTTGCCCGAGGCCATCAGCACGATCATGGTCTCACCCACCGCTCGCGCAAGACCCAGCAGGATGCCGGCCGATACTCCGGCGCCGGCGGCGGGCAGGGTCACGTTCCATGCGGTGGCCCAGCGCGAGGCGCCGAGCGCAAGAGAGGCTTCCCGATACGAGCGGGGCACCGCCCTGAGCGCGTCCTCGCACACGCTGAAGATGGTCGGGATGACGCCGAGGCCCAGGGCGAAGCCGGCGTTGAGCGCGTTGAGCCGCGAGACCGCCCCGGTCACGGACTGAACCCACGAGGCAAGCACGATGAGCGCGAAGAAGCCGAGCACCACCGACGGGATGCCCGCCAGCAGCTCGACCACGGGCTTGAGCACCTCGCGTACCCGCGCCGGGGCGAACTCCGACGCGAACACTGCCGCCATGACCGACACGGGGATGGCGAATGCCATCGCGACCACGACCACCTTGAGCGTGCCGATCAGCAGCGGCGTGATCCCGTACTTGGGCACGTCGCCGACCGGCTGCCAGAGCGGAGTGGCGAAGAATGCGGCCAGGCTCGCCTCCTTGCGCGTCTCGGCGTCGAACAGCACCGGCAGGGCTTCGCGCATGACGAACACGATGATGAGCAACAGTCCCGCCACCGCGCTGAACGCGCAGAAGCGCAGGATGCCGTCGATCGCCGCCTCACGCAGGCGCAGCCCCCGCGACCGCGACCGCGCGCGATGCACGAGCGGACGCAGCTCGTGCGCGGCGGACGCGGGGGACCTGTTCGGCGCCGGCATCACGCGCCGTCAGCGGACCGGGAAGTAGCCGACCTGGGTGGCGAGCGACTGTCCCTCGTTCGAGAGCACCCAGTCGATGAACTTCTTCGCTTCGCCCGCCGGCTTCACGCGCGTGTAGAGGTAGAGGTCGCGGGTCACCGGGTAGCTGCCGTCTTTGACTGTCGCTGCCGTCGGCAGCACCGCCGGACTCGCGGCGTCCTTCTTCACCGCGCACTCCTTGACCCCCTTCGCGTACCCGGCGCCGCCGTAACCGATCCCGTTCGGGTCCTTGGCCACCGCGTTCACCACCGCGGCCGTGCCCGGCAGGGTCTGACAGCGCGGTGAGTAGTCGCGCCCGAGCAGCACGTGGTCCTTGAAGTAGACGTAGGTTCCGGAGCTGTTCTCGCGGCCATAGAGCACGATCGGGGCCTCCGGGCCACCGAGCTGCTTCCAGTTCGTGATGGCGCCGGTATAGATGTCGCGAAGCTGAGCGAACGAGAGCTCCTTCACCGGGTTCCGCTCGTTGAGGAAGATCGAGAGCCCGTCCTTCGCCACCGGGATCTCGACGCCCATGGTCTGATAGCGGTCGCGGAGCTTGCGCCTTTCGTCGGGCTTCATCGCCCGCGAGGCCATGCAGATCTCGGTGGTGCCGTTGATGAGCGCCGCGATGCCGGTGCCCGAGCCGCCACCCGTGACCTGGATGATCTTTCCGGGGTTGGCGTTCATGTACTGCTCGGCCCAGCGCTGGCCCAGGATCACCATGGTGTCCGAGCCCTTGACCGTGAGGCCGCGCGCCGCGTGCGCGGGGCCGGCGATGGCGGCCACGAGGAGCGTGGCGGTGAGGATCTGTCGTGTGCGTCGCATGATCGTCCCTCCTGTTTCGGGCTAGAACTTGTGCTGGACCTGGACGGTCCAGAGATTGTCGTTGGGGTCGGCGCTACGGCCGGCCGGGCTGGCCGCGTTGAAGCGAGTCGAGCCGGAGGGCCCGGGGCGGGTGGTGGGCGCGTCGTAGGACACGCTCACGCGCGTGAAACCGTCGTAGAAGAAGTTCAGCCCCACGCCGACGCGCTTGTAGTGGTCCAGATCGAGTTCTTTGTTCGGGTCGTACACGTCGTAGCGGGCGGCGAGCTGCAGCTTCTCGCCCAGGCTCTGCACCCACATCGCGTACCAGCCGATGAAATCGGTCGCGAAGTGCGCCGGGTCGGAGCTCGCGGCCAGCAGCCTCGGGCTGGCGGAGCTCGACGTGGTCATGGTCCTCACCGAGTCCGGGTTGATCTCCTTGCCGCGGTAGAACTCGCCCTTGAGCGACCCTCCGCCGATCGCAGGCAGTTCGTAGAACACCTGCGCATCGAGACCGAGACGGGTCTTGTCCGTCAGCACGTCGGGTCCGGTGAGGGGCGTCACATTGCGCCCGTCGTAGTACGAGACCGCACCATCCACCGTGCCCTGCGAGAAGCGCGCCCGCGCCATGATGTCCTTGCTGCGGGTCGGGTCGGTGTTGGCGAAGTCGGGGTGGTTGACGCCGCCGCCGTTCATGACCGCGACCACGGTCTCGAACTGTGGCGTCCACTGACTCACCAGCTTGACGCCCCGATCGCGCTCGCCGGCGAACAGCACGTTCTCGGCGCGTGAGCGCTCGGGCAGCTCGCGGACGCTCGATGAGCGCTCGATCTCGTACCCGAACGGCACGTTCATCTGGCCCATGGTCAGCGCGTGCTGGTGGAGCGGGGTCCACGGGTCGAGCAGGGTGACGTAGGCCTCGAGCAACCGGACGGTCCGGTCGGTGCCGCCGTCGAAGTAGATCACCGCCTGGCTGAGCGGGCTCGAGTCATAGGTCATCTTGAGCCGCCCGCGGCGGATGTAGAAGCGCTCGGTGTTGGCCGGGGTCACGACCGGCGGCGTGCCGGTCACCCGGACGCTGTCGTTCTTGTTCTCCGCCGTCTCCCAGCGCGCCTGGAGGTAGCCCGAGAACTTGAACTTCTTGAGCTTGTCGGTGTCGGTCTGTAGCGTCTGGAGCTGTTCGGTCATGCCCTCGAGCCGGCCGTGCATCTCCTCGAGCTTTCGTGCGTCATCCGCTGGCGGCGTCGCTTGATCCTGAGCGTGACCCGCCATGGGCGTGAGGCCCACCGCGAGAAACAGTGCCAGGGCGACGCACCGTGTGAACATCGTCACCTTTGCCTCCGTTCGGATCCCTGGGACCCGGCGGCGGGCCATTCCCGCGCCGTGCATCCCCACTGGATCCGGGAGGAATCCTAGGCGGCCGCGATTGCCGTGGAATCTCCGCCATGTTTCCGTGGTGTTAATTGCCGAGTGGTGGGCGCTTGCGAGGGGGGGAGGCGCTCCAAATGCGTGCGAAATGCCCGCTCACGCGCCGGCGGCGGGGCCATCCGGCGCCGGCGGCAGGTCGAAGCGGAAGGTGCTCCCACCGCCGACGACACTTTCGACCGCCACGCGGCCGCCGTGGAGCGCGAGGATGTGACGCACGATCGAGAGCCCCAGCCCCGTGCCGCCCTTTTCGCGCGAGCGCGCCTTATCCACGCGATAGAAACGCTCGAAGATCCGCGACACGTCCTCGGCCGGAATGCCCGGCCCGGTGTCCTCGACCTCGCACGAGACGCGCGTCCCCGCGCGGCCGAGGCGCACGCGAACGCCACCCCGCTCGGTGTACTTGATGGCGTTGTCCAGCAGGTTGGCGATGACCTGGTCGATGCGGAGTCGATCCGCCAGCACCATGGCGGGTGGGCCCGGCTCGAGCTCGAGGGTGAGGTCCCCCTGCGCGGCGCGCGCGTGCAGGGTCGCGATTTGCCGCTCGACCGCCTCGCGCAGATCGAAGGACTCCCGGCGCAGCCGCATGTCCGGCCGCTCGAGATCGGCGAGCGAGAGCAGGTCGTCCACCAGGCTTTGCAGCCGTGTCGCCTGGTCGCGGATGATGCGCACGAACCCCTCGCGGTGCTCGACGTCCTCGAGCCCGCCATCGAGCAACGTCTCGGCGTACCCGCGCAACGACGTGAGTGGGGTCTTCAGCTCGTGCGACACGTTGGCGACGAAGTCCTGGCGCACCTGGTT
The DNA here is from genome assembly GCA_964405235.1 of uncultured bacterium. Lineage (GTDB taxonomy): Bacteria > Eisenbacteria > RBG-16-71-46 > RBG-16-71-46 > RBG-16-71-46 > WS-11. Next base: position 3,663 of record CAYONG010000009.1, on the reverse strand, counting down.
CAGCCGCTCGACCTCGGTCATGTCGTGGAGAACGAGGATCACGGAGCCGTCCTCCTCGCCACGCAGGCGGGTCGCGGTGGCGCGCACGCGACGATGCCGCGGCGTCCAAAGCCTCAACTCCAGCTCGAGGGGCTGGCGGCCCGAGCGTGCCGCGCGCACCAGGTCCACCAGCTCGGGGGAGCGCGCGAACTCCTGGAACGGGGTGCCCGCGGCGGGCGCCAGCGGCGCGCCGAGGATCCCTGCCAGCGACTGGTTCGCATGCACCAGCCGGCCGTCGGCATCGATCAGGGCCACACCGTCGCTCATGTGCGCGAGGATGCGCTCGCGCTCGTCGCGCGCCCGCTCGAGCGCCTGCAGGCGGGCCCGCAACTCCCCCGCCATGGTGTTGAGCGCGGCACCGAGGCGGCCCAGCTCGTCGGCCGGCAGCTCCCGGGCGCGCGGCGCAGCGCCCCCCGCCCCGATCAGCGAGGCCACCTGGGCCAGATCGCGAGCCCGGCGGGACTGGTTCTTCGCGAGTCGATAGGCGAGCGGCACGCTGATGAGCAGCGCGATCGCCGCGGCCAGCAGCGACTGGCGCAGGAGCGCAGCCCTGAGGTCGTCGACCAGCGCCAGCGGCTCCGCGAGGCGCAGGGCCGCCAGCTCGCCCGGCCGCGGGAGCGGCACTGCGACGTAGATGAGGTCGCGCCCGACCGTACGGCTGGATCGTACGGCCCGACCCACCCGGTCCGAGAGGGCCGCACGGAACTCGGGGCGACTCGCGTGATTCTCGACCGAAGCAAGCACCTCGCGGGCCACGTCGGAGTCGCCGCGAACCCGGCCTGACGCGTCGATCAGGGTGACCCGCAGACCGAGCGCGCGGCCCAGCGAATCGGCCAGCTCCGCCGCGCGCTCCGGGGCGGCGGCGGTATCCCTGGCGATCGCCACCGCCGTGCGGATCGCGGCCCGCTCGAGGCCCGCCTGCTGGCGCTCGATCAACCACTGTCGCTGCTCATGACTCGCCATCACGGTCATGATGGCGAGCGCGGCAACGATCAGGACCGCGTGGGCGGCGAGCAGTCGCTCGCGCAGGGAGAACACCATCGCGATCGGCTCCGGAGGGGCTGAAGGGACATGACCCGACCGCGCAGGGTAGTGGGCCGGCCGCTCAGCGTCCAGGCGCCGGGTGCATCAGGGCCGCGCCCGGTGTGGCGCCACCAGCCGGTAGCCGCCCCCGACGACCGACTGGATCAGCCGTCCCGGGTCGCCCAGCTTCGCGCGCAGCCACCCGATGTTCACCGCGACCACGTGCCTGTGTCCGACGGGGTCGAGGCCCCACACGTTGCGCAGCAATTGCTCCCGTGAGAATGCGCGGCCCGGGTTCCGTGCCAGGAACACGAGCAGCTCGAATTCCATCGGGCTCAGCATGAGGGGACCACCCTTGTGCGTGGCCGCCCGCGTGAGCGGGTCAACCCGCAGGTCACAGATCCCGATCGCGCCCTCGGTGCGGCTCGGAGCGGCGCGCTGGACCGGCGCCCGGCTGTCCTTCTCGGCTTCGATGCCCGGCGCGACCTGAGGCAACCCTCCTCCCGCGGTGCTCAATGCCTGCCGGCGTCCGGCAGAATCAGCTTGTAGCCGGCTCCCGTCACCGTCCTGATGAGCCGGCCCGCGTCGCCGAGCTTGGTGCGCAGCCGCCCGACGTGCACCGCGACGGTGCGCGTCTCGCCGACGTAGTCGTATCCCCAGACCTTGCGCAGAAGCTCCTCGCGGGACAGGACGCGCCCCGGGTGCCGGGCGAGGAACTCGAGCAGCTCGAATTCGCGCGGCGTGAGCGCCATCGGAATGCCGCTGCGCGACGCCTCGCGGGCGAGCGAGTCCACACGCAGCTCGCCGATCACGATCGCGCCCACGGCCTCGGCCGGCCTCGACCGGCGCATCAGGGCGCGGAGCCTCGCCACCAGCTCGCGCGGGCTGAAGGGCTTGGTCAGGTAGTCGTCGGCCCCGTTCTCGAATCCCAGCAGCCGGTCCATCTCGGCCGAGCGTGCCGTGAGCACCATCACGGGCAGGTCCCGGGTCGCGGGGCTGCCGCGCACCTCACGCAGCACCTCGAGGCCGTTACGCCCGGGGAGCATGAGGTCCAGCACCACCGCGTCCGGGCGGGACGCGTTGAGCCGCCGCAGACCCTCTTCCCCGTCCGCCGCCGCGGTCACGCGGAACCCCTCGCGCTCCAGGTTGTAGCGGATGAGCTCGCGGATTTCCTTCTCGTCTTCGATCACCATCACGAGCTCGTGCACACATCCTCCGGCGGCGCGGGTCTCCGTTCCGGCCCGTGCGGCTCCGGTCAGGGCGCGGGGCGACCCGCGGGGAGAGAGCATGGCGCCTCGATGTTGCGGCGCGGTGAACGCGAGATGACGGCCGGTGGAATTCGTGACGGATCCACCGACCCGGTGCCGGTCTGCCCTCTCGGAGCGCGGCATTGCGGGTATGCTGCTGCCCTCGGGAGGAACGGATGCGCATCGCCACCATCGACATCGGCACCAACTCGATCCACATGGTCGTCGCGGACACGATCTCTCCGGGGGCCTTCGAGGTCGTGGATCGGGAGCGTGAAGTCGTGCAGATCGGGCGGGGCTCGTTCCATTCGGGCCGCCTGAGGCGGGATGCGATCCGCCGATCGGTGGAGGCCCTGACCCGTTTCGTGCAGCTGGCCCGCCGACTGCGGTCTGACCGCATCCTGTGCGCCGCCACGGCGGCGGTCCGGGAGGCGAGCAACGGCGGGACGTTCGTGGACGAGGCACGCGCTCGGGCGGGCATCTCACCCCGGGTGATCCCGGCCGACGAGGAGGGGCGGCTCATCTATCTGGCGGTCAAGGCCGCGCTCCAGCTCGGATCCAAGCCGGCGCTCATCGTGGACATCGGTGGCGGCAGCATGCAGCTCGTGGTCGGGGACCGCGACCGGCTTCAGCAGGCGGCGAGTGCGCCGCTCGGGGCCCTGCGGCTCGCCGAGTTGTTCCTGGAATCCGACCCCCCGTCGCGCGGCGACCTGTCCCGCCTTCGCCGCCACATCCGCCGGGAGGCGGCGCCGTCCATCAAGCGCGCTCTACGCCTGCGCCCCCGTCGTGTCTACGGGTCCTCCGGATCCATCCACGCGCTCGCCCAATTGGACCATTGGGAGGCCCACGGCGCCGCGGTGCCGCAGATCAACGGCTACCGACTCCGTCGCGAGGCGCTGCGCCGGCTCACCCGACGGCTGTCGCGCATGTCGCTGTCCGAGCGGGAGCAACTCCCCGGGCTGGACGCGCGGCGGGCGGAGATCATCGTGCCCGGCGCGCTGGCGCTCCTGCACGTCCTCGAGAGCATGGACGCCGACGACATCACGATCTCCGACTACGGCGTACGTGAGGGGCTGGTCACAGACTTCATCGCCAGCAACCCCACCGAGGTGAAGGAGCTCGCCCCGATCGAGGACCTGCGGCTGCGCAGCGTCGTGCAGCTCCTGGGCAAGCTGCGGGAGTACGGCCCGCATCCACGGCACGTGGCGCTGCTGGCGTTGACGCTGTGGGACAACCTGCGTCGCGTGCACCGGCTGCCGCCGGAGACCCGCCATCTGCTGCACTACGCCGCGTTGCTCCACGACGTGGGCGCGGTGCTCAATTTCGACAACCACGCGGAACATTCCGCCTACGT
>CAYONG010000008.1:0-4236 GCA_964405235.1 uncultured bacterium | reverse complement strand
CCGTCCTCTACTTCGAAAACCTCTCCGGGGTCAAGGAGGACGAGTACCTCCGCGACGGCGTGACCGAGGACATCATCACGGAGCTGTCGAAGATCAAGGGCCTCAGGATCCTCTCGCGCCCTACGGTCCTCCCGTACCGGGACAAGTCGGTCACCGCGGCCCAAGTCGGGCAGCAGCTCAGGGCGGCCGTCGTGCTGGCGGGCAGCATCCGGCGGGCCGGCAACCGGCTGCGGATCACCGCGCAGCTCGTGGACGCGCAGACGGACTCACTCGTGTGGTCCGAGCGCTACGACCGCGAGATGGCGGACGTCTTCGAGGTCCAGGACGAGATCGCGCGCAAGATCGCGGAGGCGCTCCGGATCACCCTCTCGCCCCAGGAGCAGGCCGCCCTCGCCGCCAAGCCCACCGACAACCTCCAGGCCTACGACCTGTACCTGCGCGGCAAGAGCTACGCGCGCCGGATGACGCATCAGGACGCGGAGTTCGCGCTGCAGATGTTCGACAGCGCGGTCACGATGGACCCCGGCTTCGCGCTCGCCCACGCCGCCATCGCCAACGTGTGCGCAGAGACCTACTACCGCTCGGCGCGCACCCCGACCTGGATCGAGCGGGCTAAGGCCGCGAGCCGGCGGGCGAGCGCTTTGGGCGGCGACTCGCCGGAAATTCGGGTGGCCGAGGCGTGGATCCTCTACGCCGAGGAGAAGTACGACGAGGCCATCCCGCGCGTTCGGCAGGCGATCGAGCAAAGGCCAGACGTCGAGGGAGGCTACCACCTGCTGGGCCGGGTCCTCTTCGCCGCGGGCAAGTACCAGGAGATCGCGGACATGGCGGAGGCGGCGATTTCCGCCTCCGGCGAGGACTACAACGTCTACGTGCCCATCGGCAACGCGTTCGAGGCCCTCGGAAAGAAGGACGCGGCCCGAAACACCATGCAGCACCAGATGCAGGTCCTGGAAGCCCACCTCACGAAGTTCCCCGAGGACGCCCGCGCCCGCGTGCTGCTGGCTGCCAGCTACGCTGGTTTGGAACGTGCGGACGACGCCGTGCGCGAGCTGAGCCTCGCGATGGCCATGCGGTCGAACGCGGCCACGGTGCTCTACAACGCGGCCTGTACGTACGGCCGTTTGCGCCGGAAGCCCGAGGCGATCGAGGCGTTGAAGAAGGCCTGGGAGGCCGGCTGGCAGGACGGGGGTTGGGCGCGCCGAGACCCCGACCTCGCGCTCCTCCACGGTGATCCCGAGTTCGAGCGGCTCTATCCGGAAGCGGCGGGCGCGTGAGCCTCACGGGCTGTTGTGCCGTCAAATCTGGGCAGGGTAGCATGTCGCGATCGACGCGAACTGTGCGATCGATGCCGCTAACATCAGAGCCGATCGAACCGTTCGGGCAGATCTGAACTGATGTAGCCCGATGGTTCTGGCACGACTCTGACACAGTCCGCTGATGTCCGAAATGCCCACCGGCCAGGCGAGGGCCGACCCCCGTGCGCGAAGCCCAACCCGCTCCGGGGACCGCGGTGAGCGCCCTACTCTGGGTGGTTCTCGTCGCGACCGGGACCGCCGCGGCCCCCGCGGTGATCGAGCGGGTCGAGGCGGAGTACCCAGCCTGGGCGCGCGGGACCGGCCTCGCGACTCGCGTGGCGCTCCGGGTGCGGGTGACCGCGCAGGGCCGTCCGGAGAGGATCGAGGTGGAGCCCTACTCGACCCGGCTCGACGTGCTCACCCGGCCGCTCAGGGCTTCGTTCGACAGCGCGGCAGTGCGGGCGGTCCGGCACTGGGGCTTCCGCCCCGCGATGCGGGACGGCCGGCCGGTGGCGGGGTGGATCCGGGTGGAGGTGCCGTTCGAGGAAGCTTGGATGCGATCCGCCGATCCCCATCCCGTGATGCCCGACTCGATGCGCTCGAGCGCGCACTGGAACGCCGTCATGGGCGAGTGGTCGCGCGCACCGATCCGCCGTACCCCGGTCGGGCACCCGTCGGCGCTCCAATTCCGGCGCGGGGGCTGGTATCTCTCGCGCGATGCCGCGGGGGGCGAGAGCCGGGGCCGGTTCGAGCTGTCCTCCAACGGGAGCCTGGACGATCCGGCCGCGGTGCTGGTGCTGGTCCCCGACGCCGGCGGCGGCCGGCGGCGCTACTTCATCCGCTTCGCGGCGCGCGACACTCTCATCCTGTCCCCGTGGAGGACGGCCGGGGTGTGCGACACGTTCGTCGCCACCGCGCCGGGGACGGGGCGGTGACGGCGCGGCGTGTGCTGCACGCGCCGGCTGTGGGCCGGCACGGTCCTGCTTATCGATAGAGCGACTTCAGGCGGCCCCAGCTTGAACCTCTCACCGGCACCACGCCGCCGCCGAACTTCGAGATGCTCGATTCCCCAAAATCCACGACGAAGAGGTTCCCCGTTCCATCGAGCCCGATACCCAGCGTGGAACCCTGAAACTGTCCGGGCCCTGCGCCGGGCCCACCCCACTCGGTGATGAAGTCGCCGGCAAGCGTGTAGGCTCCCACCCAAGGGCCGTCGGAGACGCAAACGACCCCTGATGAGGTAACTGTCAGGAACTGAGGGACGGTGTACCAGCCCGGGTGATCGCCCGAGACCGGCCATGAGGTAATGGGCGCGCCGGCGCTGCTGAACACCAGAACGTTCTCGGAGTACGAGTCGGCGATGTAGACGTTGTTCGCGGCATCGCACGCGATCCCCCCTGGGCTGGCGCCCGGCTGGAGGCTCCAACTATCGAGAAACGTCCCGTCGCCGGAGAACTTGGAGACCCTTGGGATGAACTTGTCGGTCACGTAGACGTTCCCGCCGTGGTCCACTTCGATCCCGTAGGGGAAATCGAACTGTCCGGGACCGACCCCGGACGAGCCCCACTTGCGGACGAACACCCCCGCGTCCGTGAACTCCGAGACGCGGTGATTGTCGATCTCCGTGACGTAGACGTGTCCGTTGGGTCCGACCGCCACATCGGCCGGGTTCCCGAGCTGACCGTCACCCGTGCCGTGCGTCCCCCACTTGGTGAGGAAGACTCCGTTGTTGTCGAACTTCTGTATGCGATGACCGAGCTGGTCGGCGACGTAGACGTTTCCGGGACCATCCACAGCCAACCCGAGCGGGTAGATGAACTGGCCGTCGTCGCTTCCCGCCGATCCCCATTGGAGAACGAACGCCGGCGGGGTCTGAGCCCGAGCGAGCGGAGCGGCGAGGGGAACGGCAACCAACACGAGAGCCAGCGCGGTTCTTGTCACGGCCACCTCCGAGAAGCGCCCGCTCCCTAGCCTCTACGCTGCGGAGCGTCGCACTGTCGGCGGCCGAAAGCACCTACAATAGGACGGGCTTGCGCTTCGCCCGAGGCGAGATGGCGGGTTCCCGCGAGAGGCGCTGACGTTGCCCGATCGCCGGCCACGCCGTAACCTTTGGCTGAAGCAAAACGTAAGGGCCCTGGGCACGGCTGGCCCGGACCTCGAGCCTCTGTCCACCATTTCCCACGTGAGGCCCCGACAGATGAAGCGAAAGCCGCTGTGGATCGGTATTGCCGCCCTGGTCGTGGTCGGCGTGGTGGGAGCCGTGGTCCTCAACGGCCGGCGCGTCAAGCCGCTCGAGGTGCAGACCGGCAAGGTCGACCGCCGTAAGATCGTGCAGACGGTGAGCGCGACCGGGAAGATCCAGCCCGAGATCCAGGTCGAGATCAGCGCCGACGTGAGCGGCAAGATCATCAAGCTGCCGGTGGTGGAAGGGCAGTGGGTCGAGCGGGGGGCGTTCCTGGTGGGACTGGACCGTGAGCGGTACGTCGCGGCGGTCGAGAGCGCCGAGGCCAGCGTCAGCTCCGCGCAGGCCAACGCCGCCCTGGTGCGCGAGAACATGAGCAAGACCGAAAAGGAGTTCGGCCGGTCCAAGGATCTGCAGGCTCACGGGCTGGAATCGCAGTCGACCTTCGAGACCAAGCAGGCCGCCTATCAGGTCGAAGTGGCGCGCTACAAATCGGCGATGGATCAGATCGAGCAGGCCAGGGCGGCCCTCAAGCAGGCCCGTGACGACCTGTCCAAGACGACGATCTATGCGCCCATGGCCGGCACGATCATCGCGCTCAACAAGGAAACCGGCGAGATCGCGATCGGCTCCCAGTTCCAGAAGGACGTGATCCTGGTGATCGCCGACCTCAAGGAGATGGAGGCCCAGGTCAACGTCGATGAGAACGACATCACGTCCATCGCGACCGGGCAGCAGGTCACGATTGAGGTCGAC
>CAYONG010000007.1:0-33381 GCA_964405235.1 uncultured bacterium | reverse complement strand
TCCTTGGCGTAGCGGTCGTCGATGACCGGCTTGAAGATCTCGACCCGCTGACGGGCGATCTGAGCGCGACGCAGCCGGCGGATCAGCTCCTCGGTCTTTCCGCTGTACATGCTGCCGACGATGACTTCGATCCACCCCGCGCTGGGCAGGGCGTGCGGCGTGGGTTCGGACATGGGGCGGGGAGAATAGCGAAGGGGGTGGGGGCGGGCAATGCGGGGCTAACTGCGGGCCCCGGACCTGCACGATGGACAGCCGATCACCGACTCCCGGAGCGACCCCGGCGGTCCTCCGTGAATCGGAGCCCCCGCTGGTAGATCGCGATGCGCCTGTGGATGGCCAGAACCAACGAGTCGGCCTGGAGGCTCGCCGCGAGCCTGGCCGCGTCCCGGGCGGTCTCGACCGCCGGAGCGAACTGCCCCGCCGCGGCCTGGGCAGCGGCGTAGGTGTCGAGAATGCCGGGGTCCTTCCGATCGGAGAGCTCCACCGCCCGCTGCGCGAGCTGCAGCGCCTCGCCTGGATCGAAAATGGCCGAGTCCGGGTTTGTGGCCAACACCCACGCAAGTTCGTTGTACGCCTCGGCCCAATCGGGCTGGTATCTCACCGCCTGCCGCAGTTGGTCGATGACTTCGCCGTCCACACCGCTGACATGGAGGAGGATCACCGCAAGGGTAAAGTGAGTGCGGGCGTTCTGCGGCTCCAGTAACACGGCCCTGTGGGCCATCTCGAGCGCCTGTCTGCTTTCACCGCGGAGGGCGAGCAGCGTGCCCCCCTGTCCGAGCGCATCAGCATCGCGAGGGTTCAGGCGGAGCACTTGGTTGTACGCCGACTCGGCTTCGGTCAGCTTCCCAGCCTTGCGCAACGCCAGCGCCAGCTCGCGGGAGTATTCGGGCTCACTCGGAACCAGAGAGGCGGCGGTTGCGAGTTCCGGGAGTGCGGCATCGAGTTGACCCACTCGCCGGAGCGCTCGGCCAAGATTGTGACGATTCTCGCCGTTCGTCGGGTCTAGCTCGACAGCCAGACGTAGCTGCGGAATCGCTTCGACGTACCTTTCCTGGTTGGAAAGCAGGACCCCGTACTTCTCCCTCAGCGCATGGGAGTCGGGAATGACTTCGAGGATGTGGTGCCAGAGCGTGTCGCTGTTCCGCCAGTAGCGTAGTGTGGCGCGCGTGCCGTTGATCTCGAAGACTGCCACCAGAGTCACGGCCGATAGCAGCGCGGCCTTGGCACCAGGGCGACCGAACGCCGGCGACCGCCAGGCCGCTGCGAGGCCCGACCCGACAAGCAGCAGGATTCCAACGAGGGGGAAGTAGAGATAGTTGTCGTAAACGAAGATCTGGCTCCAGACCAGCACGCCGAAGGTGGGTGCCAGTGCGACGAGATAGAAGAGCCAGCCGGTGAGTGGACCACGCGAACGTCGCCCGGACAGCAATAGGAATGCCGTGAGTGCGCAGACAGCAAGGACGCTAAAGAGAATCACGGGATTGGAGAGCGCGATCGGGATAGGGGGCGGATGGAGCGAGGAGAGATCGTGCGGCCAAAGGATTTGACCGAGATGGAAGACCTGGAGGTAGCAGATTTGGACAAACAGCCTCAAGGGCCCCGTCTCCGGCAGCGCTGTCGTACCCATTGTTCCGACCTGCGAGAAACCGGCGATTACGCTCGACATCAGCGAAAGCAGGAAGAACGGCCATTTCTCTACAAGCGCTGGACGGCCTTGCCTGCGCAACGGCCACCAGTCCAGCAATAGGAGCAGGATCGGGAGCGTCACCACGGTTGGTTTGCAGAGGAGTGCCAGCGCGTGCAACACGATCCCCGCGTTCCACCACGATCGGCCACCGCTGCGGTGATGCCGCACGTAGGCCACCAGGCAACCGAAGCCGAAGCACGTGGCCAGAAGTGTCTTGCGTTGAGACAGCCAGGCCACAGCCTCGACCATAACCGGATGCACGCCGAACAGGAGCCCTACGATTCCGGCAGGGATCGCGCCCCCGAACAGTTGGTACAGGAGCAGGACGACCAGGAGCGAGGACGTGACGTGCAATACGAGGTTCGTGCGGTGGAATGCGTGGAAGTCCGAGGGGGTGCCCCCCATCGCATAGTCAAGCATGAGCGAGGTCATGGTCACGGGAAGGTAGTAGCCAGGGACCGACGACGGATGCAGTACTTCGCTGAAGAACTGCCAGGTGGACGGCCAGCCCGGTCGGCTTACGAGCGTGTTGTTGAGGATGAACCGGTCGTCGTCGAGCGATTCGGCTTGGACTCTCAGCACCGGCCAGTGCGCGGCCGCGACGATCGCCGCCACCACGACCAGCACCGCCGCCAGGTCGAGTCTTCCGCGCATGGACGCTTCGGGACGGCCGGACCGGGTGGCCGGCCGCGGACGATTCGAAGGCGGGGGAGGAGATCGTTTCACATGTCACTCCAGGGTTCGCGTGTGGCTACGGACCGTCGCGAACCCTAGCAGAATGACGCGCGAACTCCCCCGCTCGCCGAGGCGCACTTCAGAACGGGGCTCCCTCCACGAACTCGACCAGCGTGCCTCCCGCCTGGTCGGGTTCCACCGCCAGCAGCGGACGCTTCCACTCGGTCGCGTGGAGGAGCCGCACGCCGCGCCCCTCGAGCGCGTCGGCCGCATGCGCGAGGTCCCTGACGACGAGCGTGAACCCGAGCCAGCGCGGACCGCCGTCCGCCAGCCAGCGAGCAGCGAGGCCATCCGGATCCACCGGCGTGATCATGCGCAGTGATCCGTTTTCGACCCGAGCCTCGCGCGCCCGTGCGTCGAGCCATGGGATGTCGAACGGGGCTCCGAAGGAGAGGGGGGCCGCCCAGCCCCAGGCCTGCCATGTGGACTCGAGGTCGCTCACCAGGGCGTTGACGCGGACGACCTGCAGGGCCCCGGTGGGCTGTTCCGCCGTCATGGGCGCGTACCAGGGACAGCCCCAGTCCGCCATGGGATGGAGCAGCGGGAAGACGCCCGGCGTCGGGACTCCGAACACCGCATCACTGAGTCCGAAGGCACCCCACATGAGTGCGGTGGGACCGAGTTGCGCTCCCTCCATCCACCACCCGTTCCCCTCGCGGCATGCGCGGGTGCCGATCCCAAGTCGTTCTGCCACGGCAAGCGCGGCATCGGGGTCGTCACCCGGCAGTCGCACGCCGCCGAGCACGACTCTCGGCCTCGGGATCCCCGGTGGCCAGAAGCACCCGCCATCCCGGAAGGCCCGCGATTCGCCCGCAGGGAGGACCAGCGTCAACGCGACTAGGAAGGCGGCGGGAGCGAGACCGGGGGGGCCAATCCGGGCGTTGGAGGGCCAGGGGCGCATGGACCGTCCTACCCCGAGCCCGATCTCCGGTTCGCGGCCGCCTCACAACCCTGCTGACAGCCGGCCACCCGCGGGTCTAGAATGGCACCCGTTCGGGGGCCCGGGTGGCCTCATCTTCGCCTAGCCCGATCTCGCGCCGGTGGCGTCCCCACCCACCGCGCCGCTCGCGGCCCCACGACCTCACGGCACGCTTCCGTCTGCGCGGAAGCCAAGGATGCGTCGGGAGGGCGCCATGCGCGACCTGACCCTGGGACGGGACCAACTCGGCGACCTGAACGTGGTCACCGAGCGCGAATGGCTCGTGACCAACGGGATCGGAGGTTTCGCCTCCGGCACCGTGAGCGGCGCGCTCACGCGTCGCCATCACGGCCTGCTGGTGGCGGCGCTCGAGCCGCCGCTGCGCCGCGTCCTCTTGCTCGCCAAGCTCGCCGAGCGGGTCGGCGATGAAGGCGACCAGGTTGACCTGACCACCGACCTGTGGGCGAGCGGGGCGGTCGAGCCCAAGGGCCACCGCCACCTGCTCTCGTTTCACCTCGAGGGTGTGATCCCGGTCTGGACCTGGGCGGTGCCCGGCGCGCGCCTCGAGAAGCGCGTGTGGATGGAACACGGTGAGAACACCACCTGCATCGAGTACGCGCTTGGCGCCGACGGCCACGCGATCACGCTCTCGCTCGGGGCGGTGGTGGACCACCGAGATGTGATGTCGCTCACCGTGGATCCCGCGCCGGCGCCGGCGGTGGAGCGCGCCGGGGACGGCTGGCGCATCCGCATGTACGACACCGCCACGCCGTTGTGGCTATCGGCGGCGGGCGCCGAGCTGCGATCGGGCGGCGAATGGTACCGCGACTACGAGCTCCCCACCGAGCGCGACCACGGGATGGCGTGGGTCGAGGACCACTTCATGGCGGGCGAGATGATCGTGCGCCTGAGGCCGGGGGACCGGGTGCTGGTGGTGGCGAGCACGCGCCCCGGTGCGGTCGCGGGCACGCTGGCGGCGGCCGCCGCGCGCTCGCGCCAGCTCGGGCGCGAGCGCGTGCTGATGGACGGCTGGACGCGCGCGCATCCGACGATCGCCCGCGCGGCGCCGCCCTGGGTGCGGCGGCTGGTGCTGGCGGCCGATGCGTTCATCGTCGCCCGCCCGAGCCCGGAGCGGCCCAACGGGCGCACGATCCTCGCCGGCTACCCGTGGTCGAGCGACCGGGGTCGCGATACGATGGCGGCGCTGGCGGGGCTGACGCTGGCGACCGGGCGCCATGATCTTGCGCGCGAGATCCTGCTGACCTGGGCGGCGCACGCGGACCACGGGTTGTTGCCCAACCGCTTCACCGAGCCCGGCGGGCGTTCGGATTATCAGGGGGCGGATGCGTCCCTGTGGTTCTTCCAGGCGGTGCGGGCTTATCACGAGACGACCCGGGATGACGATCTGCTCGCGGAGTTGTTCCCGTTGCTCGAGGACATCGGCGCCTGGTTCGAGCGCGGCGAGCGCTACGGTATCGCCGCCGACCCGCGCGACGGTCTGCTGCGCGCGGGGGGCGAGGGCCTCGCGCTCACCTGGATGGACGCACGCCAGGAGGGGTTGCCGGTCACGCCGCGCGCGGGCAAGCCGGTCGAGGTGAACGCGCTCTGGTTCAACGCGCTCACCGCAATGGCGGCATTCGCGCGCCGACTGCGCCACCCGCACGACGCCTACTCCGAGATGGCGCGCCGGGTAGGGCTCGTGTTCGAGCGCTACTGGAACGCCGAGGCGGGCTGCCTCTACGATGTCATCGACGGGCCCAGGGGCGCCGATCCGTCGCTGCGGCCGAACCAGCTCCTCGCGGTGTCGCTGCCCGACAGCCCGCTGCCTGCCGCGCGCCGGCGCGCGGTGGTCGACTGCTGCGCGCGGAGGCTCCTCGTCCCGGGCGGGCTGCGGAGCCTGGCGCCCAACGATGCTCGTTACCGCGGCCGCTCCATCGCCGGCGATGCCGCGCGCGAGGCGGCCTGGCACCAGGGGGCCGCGTGGCCGTGGCTGCTCCCGCACTACGCGCTCGCCCACTATCGCGTGTACGGCCGCCGGGCGGCGGCGCTGGCGCTGCTGGAGTCGCTTGGGGGCCTGCTCGAACAGCAGGGGCTGGGTCAGCTCGGCCAGCGGCTGGAGGGAGATCCACCCCACGCGCCCGGCGGCGCGATCGCTCAGGCGTGGTCGGTGGGCGAGGCGCTGCGCGTGTGGCACGTGCTCGCCGCGGCGCCTCCGCGTCGCCCCGTGGGCCGGGGCGGTCGCACGCTCACGCTGGTGGGGTCGCGGTAGACGATCCGGACCCGCAAGGGGGCTTCCTCACTTCGCGTTCGTCGCCGCGTGGATCGCCTGCGCACGCGCGAGCGCCTCCTGGACGTTCGCGCAGATGTTCTCCTTGCCGATGTGCTCGTCGAAATCGGCCCGATCCATGAGCTTCGCCGGCTGCGCGCGCACCCCGCACAGGACGAGCGAGCGGCCGGTCGTGTGGAGCCGGTCGGCCAGATCCTCGAGCGCCCGCACGCCGGTCGCGTCGATAGCGGTCATGTTGCGGAGCCGCAGGATAACAATCGGCGGCAGGTCGGCGATGCGGTCCACCAGCAGGTCGAGCTTTTCTGTCGAGCCGAACAGGAACGGGCCGTGGATGCGGAAGACCGTTGCGTAGTCCGGGATGACTTTATCTTGAAGTACGTGGACGCGGCCTTCCTCGATGTCCTCCTCGGTCACCTCGCTCACGGTGGTGGTGGCGGCGACCTTGCGGATGAAGAGCAGCCCCGCGAGGATCATCCCCGCTTCGACCGCCACCGTGAGGTCGGCGAACACCGTGAGCGCGAAGGTGAGGAGCCAGACGCTGACGTCGGCCTTCGAGAGCTTGAGCAGCTCCGGGATCTCCTCCCAGTCGCCCATATGGTAGGCGACCACCAGGAGGATGGCGGCGAGGATCGCGAGCGGGACGAACTTCGCATAGGGCGCCGCGAATACCAGGATCGCCAGCAGCGTCAGCGCGTGGACCATGCCCGCCACCGGCGTCTTGGCCCCCGAGCGGATGCTGGTCGCGGTGCGCGCGAGCGCTCCGGTCGCGGGTAGTCCGCCGAACATCGGGGCCGCGATGTTCGCGACGCCCTGCGCGACCAGCTCGACGTTGGGATTGTGGCGGTCGCCGGTCATGCGGTCGGCGACCACCGCGGACATGAGCGACTCGATCGCACCCAGCATCGCCACCGTCAGCGCCGGAGCCAGCAGCACGTGGAGCAGGTCGGGTCGAAACCGCGGCGGCGCGAACGGCGGCAGGCCGGCAGGGACGCCACCGAAACGACTGCCGATGGTCTCGACCGGCAGCGCGAGCAGCACCGCCGCGATCGTGCCGGCGAACAGCGCCAGGATGGTCCCGGGCACACGGCGGATGAGCCGGTTGCCGGCGATGATGACGACCAGCGAGACGGCGGCCAGCACCGTCGCCGGCGGCGACAGGGTCGGTAGCGCGTTGGCGATCTGGATGAGCCGCGGCAGGAACACGCCCGAGACCTGCGGGATGTCGAGACCGAGCAGGTCCTTGATCTGAGTGCTGGCGATGAGCACCGCGATGCCGTTGGTGAAGCCGACGATGACCGGGCGCGGGATGAAATCCACCGCCGTGCCCATTCCGGTCGCGCCGAGCAAGATCAGGATGACCCCGGCCATGATCGTGCAGGTCAAGAGCCCGTCGAGCCCGTGATGGGCGACGATGCCCGAGACCACGACCACGAAGGCTCCGGTCGGGCCACCGATCTGCGTGCGCGAGCCGCCCAGCGCCGAGATGAGGAAGCCGGCGACCACCGCGCAGTAGAGCCCCGCCTGCGGCGGGACGCCCGATGAGATCGCGAACGCCATTGCCAGTGGCAGGGCGACGAACCCCACGGTGACGCCGGCGATGAGGTCGGCGCCGAAGCTCCGCGGGTTGTAGCCCCTCAGGCACTCGACCGACTTGGGAAGCCAGTGGCGCAAGTTCATGACGCGCCGCCCATGAGGGACGGCGTCGCCGCGAAGGGGGATCTCAGACCGCCCGCACCCCTTCGACGGCCGGCCGCGTCGCGCCGCCGCGTTCGCGCAGCAGCTCGCTGATCTTGGTCTTCACCAGGTCGATCGCCACCCGGTTGTGTCCGCCCTCGGGGATGATGAGATCGGCGTAGCGCTTGCTCGGCTCGACGAATTGCATGTGCATCGGCCGCACGCTCTCCTCGTATTGGCGGATGATGCTGTCCACCGAGCGTCCGCGCTCGACCAGGTCGCGGCGGAGCCGGCGGATGAAGCGCACGTCGGCGTCGGCGTCCACGAACAGCTTGATGTCCATCAGCGCGCGCAGCTCGGGATCCACGAAGATCAGGATGCCTTCGAGCACGACCACCAGGTGGTCGCCGATGCGCCGACTCTCGCCCAGGCGACGATGCTCGCTGTAGTCGTAGATCGGTTGCTCGACCTCGCGGCCCTCGAGCAGCTCGCGGATGTGGCGCTTGAGCAACTCGTTGTCGAAGGCGTCGGGGTGGTCGAAGTTCCGTGCCTCCCGGTCGCGGGCCGGGATGTCCTCGAGGTTCTTGTAGTAGGAGTCCTGGTCGATGATGACCACGCGATCCGACCCCAACTCGCGGACGATGTTTCGCGCCACCAGAGTCTTGCCGGATCCCGATCCGCCGGCGATGCCGATGAGGATGCGCCGCGACATGTCCGCCGCACGTTAGCATCGGGGTCGCAGAGGGTCAACGCGCGGCGCGCCCCTAAGGCCCGATCGTGCGCAGTCCGGGCGCTTAGTGCCTCGCGGGCGTCAGCAGCAGACGGACGATGTGATCCGGCGCTTGGAAATAATCGGTCCAGCGCTCGCCGCCGGTCACGCGCGGATCGAGGAACCGCACGCGATAGCGGGTCCAGAATGCCTCGCTGCCCCACAGGGCCCGCACGGCCAGCGTGCTCGCCAGGGTATGGAGCGTTCCCGTGTGTTCGCGGATGCGGGCGCGCAGCGCCGGCGTCATCGGTCCGCCGAGGACCCACGCATGGTTAACGCGGAGATCCTCGAAGATCACCGGGTCGGCGATGGAAACCGCCAGGGCCTCGATCGCGTCCTGCAGCATGATACCGAGCTGGTCGGCATCGGTCTCGTCGGGCCGGACCGGGGGGAAGATCTGAACGATCGTCGGATCGGCCAAGATCGGATAGCGGACCCGGCCTGGCAGGGGCGCCGGCGCCGCGCCCCAACGCTCTTCGCAGAAGCGGCCGATGAAGAGCGCATGGAGATAGAAGTTCGGGTGCAGCGAATCGTCCAGCGCCGGGGCGAGGACGCCGAGGATGCCTAGCGGCTGGACGAGCCCCTGGCGGGTGATGGTGCGCGTGCCCGCCCTTAGCAATACCGGCGGCGGCTCGTGGATCGCAGTCCCCGCGGGGATGCCCTCGAACAGGTTGCTGACGAGCGGACGCAGATCGACGTCCTCGAAGTTGCCGGCCATCGCCAGGACCGCGTTCGCTGGAACGTACAGGCGCCGCAGGCGGTCGCCGGCCTCGGGGGCGGTCACCTTCTGGAACGCGCGTCCAGTCGCACGGCGGATGAGCGTTTCGTCGCTCACACCAGCCGCCAGATCCCGCACCTGGTGGATGAGCGTCAGCTCGGGCGAGCCGAGGTAGCGCTCGCCCAGGTCGCGGGTCACGACCCGCCGCGACTTTGCCATCAGCGTGTCGGTGACCGTGACTCCGCGCATGCGGGTGGCGACCTGGCGGAGCAGGCCGGGGAATCGCTTGGGCGGGGCCAGCTCGGAGATGAGCGAGAAGCGCGGCGTGACCTGGAGGTTCCAGCCCCGTGGCCTCAGGTCCGCCATCTCCTCGCGGCTCCGCTCGGGGATGTCGCCGGCCGGCGCGGTCAACAAAACCTCGGCCAGCAGATCGGCGAGGCCGTCCTGTCCGGGCGGATCCTGATCGCGCCCGACGCGGTAGGCGACGACCACCGCGACGGCATTGCCGCGCGGGATGTGTCGCGCCGTGACCTCGAGCCCGTTCTTCAGCGTCCAGCGGTCGGTCCAGGTGCTGTCCGCCAGGGTATCGGGCCGGGCGTCGGCGAGCGCGGCAGCGGGGGCGAGGGTGGCGAGGGCGAGCAGGACGAGGGCGCCGATTGTGTTGCGGATGCGCGAAAGGGTCACGGAGGGTCCTCGATGTCGGGCGCGCCGCCCAAGGAGAGACCGGCGCGAACGCGAGCGACGATTCTAGACTTTTCGTTGGTTCCGCGCACGAACAAACATGTGCAACGGATGTGCGCGGGAACCCGCCGGCGCGCTTGACCGGACCCTGACCTGTTCCTAGACTCCACCGACCATGCGCGATGTGAGCGAGCCCGAAGTCCGCCGTCTGGTGCGCGAAGCGGTCGAGCGCGCCCTCGGACCGGTCTCCGGCCCCGACGCGGCCGCGGCCGTACCAGCCGCGCTCCCAGCCACCTCCGCGGCGCCACGTCGCGTCGCCATCGGCTCCGACCACGGCGGCTACGCGCTCAAGGAGATCCTGCGCCGGGCGATCGCCGAGGAGACGGACTGGGAGGTGCACGACTGCGGCACGCATTCCGCCGACGCTGTGGATTATCCGGACTTCGCCGCCGCCGTGGCGCGCGAGGTGGCGAGCGGCCGGTGCGCGTTGGGCGTAGTCGTGGACGCGGCCGGGATCGGGTCCGCGATGGCGGCCAACAAGGTCTCCGGGGCCCGTTGCGCGGTCTGCCACGACGACACGACCGTGCTGAACAGCCGCGAGCACAACGACGCCAACATCCTTTCGCTCGGCGCTCGTGTGGTGCACCGGGGCGCGGCCACCCGCATGGTGAAGCTGTTCCTCGGCACCCCGTTCGCCGGCGGTCGGCACGAGCGTCGCGTCCAGAAGATCATGGCGCTCGAGCAACGCGTGTGATGACGGCGCGCCGACCTCCGCGCCCATTCACAGGAACGTGATGCGACTCACCCTCCCGCTCATCCGGCGACTCCCGAAGACCGAGATCCATTGCCATCTCGACGGCTGCCTGCGCCCGAGCACCATGCTCGAGCTGGCCGCGGCGCAGGGGGTCAAGCTCCCAACCCACAAGCTGGGCGATCTGACGCGCATCCTCACCGCCGGGAAACGAACGCGGAGCCTCGGTGACTACCTGCGGATCTTCGACATCACCCTCAGCGTGATGCAGGAACGCGATGCGCTCTACCGGGTGGCCTACGAGCTGGCCGAGGACGCGGCCGCCGAAAACGTGCGGCACCTCGAGGTGCGCTATTCGCCAATCCTCCATCGCGCGCGCAAGCTGTCGTGGCCGGACATCATCGAGCCGGTGATCGCGGGGCTTGCGGACGCGGGACGCCAGCACAACATGTCCACCGGCACCATCATCTGCGGCATCCGCTCGATGGCCCCCAGGACCTCGTTGCTGCTCGCCGAGCTGGCGGTTGAATACAAAGGCCGCGGGGTGCTCGCCTTCGATCTGGCGGGGCAGGAGAAGGACTACCCAGCCAAGGCCCACCGGGCGGCGTTTCAGCTCATCCTCAAGAACAACATCAATTCCACCGTCCACGCGGGGGAGGCGTTCGGGCCCGCCAGCATCGGGCAGGCGCTCCACCATTGCGGCGCGCACCGGATCGGGCACGGCACCCGGCTGCTCGAGGACAAGGATCTGATGACGTACGTCAACGACCACCGAATCCCGCTCGAGGTGTGCCTCTCGTCGAACGTGCAGACGCGCACCGTGCCGAGCATCAAGGAACACCCGTTCGGCTACTACTTCAGCCAGGGGCTGCGGGTCACCCTCAACACCGACAGCCGCCTGATCTCGGACACCACGGGCTCGAAGGAGCTCCTGCTTGCGGCCCGCGCGTTCCGCCTCGGCCCCTACGAGATCAAGCGCATCATCATCATGGGGTTTAAGAGCGCCTTCCTGCCCTACGCCGACAAGGCGCGCCTGCTGCGCGAGGTGAGTCTCGAGATCGACCGGATCTTCATGGACGAGTTCCCGGAGGACTACGACCGCCGCCTGACCAGTTACTGAGCATGGGCCGTGGTCCTGCGAGGTCGTCAGGCCGGGCCGCCGCGAGCGCCGCCGCCGGGGTGCTCCCGACCTTCATGCGTGTGGCGGGCCCCGGTCCTCCTGGGATACGATGAATCACAGCAAATTCCACTCTGCGGCGGGCGTCTGCGGCTCCCTCAACGGCGGACGTTCCACCACTGCGAGACGCGCCATGCCCCGGTCCTTTCCGTTGGGACGATCCCGCACCACGCTCCTCGCCGCGTCGGTGATCTTCGCTGCGTTGGTGTCCGGAGCGCCTCCGGCGCGCGCGCTCAAGGTCGCGACCTGGAACCTGATCGACTACCCGGTCACCAATCCCACTGGGAGGGCGCCGTCCATCCGAGCCGTCATGGGGGCACTCGATCCGGACGTCATCATCCTGCAGGAGCTCAAGGCGGGTGGAAGGGACTCGTTCCTGGTCAACATTCTCAATGTGGTCCAGCCCGGGCAATGGTCCGCGGGCACCTACATCAACACGGCCGAGAGCTGCGTTTTCTACAAGCCTGCCAGGGTGAACCTCACGTTCGCCGGAGGCGGGATCGCGACCGGCGGGCCCCGCGCCGTGCTCGGCGTGCGGATCAAGTTCCCCGGATACGTCTCCCGCGAGGCCGAGTTCCGGTTCTACTCGGTTCATTTCAAGGCGGGAACGCCGGATCCCTTGACCAGTGATTCCACGACGCGACGCCTGGAATGCGCCGCCCTCCGCGACAATATGAACTCGATCAACCCCGCCGTGGTCACACGGCATTTCCTGATCGGCGGTGACACCAACTTCTATGGGACCTGGGAAGGCGGCTATGCCCGCCTCACGGAATCACAGGCCGACAACGACGGACAAGGGTTCGATCCGCTCAATCTCCCCGGCACCTGGAACAACGCAGCGTACGCGGCCCACGAAACACAATCGACGTGCAGCTCGGGTTGCCCGGCGGGGTGGTCCTTCGGGGGCCTCGACGATCGTTTCGATCTGTTCCTGACGTCGAACTCGGTGCGGGACGACGAGGGGCTGGATCTCGTTCCCGGCACCTACGTCCCCTTCGGGAACGACGGCCTCCATTTCAACGGCAGCGTGAACGGCGGCGGCTTCAACAACGCGGTGGATCTCACGATCGCGACCGCCCTGCTCAACGCCTCCGATCACCTCCCGGTCATGGTGACGCTCCAGGCGCCCGCCAGGATCGCCGCCAGCTCCCAGCTCGACTTCGGGCGCGTGATCGTGGGTGCCGCCACGGGTCTTGCGCTGGGGGTGAGCAATCCCGCCGCGGCGCCGGCCGACGAACTGACCTACACGCTCGCCGCCCCGGCCGGATTCGCGGCGCCGTCGGGCACCTTCCAGGCGTTCACGGGGGCGGGAGCCAACGCCCACGCGATCTCGATGGGCACGACTACGCCGGTGTCGCAGGCGGGCACGCTGGTGGTCGCCTGCGACGATCCGGATTCGACCAGCAAGTCCGTGCTGCTCTCGGGCACCGTGCTCGCGCACGCGGTACCTTCGCTCGATTCCCTGGGTGTCGTCCGCGCGGACACCGTCGACTTCGGCGCTCACCGGGTGGGCGAATTCGCCGACACGGCACGGTGCGTCCACAACGTGGGCTGGAACACGCTGCAGTCGAGGCTTGAGCTGCAGAGCGGCTTGATCAGCGGGGGCGCGGGACGGTTCTCGATCGTCGGGGGATTCTCGCCGAGCCAGATCGCGGGCACCGGGCGCTGCTTCACGCTGCACTTCGACGGTCAGGGTGCGACGATTGACTCGAGCTACGAGGCCACGCTCACCTTCTCGGGCAGCGACGAGGCGCTGCCCGGGCAGGCCCCCTTGCCCGGGCTCACGCTGGCGCTTCGCGCCTCGGTGATGAGCGGGGGAGTGGCCGGCGTCTCGTCCGGGCGCCCCGATCGCATGGCGTTCCTTCCTCCGCGACCCAATCCCTTCCGCCACGACATCGAGTTCAGCTTCGAGCTGTCGCGCGACGGAAACGTCTCGCTCGTGACCTTCGATCTGTCGGGGAGGCGCATCGCGGGAATCCTCGAAGGCCTGAAGCCGGCGGGCCGCCACACCGTGCGCTGGAAGCCCTCGGACGATTTCGGGGCGCCGCTTCGCGCCGGTCTCTATCTGGTTCGACTGCAAACGCCCGGATTTACGGACACGAGGCGCATCGTCCTGCTGCCCTGATCGCGCGTCCCGGGCTCGACCCTCGTGCACCTGATGCGGCTCCCGCCGAGAGTCGTGTCTTGTCTTTTCTTCGAAGACGCGCGCACCGGAATGGGCGGTGCGTGGGTGGGAGGAAGATCCGCCATAGATCCCCCAATATCCCCTTGACCCCTTCCGAATCGGCCCCTTAGAGTGTGCGACTCCCAAGTCGCCCGAGAGGATATGTTCCGACTCCGCATCGCGCCCGCCCTAAGTCTGGTGCTACTCGTGTTCCTCGCCACTGCCGCTGCAGGGCAGGACAAGGGCAGCATCTCCGGCAAAGTCAGCGATAAGAGGACCGGCCACGCGGTTCCTTTCGCGACTGTTTCGGTCATCGGTGCGCAACGCGGCGGGCTCACCGATTCCGAGGGCCGGTTCCTCGTCTCCGGAGTGCCGGCCGACACCTTCGAGGTGAAGGTCCAATTCCTCGGATTTGCGCCCTCGAGCAAGCCGGGCGTTGTCGTTGCCGCCGGCAAGACGACGGTCGCGAACTTCGAGCTGTCCGAGATTGTCGTGCGCGAGGAGAAGGTGTTCGAGGTGAGGGCCGAGCGCCGGCTCGTCGAGGTGAAGCAGGGCACCACCATCCGCAGCGTGAACGCCAACGAGATCCGAAACCTCCCGGTGCAGACCATCGGCGACGTGCTTCAGCAGCAGGCCGGAATCAATGCCGACGCCGATCAGATCCACGTCCGTGGGGGGCGCTCCGACGAGACGATCTTCGTGGTGAACGGCGTCACCAACCGCGATCTCGTGACCGGGTCCTCGACGGCCGGGCAGCTCAACGCCCGATCGGTGGCCGAGGTCAACGTGGCGACCGGCGCATACGACGTGCGCTACGGCAATGCGCTCTCGGGCGTGGTCGAGATCACGCTCAAGGAAGGCGGCCATGCCCTCAACGGCGGCCTCACGACCAGCGCCGGAAGGTACGGTGGGCGTTCGGTGCAGCTCGTCGTGGGCGGCCCGGACCCAATCCTGGGGCGGATGGCGCGCGCCTTGCGGCTGCCCGGCTCGTTCGCCTCGATCCTCGACGTCTCGGGGAGCCTGTTCGAGACGAGGTTCCGCTACCTCGACGGCCGCGACGGCGATGTCCTCTCCTCCACCTTCGAGCCGGTGTTCCATGCCTCGCCGTTCCGCCGCCTTCGCTCGGGATACGAGGACGGCTTCTTCGGCGAGCGGTTCACCTACGGGAACTTTTTCACACCGGCCGCGGACAACCGCTGGGCCCTGCGCTACGGCCTGACCTGGAAGCCGGGCGCCGAGGACAAGATCCACCTCAACTTCTCGAAGCGCATCGCCATCGATCAGGGCTTCAGCCGTAGCTTCATCGACGCGCGAGGCAACATCGGCGACCCCGCGTATAAGTGGATCTGGGCCCACCGCATCGACCACGCCCCGACCATCTTCGAGGACAACGTCCAGACCTCGCTCGAGTGGCGGCGCACGCTTGGGAGCACGGGATACACGCGGGTTCAGTTCGCCCGCTACTTCTTCGCGCAGCACCAGGACGTAATGGGCAAGCGCTTCCGCTATTGGGACGAAGCCGAGGGTGTCTGGAAGACGGACTACGAGCAGCCCCAGGACAGGGCCCTGTTCGATTCCACGGACGTGCGCTCCGGCGATTTCTTCAACGATAGCGGCGACGACGACACCTGGGAGGACCGCCGCACCACGTCCTACGGCGTCCAGGCGAGCCTGACCCAGCGCCTGCGCCGCCACCACGAGTTCGAGGTCGGGATCGATCACGATTTCCAGTCCGTCCAGTTCGTCCACATCGAAAAGCCCTGGATCTTCGACCCCGACGGCCTGGGCGAGTCGCACGACATCTGGCGCGTGCATCCCTGGGTGGGTGATCTCTACGTACGCGACCGGCTCGACTTCGAGGGATTCACCGCCAATGTCGGACTGCGGTGCGACTACTGGTTCCTGGGACGCGAGGCGGAGCGCGCGGTCGCCGATCCCCTGAATCCCTTCATCACGCCGGATCGGCGGGCGGAGTTCCGCGACGGCACTCGGTCGTTCTTCGGGAGGCGGGTCAGGCTCAAGTTCTCGCCGCGCGTGATCGTGGCCCATCCGATCAGCGAGCACTCGAACTTCTTCTTCAACTACGGCCAATTCACCCAGAACCCGTCGTACAAGTACGTCTATTCACGACTGACCTCGATCTCGAGCGAGTCGTACCAGCTCGTCGGCAATCCCAATCTCAATCCGCAGGTCTCGGTGAACTACGAGGTGGGGGCCAAGCACCAGTTCCTGCCCAAGGCCGCGGCCAACCTGACCTTCTTCGTGAAGGACATCTACGACTATCCGAAGGCGACCCTGTTCTCGCGCGGCGAGGCGGGTCTGGGCGAGACGCCGACGCCGATCTTCTTCTACTTGAACGGCAGTTTCGCCCGGTCGCGCGGCTTCGAGATCGAGATCGAGAAGCGTCGCAGCCACCACTGGGCGGGCAAAATCACCTACACCTTCCAGCAGATCAAGGGGAAGGACAGTGACCCCTACGAGCAGAAGGTGCTCCAGGAAAACGGCGGCAACGCCGCGGAGACGCGCCTCTCCGAAACCTTCGTCGACTGGAACCGCCCCCACAAGCTGGCGATCAATTTCGACCTGCGCTTCAACGAGGAAGCCCCGCGAATCTGGCTCGCCAACAGCGGGCTCAATCTCTTCATCCACGGCCTGACGGGGCGCGCCTACACGCCGCAGGACAGCGTGGGCAACGCGCGAGGCGACGCGAATTCCGGGAACGCGCCCTTCCAGATCACCACCGATCTTAAGGTCAACCGGTCGGTCACTCTGGGCGGCAGAAAGCTCGACCTGAGCCTGGCTGGGACCAACATCTTCAACAATTATCTCATCAACCGCGTCGACCCCATCACCGGGCGCGGCCGCCGCTTCGGGGAGGGCTCTTACGACCCCACGATCCCCGAGCTGGGGGTAACCCGCCGGACGGTGGAGGAATTCGTGAACGACCCTTCGAACTACGGACCCGGAGCGCAATGGAGATTGCAGCTCGATTATGACTTCTAAAGGTAGAGCCATCCTGGTCGCCATCCTCGAGGCCTGCGCCCCGTGGTCGCGAATCGCGGCCGGGCCGGCGTGGCGGCCCGCGCTTCTCGCCGTCGCCACGGCCCTGACGTTGCTCTCCAGCCCTGCGAGCGCCCAGTTCAGCCTCGGAAGTCAGCGTGCCGGCACTTCCGCCGCGCCGTTCCTGAAGATGGCGGTCGGGGCGCGGGCCAGCGGGCTCGGCGAGGCATACGTGGCGGTCGCGAATGATCCCACCGCGATCTACTGGAACCCGGCCGGCCTGGCCTCGCTCCAGCGGCGCGAGATTCTGTTCGCGCACGTCCAGTGGCCCGGTGACATCCGCTACGAATACCTCGCGTACGTCCTACCGTCCCAGCGTTTTGGCGGCTCGTTCGCTTTCCAGTTCGGGAGCCTCTACACCGAGATGGACGAGACCACCGAGTTCGAGCCACTGGGCACCGGACGCTCATTCGTCTTCAGCGACATGGTCGCGGGCGCCGCGTACGCGCGGCGTTGGACCGACAAGCTGCTGGTCGGAGCGGGCGCCAAGTACGTGCGCGAGGACGCGGGATCGGACGTGGGCGGTCCCGTGAGCCAGGCGGTCCTGTTCGACATGGGCTCGATCTACTACCTCGGCTACGGCAGCGTCCGGATCGCGACCTCGCTCACCAACTTCGGCCCCGCGCTCCGCCCGAGTGGGACCTTCGTCTCCCCGATATCCGGTGAAGAGCGCCGCTACGACGCCTTCGACCCGCCGATACAGTTCCGCTACGGCTTCGCGTTCGAGCCGATCGAGAACCGGAGCCACCGGGTTACCGCCTCGTTCGAGATCACGCAGCCGGGCGACAACTCCCAGCGGATCAAGAGCGGGCTCGAGTGGACGTGGGATCAGCGGCTCGCCCTGCGCACCGGCTACGGCTTCAATGAGGACGAGCTCAAGTTCGCAGCGGGCGCGGGCGTCTATTTCGGCATCAACCAGATCCGGGGCGCCTTCGACTACGCCTACACGGACGGTGGGATGCTGGGCGGTGTGAATCGCTTCTCGATGGGGCTGCGGTTCTGATGCGCGAGTCCCGGCAGTCACGGGGGTGGTGTTTCGCAGGTCTCGCCAGACGCCGCGCACGCCGGGCGTGCGCCCTGTTCCTGGCCTCGGCAACGCTCGCGGTGATGGCCTGGGGGTGCGGCACCTCCTATCCGCTTCCCACCGAGCACCGCGAAGGGCGTGTCGTGGCGGGCGCCGGCACGTACCAGATGATCACTTCCAAGCGCGGGCTGGCCGGTATCTGGGACATTCTGCTGACGCCGAGCGGTGAGCTGTTCCTGCTCTTCAAGAACCCCGGCAGGGTGCTCAAGTACCCTCTCGGGCTGAACGCACCGCTGTCGACGACCTTCTCCGGACTCCAGAACCCGACCGCCATGGGGTTCGGCGCCAACCAGCTCTTCGTTCTCGACCAGGGCGATACCGCGGCCGCGCGCATCACTCTCGGCGCCCCCACGACGTACCAATCGGACTGCGGGCCGATAGCGGGTTTCTCGCGGCCGATCGCCGATCTGTCGAAGTACTGGCGCGTGCAGGTCTACCAGCTGAACGGGGTCCCGGCCGGGAGCTTCACCGACACGCTCTTCCTGTGGGTGAACGGGGTCGCGGCGGATGCCGCGGGTCGCGTGTACGTCTCGGGCACCATCGCCTACTGCAGCGTTGATCCCTTCGACACGCGCATCCGGACGTTCGACAGCGAGTCCCGCATCTACCGCTACGAGCGGGGGAGCGGCGCCGGCGGCTCGGTGATCGGAGACGGCTGGCGGCGCGATCCGAGCTACGAGGTGATCGAGGGCACCGGCATCGGCTCGACCAGGGATCCGCGCGGCATGCTGTGGTCCTCCGCGACCGGGTCGGCGCTCCATTTCGCGGACACCGGCAACCACGAAGTGCAGAAGTTCGCCGATCCGGTCTCGGCGGGATCCTCGTTCAAGCTGGCCTTCGGTGGCGGCGGAGCGGACCTCACCCACCTGAGCTCCCCGACCGACGTTTCCGTGGATGCCAACGGCTATGTGTACGTCGCGGACTCCGGCAACAAGCGCGTGCTCCGCTACGACCCGAATGGGGACTTCGTTCAGAAGGTGAACATCGAGAAGGACGCGGCCGGTGACACCCTGGAAACGCCGGTCGCCGTGACCGCCGACAACGATCAGGTCTACGTGGTGGACCCCACGCACGCCGAGGTGGTGCGGTACCTGAGGAGGAAATGACCTTGTATCGCGTTGGGATGCTGTCCATCGCGTTGCTGGCGCTGGCCGCGCCGGCCCGGGGCGCCGATCGCGATTCGGATCCCGTGCCGTACGCCGCGACCCGCGTCATTCCCGACACGGTGCGCTTCGACCAGGACATCGCCGACGGCAACCTGGTGCAGATGACCGTCACCAACTACGGTTTCTATGGGAATAACTTCTTCAATCGAACCGCGTCGCTCGAATACCCGGCCGGCCGCGGATATGAGCACATGGTGCGGGGAGGTCTGTGGGTCGGCGCCCACGCGACCGACGAGTACGGCGAGTTCGACGGCGTGACGAGCGGCACCGTGGACGCGGCGCAGGGTTCGACCAGCCCGCAATCGAGCGAGTGGACGCCGGGCGATCGGCAGATCACGCGGCGTTCGACCCTGTCGGGCAGCGCCTTCTACGACACCGCGAACGCCGTGAGCGAGCTGGACCTGGTCAGCCACTTCAACGACTTCACCCCGACCGTGGCGGCGAGCACGGTCGAGCCTCACCGGCCGATGCGGCTCGAGGTCCGGCAGGAGACCTACCAGTGGAACTTCGCCGAGTTCAGGAACGTCCTGTTCGTCCGCACGACGATCACCAACCGCGGCCCGTTGATCACCAACATGTGGATCGGCTTCTATGCCGAGCTGGCCAGCGGCAACAAGGGCGCCTACGTCAACTGGCCTCCGAGCAGCGCCGATCCGGGCGGGCAGGGGAGCTGGTTCAGCAACAAGTGGCTGGTCCACGACGACCAGCATCGCATGCTGCGGGAGCACTTCTGCGACCAGATGCAGGTCTACAACGACGTCGCCGGCTGCCTGCTCGGGCGCGCTCCGTACTGGATCGGAGTCCGGTACCTTGGCTCGCGCGGTCTGGTGGGGGACACCACGACGCGGCAGCTCTCGGTGTCCGCGTGGGACTGGTCGCCCGGAAACGTGCTGCGGGACCAGGATCACGAACGCTTCCGCCTGATGAACTCCGGCCTCGTCCAGCCGCTCGATGGTGACAGCACCAAGCCGGGTACGGGCGATCCCACCGAGGTCTTCAGCGCGGGTCCGTTTCCCCTGGTTTACCGCGACAGCTCGATCACGATTGACTTCGCGGTGGTGGGGGGCGGGGAGGTCGCGGACATCCAGCACAACTCCCGGTTCGCCCAGTTCGCCTACGATCACGACTACATCCTCCCGGTTCCGCCGTCTGCCCCGAACGTGAAGGTGGTGCCGCGCGACCGGGCGATCGACGTCTACTGGACGGACACTCCGGAGTGGGCGTACGACGTGACCAGCCCGAGCCCGTGTGATTTCGAAGGCTATCGGGTCTACATCGGTGAGGACCCCGACACGCTGGCCATGGTGGCGCAGTTCGATCTGCCGGACACCTCCGGGTTCAATACCGGGCTGGAGGCGGTCAGGATTCCGCCCGCGGCCTGGCGGCCTCCTCCGGCGGGGGTCTATCCTTCCGCCCTCTGTCCCGGCGCTCCTTCGGGACCCGGCGAGTACACGTACAAGTACACGATCGGGAACCTCAGGAACGGCTTCAAGTACTACGTCGCCGTGAACTCATACGACATTGGCAATACGCAGATCGCGCCCCTCGAGTCCGGGCTGGCGGATTCGCTCAACCGTTTCGTGGTCGTCCCCGGCGCGCTGCCGGAGGAACGGGGCGGCCGCGTGCCGACCGTGTTCCCCAATCCCTACCGGGTCGAGGCGCGATGGGATCAAGGCAGGCTCATCCGCGACCATTACCTGTGGTTCGCCAATCTCCCGCAGCGCTGCCTGCTCCGCATCTACACGCTCTCCGGGGACATGGTGTTCGAGAAGGAGTTCGACGGCGCGACCTATCATGGCCAGGGAGCGCGCGGTATCTTCGACCCACGGTTGCCGCGTCGCGTGCCCGAGCTGTCCGGGACGTCGTTCGGGTGGGATCTCATCACCCGTGAAGGCCAGGCGGTGGCGACCGGGCTTTACCTGTTCGCGGTCGAGGACCGCGCCACCGGCGAGCGGCACGTCGGCAAGTTCCTGGTCGTGAAGTCAGATCGGGAATCCCGCTGATGCGGCCGCGCGATGGATTCGCCTCCCGGCGGCTCGCCCTCCGGGCGCCGGGCCGAATCGCGAGACAGCTGCTGGCGTGCGCGACGCTCCTGGCGTTTGTCGTGATCGCCGTCCAGGGATTGGCCGGCTGCTCGCCCAAGAAGAAGATCCTGTTCGGCAACCTCCCGCCCGAGACCGGCGTCTTCCTGCAGGGTCCGATCGATACCGTCAGCCACCGCGTTCGCATCTACTGGTTCGGCAGCGACGTCGACGGCAGCGTGGTCGCGTATCGCATGCGCTTCGTCTATCCGGCGCCCTCGCCCCAGGACCCCCGGTGGGACACGCTTTTCTGCGCGATGCCGGGCCGTTGTACCGACTCGCTCTTTACCGTGTACACGGGCGATTCGACCGTGGTCTCGCCGCGCTTCGAGATCGCCGCGATCGACGATGACGGCGCGGTAGATGAACAGCCCGCCGTGCAGACGTTCCTGCTCACCAACCTGCCGCCCCTGGTGACGATCACGAGTCCCTACGGGCCCGCCGACAGCACCTACGCGTCGCTCACGTTCTCCTGGGCGGTGAACGATCCCGACGGCGGGGGCCCAGGCCTTCACTACCGGGTCTGGCTGGACGGGAACGAAGCCAACGCCGATGTCACGACGGACGTCAGCTTCACGATGCCCAGCAGCCGCTTCGTACGGAACGGGACGCTGACCTCCGGGCCGAGAACCGTCTACGTCCAGGCCGTCGACGACGGCGGCCTCACCGGTCCGCCCGCCAGCATGACGTGGTACGTACGGGCTCCCGGCGCGACCCTGACGCCCGACCTTCGCGGCGAGGTCCTGGTGATTGACGAGGTGCCGAGCGGTGCCTCGTCCAACTCGATCTTTGATCAGTTCTTCACGACCGCCCTCGCGGCGCAGCTCACCCCCGACCGCTACAGCGTGCTGAGGGTGCAGTTCAATCCGCGGATGTTCCGGAGCGCGCGGGATTTCGCCCAGACGCTGAGGCAGTTCAAGGCGGTGGTCTGGTACCGGGGCCTCGAGACCAGCTTCTTCCCATGGCAGTCCGTGCCGGGCCTGGCGTCGACGCCGACCTGGCTGCGAACCTACCAGGACAGCCTCGAGGCCTATCTCGACTCGGGGGGCAACCTCTACCTCGACGGCCTGTATCTGGTCCAGGGACAGCTCGTTGATGGGGCCATGACCGAGGGATTCGTTCAGCGCCACCTGCTCAGCACTCGAGAGATCTTCAACCTCAGCGGTTCGTTCGCCGACTCCACCGCGGGGTGGGGCAACACGGGAAGCATCCGGACGGGGAGCCTGTTTCGATCCTCCGCATACGGCGATACGGTACGGGCGCTCGTGTCCGCTCCAGCCCAGCAGAATCAGCCGGGCGGGATTCGCGGCTTCGTGGTCAACGACACGAGCGCGGTGGCGCTATGGGCCATGGCCGGGCAGCTCGTTCCCCAGAATCTGGGCTTCGAAGTCCCGGTCGGCGTGACCGCCCCGCAAACGGGCGGTGGACGTCTGGTCTTCCTTTCGATGCCCCTCAGGCTCGGGGCCCCGGTTCCGGCGGCTCGGCTGATCACCCGCATGCTCTTCGGTTACAACGGAGTTCCGGGCGTGATACGCCCCTCCCCCCCTCCGCTCGTGAACCGTTGACGCCGAGGGTCCGGGGGCCGGTTTCCGACTTCGGAATCGTTTTGGCCGACCCTCGCCAGCGATGTATACTTCTTGTCAAGAAGCGACCCGCCAAGCTGCGCCGCCGTTCGCAAGGAACGGCCTTGTCCCTGCGTAGCCCATGTGGGTGGACCCTCCGGGAGTCTTGTGACCGGTTGACTCAGGCAGCTCACCAACAGACCGAGGGATCACGATGACCCGTCAAATGGCTACCATCGGCTTCGGAATCGCGTTGCTGGCGTGCGTTGCATCGCCGGCGGCGGCCCAGCGCTACCTGTATCCCCCGGGACCGCCGTATCGAACGTGTCCCGATACCCTGTCGCTCTTCAGCGTTCAGCAACCCGATACGACGCTTGCGCCCTGCCATCCGGCCACGCTCGACACCGTCTGGGGCGTGGAGGGCGTCATCACCGGCTTCGACGCCCGGCCCTCCGCGTACGGCTTCTACATTCAGACAGTTTCTGGCACCACGTTGGCGTGGGGCGGCGTCGACGTTTTTACCGGCGCGACCAACTACAACTCGGCCGTTCCCGGGACGCCGACCGGCGGCAATCTCGCGCTCGGCGATGTCGTCCGGGTCTACGGCACGACGCAGGAGTTCCCCGCCACGAACGGTGAGACGGAGATCGAAGGTCCGGACGCCGTTCAGGGCACCAACGACATCATCCTCCGGAAGGTCGGAACCGCCGCGGTGCCTGCGCCCAAGGTCGGTACGACCACCGAGTTCAACTGGGTGCCCGGCATCTCGGTCGCGACTGCGGAGCCCTATGAAGGCTGCCTGGTCCGGATCAACGGGCCCATGCACGTCGCGCGGGTCCAGACCGGCGCCGGCGTCGCGGGGAACACCTTCCTGATCGTGAGCAACGCGAATACCGCCGACAGCGTGTTGGTCGACGGCTTCACGCTCTTCCTGCTCGGCGCCCCGCCCCTGAATTCCACGGTCGGCTACGTGCAGGGGATCCTGAACCAGCGCAACTCGACCTCGGCCACCGGCGCGGTCAACTCGTATCGCATCCAGCTCCGCGACGCGAACGACATCAACGTGGACGCCCCGCCGAACCTGGTTGAGGCCTATGCGCTCGAGAACAACAAGCTGCGCCTCCTCTTCGACAAGAACCTCGACCTAGCCACCGCCCAGGACGAGGGCAACTACTCGTTGGGCTCCGGCCTGAGCGGGTCGACGGTTGACCTTGCCACGCTGGTCGGTGGCGCTGGGACCACGGTCGAGCTCGACATTACCAGCGTGCTCAATCCCGGCGACGGCGAGACGATCACGGGCCAGAGCATCGGCACCGCGACCTGCGCACTGTGCTTGTCCCCCTCGCAGACGCTCAATTTCGCTCACGGCATCACTCCGATTCCGGTGATCCAGGCGGCGGACCCGGCGAACCTGAGTCCCTGCGACGATCGCTCGAAATTCGCGGGCCCGGGCACGGCGTTCGGTACGCGCCTCACCTTCCGCGGCGTCGCCGTAGAGCAATACGGCAGTCTCCACTACATCGAAGATCTGGCCGGGGGTGCCCGGAGCGGGATTTCCGTATTCGGTCCCTCGCAGCCCCTCGTCCCGGGTCACAAGTACCGGATCGCCTGCCGCGTGCAGGAGTTCGGCGGCGAGACCGAGATCGTCAACACCGTCAATATCCTGGACGAGGGCCTGGCCGCCGTGCCGGCGGCCTCGCTCCAGACGGTCAACGACCTGGCCGACACCACGTGCGACGCCGGCCAGACCCAGAACACCGGTGAGGATTGGGAAGGCGTGCTGGTGCGCGTCAGCCAGGGGAGGGTCATTAACTTCAACACGCCTCCGACCGACCCGTCGCCGGGCGGCTCGTTCCGCATCGTCCAGCCGACAACCCCGGGCGCTCCCGATACCATCCTGGTGTCATCCCTGGGTGGCCACTACACCTACGATGCCAAGGCGGGTGACGTCGTCAACGTGACCGGAGTCCTCCATCAGGACGGCACGTTCCGGATTCTGCCGCGCAGCGACGCGGACATCGAGGTCACTGCCATCGGCGTTGGCGTCGACCAAGATCTTTCCCTGGATTTCGCGCTCGAGGTGAGGCCCAACCTGGGTCGGACGCATCGAGTACGCTTTGCCCTGCCGCGCCCGGATCGCGTCGAACTCGGCCTGTTCGATCTCCTTGGCCGTCGTCTGGCGGTGCTGGCCAGCGGCGTGATGGAGGCGGGGGTCTATTACCGTGAGTGGGACGGCCGCGACGCCGACGGCAATCGCGCCGGAACCGGGATGTACTTCTACCGGCTTCAGGTGGGCGACCAGATCCGCACCGTGCGAGCCGTTCGGCTCGACTAGGCTCTTGTCGGCTTGCGACCAGCGAGCGCCTCGAATGGAACGACGGCCACCCCCCGGGGTGGCCGTCGCGCTTGATGAGAATCGAGCTTCGTTCGATGTGCGGGTCGAGCTGCTTCGGCACGCCCGCTGCTTGGGCCCGGATTGCGCCCCCCGGAGCCGCGCCCCTATAATACCCGCCGACTTTCGCTTGGAGGTTTCCCTATTGCACACGCGCTGTCCCACCGCGCCCCCCGCGTCCCCGAGCTTGCGATCGTGAGCGCAGGGTCAGCCGGCGCGGGCGAGCCTGCCCCCGGCCGGACGATCGGGGAGTCGGCCGCCGAGATGGCCCAGCTCGTACTGCCCCACGAGGCGAACGTGCACGGGACGGTGCTGGGCGGCACGGTCATGCACTGGATCGACCTTGCCGCGGCGGTGGTGGCGACCCGGCACAGCCGCCGGCCGGTCGTGACCGCGGCGATCGACGAGATGTCGTTCCGCGTTCCCATCCAGGTGGGACAGCTCGCCCTACTCCACGCGCGCATGACGCTGGTGGACATCTCGAGCATGGAGATCCGGGTGGACGTGGATTCGGAGGACCTCATGAGTGGCGAGCGCCGGCACACCAGCACCGCCTTCGTGACGTTCGTGGCCCTCGATCCGGTCACGCGACGCCCGACGGCCGTGCCGCCGCTGGCGCTGACCAGCGATGCCGAGCGCGAGGAGCACATGCAGGCCCAGGAGCGTCGCCGCGAGCGACTCGCGCGGCGCGCGGCGACGGCGGTACGCGCCACGCCACGGACGGGATGACATCTTTCCGTGAACGGCCGGTGCCGCGCGGCGGCGCCGGGACGAGCGAGTGACCATTCTCCCCGACCCAGTCGGTCGGGGCCTACAGGAGGAGAGTGCGATGCCGATCTCGATCGTGGTCCCCCAGCTCGGCGAAAGCGTCGCCGAGGGAACGGTCGCCCGCTGGCTGAAGGCGCAGGGCGACCGCGTGCGCAAGGAAGAGCCTCTGGTGGAGATCCAGACCGACAAGATCAACGTCGAGATCCCCTCGCCAGCCGAAGGCACCCTGTCCCTGATCCTGGTGGCCGAAGGGACCACCGTGCTAGTCGGGACCGAGATCGCTCAGCTCCTGGCTCCCGGCGAGGTCGCGGGTACGCCCGCCCCCGCCGCCTCCGGAGCCGGTGCCACGACCTCCGCCCCGACGTCGCCGCCCGCGGCTGCCGCCACGCCTGCGCGGTCCACACCGGCTCCGGTCGGGGCAACGGTGCCGGTCCCCGCGCCCTCGTACGCGTCGCTCGCGGTCGCCGTCGCCCCGTCGCATGGAAACGGGGAGACCGGCCTGGGCGAGGCGCGCAACCTGTCACCCGCGGTGCGCAAGATCATGCGCGAGCAGGGGGTCGAGGCGGCCGAGCTGATCGTCATCCGCGGCTCCGGCATCGCCGGCCGCGTCACGCGCGACGACCTGCTCGGCTACCTGGCGCAGCGTGGCGCCCGCCCTGCCGCCCCGGCCGCCCACATCGTCGCTCCGCCCGGGATGGTTCCCGCGCCGGCGATGCCGAGACCGGCCGCCGCACCGCTCGCCGGCTATCTCACGCCCCAGGTGGCGCCCGCGGCCGGCGGGCCGCGCGAAGAGGTGATCCCGTTCACCAGGGTGCGCAAGCTGATCGCCGAGAACATGGTGCGCGCCAAGCACACCGCCGCCCACACGCACTGCTTCGACGAGGCGGACATGAGCGCCATCGTCGCCTTGAAGAAGGAATGGGGACCGAAGCTCGAGGCGCAGGGCGTCAAGCTCACCTACATGCCGTTCTTCATCAAGGCGAGTGTCCTCGCGCTCAAGGAGTTCCCGTGGGTGAACGCCGAGGTGAAGGGCGACAGCGTCGTGGTCAAGCGCTACTACAACATCGGCATGGCGGTCGGCCGCGACGACAAGGGCCTCATCGTCCCCAACCTCAAGGACTGCGACCGCAAGAACCTGGTCCAGCTCGCCGCCGAGGTCAACGACCTGGCGACGCGCGCCCGCAACGACCGGCTCAAGCCCGATGACATCATGGGCGGAACCTTCAGCATCACCAACGCGGGCGTCTACGGGGCGATCAACTCATCGCCGGTCATCAACGTGCCGGAGGTGGCGATCCTCGGTGTTCACCGGATCGTCGAGCGCGCGGTCGTGCGCGACGGCCAGATCGTGGCCCGGCCGATGATGAACGCCTCGATCGGCTTCGACCACCGGGTGGTGGACGGCGAGCCGGCGGTCAAGTTCCTGCGCCGGGTGTGCGAGCTGCTCGAGCGGCCGGAGCTGCTCTGGTTCTACGCATGACGACGCTCTCGGTCGCCCACCTGGGCCCCACCGACTACCGCGACGGCCTGGCCCTGCAAGAGAGCCTGGTCCGGGCGCGCGCCGATCGGCGCACCGGCGACTGGCTGCTCTACCCGGATCATCCGCCGGTGCTGACGGTGGGCAGGAGCGGGAGCGCGGGAAGCCTTCGGTCGGACCCTGAAACGCTGCGAGGTCTTGGCATCGAGGTTTTCTCGGTGGCCCGCGGCGGGGACTTCACATGGCACGGCCCGGGGCAGCTGGTGGGCTACGTGATCTGCGATCTCACCGAGCGTGGCCGGGACCTGCGCCGGTTCCTGCGCGACTTGGAGCAGGGCCTGATCTCGGCGCTCGGGGCATGGGGTCTCGTGGGGGAGGCGGTGCCGGGACGGACCGGGGTGTGGGTCGGCGGCGAGAAAATCGCCTCGCTCGGGGTGGCCGTCCGGCGCTGGGTCAGCTACCATGGTTTCGCGCTCAACGTGGCCCCGGACTTGGGGTTCTTCGATCTTATCCATCCCTGCGGCTTGCGCGGCATCCATATGACGTCCCTCGCATCGAGATTGGGGCCCGCCGCCCCGACGCTGGGCGATGCTCGGGAGGTCGTGGCGCGGCACCTGAGCCGGCAGTTGGGTTATCCCGACTGGCGGTGGGAGACGGCCGACGAGGCGCGGCGGCAGGCCACGTCGCCGAGCATCGACACACCGGAGCCCGCCGAAGCCGCGCGGTAGGTCACCCATTGAAACGGAGGCATGCATGCTGACGTTGACGGACGCCGCGAGCCGGAAGCTCGCCGAGATCGTGAGCAAACAGGCGGAACCGGTTGTGGGGCTGCGCGTCTCCGTCGAGAAGGGCGGATGCTCGGGTTTCTCCTACGGCATGTCGCTGGCGTCCGAGGTCGGCGCCGGGGACTGGGTCGGGGAGTTCGGCGGGGTGAAAGTGCTGGTGGACGCGCAGAGCGCCCCGGCGTTGCAGGGCGTGCGCATCGACTTCGTGGATTCGCTTCAGGGGAGCGGGTTCTCGATCGAGAACCCCAACGCGGTCCGCTCGTGCGGCTGCGGCAATTCGTTCGAGACCGAGGGTTCGGCGGCGCAAGG
Source organism: uncultured bacterium (assembly GCA_964405235.1). Taxonomy (GTDB): domain Bacteria; phylum Eisenbacteria; class RBG-16-71-46; order RBG-16-71-46; family RBG-16-71-46; genus WS-11. Next base: position 5,132 of record CAYONG010000007.1, on the reverse strand, counting down.
GAGTGAGCCGGGGGAGATGTCGGTGTGAAGCTGAACCTGTTCACGGTCGAGGAGGCCAACCGCCTGCTGGTCGAGATCCGCCCGCGCTTCGAGCGCCTGGTCGAGGCCAAGCGCGAGTTCGACCGCACCCGCATCCGGATGGACGTCCTCGGGCTCGCCACCGCCGGGGCCGGCCAGGAGAACCCGGACGTGATCGAGCTGCGGCGACTTCAAGAAAGGTACAACACGCTGGCCGAGCTGATTTCGAACGGGGTGAGCTCGATCCACCGCCGGGGCTGCGTGATCAAGGATCTGGACTCGGGGTTGCTAGATTTCTACGCTCTGAACGGCGACCGCCTGGTGTTCCTGTGCTGGAAGCTGGGCGAGACCGAGATCGCGCACTGGCACCCGATCGACGCCGGGTTCTCCGACCGCCAGCCGATCAGCCACAGCGAGCTGGACTAAGCTCGTCCCCTCTTAAAGGAGGTGACGAACCCATGAGCACGACCCTCGCGCATGCGCCCGGTGCGGCGCGCCCCTTTGCCGAGTACGCCGCGCTCGCCGCGAACGCGATCCGCGAGCGCACGTGGGCGGCCAAGCGCGCCCTCGGGCGCCGGGCGGTGATCCTCGGCCATCACTACCAGCGCGAGAGCGTAATCGAGTTCGCGGATTTCCGCGGCGATTCGTTCAAGCTCTCGCAGCTCGCGGCCGCCCAGCCGGACGCCGCGTTCATCGTCTTCTGCGGCGTCCACTTCATGGCGGAATCCGCGGACATCCTGCGCCAGCCGCACCAGACCGTCATCCTGCCCGACATGAAGGCCGGCTGCTCGATGGCCGACATGGCGGTGATCGAAGACGTCGAGGAAGCATGGGACCGCCTCGCCGCCGTGCACGGGGACACCCTGGTGCCGGTCACCTACATGAACTCGAGCGCGGCGCTCAAGGCCTTCTGCGGCGAGCGCGGCGGTGTGGTGTGCACCTCGTCGAACGCGGCGGCGGTGCTGGCGTGGGCGTGGGAGCGCAAGTCGCGGGTGTTCTTCTTCCCCGACCAGCATCTCGGGCGCAACACCGCCTTCGCGATGGGAGTTCCCCTCGATCACATGGCCGAGTGGGAATACCGGGCGCGCGATCTGGACAAGCTCAACGCCCGCTGCTATGGCCCCGAGACCCGGGTCATCCTGTGGCGCGGGTTCTGCTCGGTGCACACCAAGTTCACGCTCGAACAGGTGCGCGAGGTGCGGGCCGCCGACCCCGCAGTCAAGGTGCTGGTGCATCCCGAATGTTCGTTCGACGTGGTCCAGAGCGCTGACCTGGTCGGTTCAACCGAGTTCATCATCGAGCGGGTGCGACAGAGTGCTCCCGGCGCGTCGTGGGCGATCGGCACCGAGATCAACCTGGTCCACAGGCTGGCGCTCGAGCATCCGGAGCAGCGCGTCGCCTCGCTGCAGAAGAACGTGTGCCCGTGCGCGACCATGAACCGGATCGATCCCGCCCATCTGCTGTGGTCGCTCGAGAACCTCATCGCAGGTCAGGTGGTGAACCCGGTGCGCGTGCCCGAGCCGGTCAAGCACCACGCCCGTGTCGCCCTCGACCGGATGCTGGCGCTCAAGGGCACGGGGCAGATCGCGCGCGCGGCGATGGCGAAGGACTGATGGGCGGGGATCTCCTCATGCCTTCCGAGCCTGGCCGGGAGCCCGCCCTGGAGCCTGCCCGGGATGCAAACGTCTACGGCGCCCCCCGCCCGGCGGTGCCGCAGCGGGTCCCGCTCACGCCGAGATTCGGCGGCTGCGCCTCGGGCGCGGGTGTGGGCCTCGGGGCCGAGGCCGCGGGCACGAGCGGCTACCGCCGGCTCCCCGAATGGCTCAAGGTCAAATTGCCGGGCGCCGGGGACTACGCCGGAACCAAGGCGCTGCTCCGGCGCCAGAACCTCCACACGGTGTGCGAGGAGGCGCGCTGTCCCAACCTGGGCCACTGCTGGGAGCGCGGCACGGCGACCATCATGATCCTCGGGGAGCTGTGCACGCGCCGCTGCGGGTTCTGCGCCGTCGCGCCGGGAAAGCCGAACGGCTACGTGGACCTGGACGAGCCGCGCCGGGTGGGCGAGGCGGTCGCGGCCATGGGGCTGCTGCACACCGTGATCACCTCGGTGGCGCGCGACGACCTGGTGGACGGCGGCAGCGCCATCTTCGCCGAGGTGATCCGCGAGATCCGCAGGCGTTCGAACACGGTGATCGAGGTGCTGATCCCCGACTTCCGCGGCCACCTGGATGATCTGGGGCGCGTGGTGGACGCCGCGCCCGAGGTCATCAACCACAACATCGAGACGGTCGAGCGCCTGCACCCGGTGGTACGCCCCAGCGCCCGCTACGACCGCTCGCTCGAGGTGCTGCGCCGCGTCAAGGAACTGGGCGGGGGCGCGATCAAGTCCAAGTCCGGGATCATGCTGGGCCTGGGCGAGGAAGACCCCGAGGTCGAGCGCACGCTCGGCGACCTGGTGGCGCACGGCTGCGACCTGCTCACCATCGGCCAGTACCTGCGGCCAACCCCGAACCACCTGCCCGTGGCCGAGTACGTGCACCCCGACCGTTTTCGCGCCTGGGGCGCGCGCGCCAAGGCGCTCGGGATCGGCAGCGTCGCCAGCGGCCCGCTGGTGCGCTCGTCGTTCCACGCCGACGAGCTGGCCGGCACGGTACGGCGCGGGGAGAGCAGCAAGGGGGTGTAGTCGTCAACCACACGGCCCCGGATCGCGAGCCGGGGCCGTGTCATCATTCGGCGGTCGCTCTCAGTTCTCCTTGTCGAGCCAGGCCTGATAGGCCTTGAAGTTGAACGGCCGGCCGAGAAAGTTCTCCACCAACTTCGCGGCGGGCGCCGAGCCTCCCGGCGTCAGCACGGCGTCGCGGTAGCGCTTCGAGATCCCCGGGGCCAGGAGGTCGTTCCTGTCGAACTGGCTGAAGAGGTCCTTGGCGATCACCAGCGACCACATGTAGGTGTAGTAGACCGCCGTGTAGTTCTCGAGGTGGGTGAAGGCGCACTGGAAGTGCGTCCCCTCGACGAACGGGAACGGCTGGTACGCCTTGACCAGACCCTTCATCAGCTCGGTCGTGTCCAGCCCCTTCGGGTCGTGGTCGTAGACCGAGAGTGACAGGTCGGCGTACACCATCTGGCGGCGCACCTGGAGACCCTTGCCGAAGTCGTTGGCCCGGTTCATCTGCTGGACCAGGCTCGCCGGGATGGGCTCGCCGGTCTCGTGGTGCTTCGCGAACGTCGCCAGCGTCGCCGGGTCGCGCATCCACTCCTCGAGCATCTGCGAGGGGGCCTCGACGAAATCGTGCTCGGTCCGGATGCCGCCGACACCGCACCAGCGGTGATGCCCGGCGAACATCGTGTGCATCAGGTGGCCGAACTCGTGGAAGAACGTATTGACGTCGTTGAACTCGCATAGCCCGGGGTCCCCCGGGGTGCCGCCCGGCAGGTTGCAGATCAGCGCGGCCTCGGGGATTTGACGGCCGCTGACGCCGGTGCGGATGTCGAACTGGGCGGCGTGGTTGAACTTGTTCTCGCGCGGGTGCATGTCGAGGTAGAAGCGGCCGACGAGCTTGCCCGCCTCGAACATCTCCCAGCACTCGACCGAGGGATCCCAGACTGGGGCGCCATTGACCTGCTTGAACGTGACGCCGAACAGCCTGCTCATGAGGTCCAGCACTCCCTGCTTCACGCGGGCGTACGGGAAGTACGGGCGCACCGTCTGCGAGTCGAACGCGTAGTCCGACTTGCGCACCATCTCGGACCAATAGCTGGTCTCCCAGAAGTTGACCATGGTCGCGCCCGGGACGTCCTTCTGCTTGCGGCGCAGGAGCACCTGGTAGTCGCGCTCGGCGCTGGTGCCCGAGGCGGCGACGATCTTGTCGATGAAATCGCGGGCGTTCTTCGGGCTGCCCACCATCTTGTTCGCGGTGATGTAATCGGCCCAAGTCGCGAAGCCCAGGAGATTTGCCAGCTCGTGGCGCTGGGCGATCAGCCGGTCCAGCACATCGAGGTTCCTCGGATGCGCGCGGTTCTGGAACTCCATATAGAGCCGTCGGCGCACCTCATCGTTCTTCGCGTAGGTCATGACCGGCACGTAGTCGGGATAGTTGATGTTGAGGTTAATCTTCCCGTCCGGTCCCGGCTTGTGGTTGGCGATGTAGTCCGCGGGCAGGCCGTCGAGGTCGCCGGCGCCGGCAATCTGGATGGTGCGCACGTCACCCCGGATGTTGCGGTCGAACTCCTGGCCGATCTTGACCAGGGTGTCGCGCAGCGCCTTGATCCGCGTCCGGGTCGCCTCGTCCTTGTCCACGCCGGCGAGTCGGAAGTCGCGCAGTTCCCGCTCGAGGTAGAAGCGGGTCTCCGCGTCGGCCTTGCTCGCATCGAGCGCAGCGAGCGCGTCATAGACCCGGCGGTCGAGCGAGATCTCGGTCGCGAGCGCCGAGACCTTCTGCGATTCCTCCTCGGCCACCGCGCGCATCGCCGAATCGGGGTGGACGTTCTGGATCAGCCCCGCCTGCGCGCCGGCCGCGTCCAGCAGGATCTGGGCCTCGTCGTAAACCGCCAGCGTGTTGGCGATGGTGCGCGGTCCCTTGACCGCCACCAGCTTCTCGATCGCGGCGCGGGTCTTGGTCATCCGCTCGGCCTGGTGCCGGGCGAAGGTCGCGGTGTTGGGCTTGCCGGTCCAGAACGGCGCGTCGGTGCTGGAGGCGGCCTGGGGCGCACCGAGTACGACCGGCGGGATGGCGCCGGAGCCGATGACGATGGCGGCGAGAAGCGAGAACAACAGGTGGTGGGCTCTGGGTTTCACGGATCCTCCTGAGGTGGACCGCCCTGCGGGACACGCCGCGGCCGTAAGGCCGCCCAAGCTAACCCAAGCCGGCCGCCCGCTCAATCTCAGGGCGCCGGGCGCCGGGCGCCGGGCGCCGGGCGCGGCGTTGGCGGGGATGGGCGCGCCCCGGGCGCCCGAAGCTCCCTCATCAGCCCTTGGGTTGTGCGCCGAAGAATGTGTACGCGATCGTGGCGCCCGGCCGAGGCCCGCATCGCGTCATTGCTCACCGCGCGTAGCGGAGCCGATGGACCCGGCAGCGGGGGATCGCCCGGGTCGTGACCTCGCGCATGTAGTAGCG
>CAYONG010000006.1:0-2363 GCA_964405235.1 uncultured bacterium | reverse complement strand
GGGTCTTCCGGGAATCGTGTGGGTGAATTCATGAGCCAGCGCGCATGGTCGCCGGATAGAGATCGAGTCCACCGCAGTGGAAGTAGATGGCGCTGCGGAAGCGCTCGCGGCTGCGGAAGCCCCGCGCCCGGCGCTTGACCGTCTGGATCTTCTCGTTGATCGACTCGGCCCCGGCGTTGGTGATGCGATGCTCGAAGAAGGTCCGGATGTTCGCCCAGTGGCGCTTGAGCATCTGCGCCACGCGTCGCATCGGCTCCAGTCGGCTGCGCCGCGCCCACGCGTACCAGGTGCGGAAGTTGCGGTCGGCCACGCCCTGCGAGCGGAGATCCCACAGGGCCATGGCCGCTTCCTTGAGCGACCACGCGCGCCCGACCTTGGTGACGATCTCGCACAGCAGGTTGAAGGCGCGGGCCTCGGACCAGCTGCGTTCCTCCGGGCTGCGCAGCCAGTCGTACTTGGTGCCCTTGAGGATCGGGTCGCCCGCGGCCATCCGGGCCCGATGCTCGCGGCGTCGCACTTCGTCCACCGCCTTGCCGAGGTGCTGTGCGACGTGGAACTTGTCGAACACGATTTTGCGCGCCGCATCGGGCACGTGAGCGAGCGTCGAGCGCACGTACGGCTCCCACATGTCCATCCCCACCGCCTCGATCTTCGCCCGCTGCTCAGGGGTCCAGCTCAGCCAGAACGCATCGAGCGACTCCTGCCCGCGGTCGTCGCCCACGTACAACACCCGCATCCGCTCCAGATCGCTGGCCACGGTCACGTACTCGTGCCGCTTCTGAAACGAGGTCTCATCGATGCCCGCATAGCGCGGCGGCTCGAGCTTCCGCCGCGCCAGTCCGCGCTCGACCGCGCGCGCCATGATGCCGTCGGCCTCGTCCCAGCTGAGACGCATCTGCTTCGCCACCGCGCTCACGCTCGCCTGCTTCAACCAGTCGATCGCCAGCGCCTCGAACAACGCGGTGAAGCGCGAGCCCGGCTCCGCCCACGACACCTGCAGCTGGCGAACCCCATGGGTCGGACAGTTGAGCCGCGGCACGCGCCCATGGACCAGGGTCTTGAACTGGCAGGTGTCGAGATGGCGCCAGGTGCGGTCCTGGTGGTCGTGGATCGGAGCGGCCGCATGGCACTCCGGGCACACCCAGCGTGTGTTCGTCGGCAGCGCCACCGTCACGTGCACCTCGCCCTCGTTCTGCTTCATCTCGACCAGCTCCACGCCCCAAGGCTCCGTGATCCCCAGCAGCGTGGCGTACAGCGTCTTGCTGTCGGTCATCGCGCGTCCTCCTGCAACAGGGTCCGCGCGGAATCTATCAGGCGGCGATCACGCCCGCTCTTTTACCCACACCAAAGCCGGAAGACCCTGAAATACAGCAGGGGGTCGAATCCCTCGCACGCAACGCATCGTTCGTGCCCCGGCGTCGGGCGTGATTCAAGGGGGCGGGAAGCCGCAAGCAGCCTTGGGGTTTGTCCGATGCCATTGCTGGCGGGCACGAAATCGCAACCGCGATATCGCTGCCAGAACGGCAGGCGTGCGGAACACGATTGGCAGTCGCGTGGTGGGCGAGCTTGGTCGGCGTGCAAATGCGCCCGTACCGGGGATGCCCGAGCCGGGCACGGATGGATACGTATTTCCTTTCGCGCGCCTGCGAGGCTACCTCTTGCCCGGCGGCTGCCCAAGGGTATTCTCCCCCCAGCGCCCCGGGCGACGTCCTCCCACCGGCCGTCGCCTGCCCGTACGCCCTGGTCCGGCAGCCGGCCGGACTCCCAGCGCGCACCTCGCCCGCCGCCGGCCCGGAGGCTCGCGGGTCCGACCTGCTCCCGCTGAGGCTCGTCTGCTGCTCGATCTCTCGCCCACGCACCGCGGCGACCCGCGCTACCCCGTCGCCCCCGTCCACGGTCCCGCGCGCGCCTCCACGCCGCGCCGCTCGAGGTGCGCGAGGATGCGCGTGATCACCGCGTGCTCGGTCACGAATGCGATAATCCGCATCGCGCCGCCACAGCGCGGGCACACCTCGACCTCCACCCGGAAAGAGCGTTTCTCATACTGCACCTCCCGCAGCGGATGTGACCATCGGGTCGGGCGCCGGCGCCGCAGAGGACGGCGACATCTCCGGTGGCCAGTACAGCCATTCGCCATGATCGTTGCAGATGCGCGCCTTGAGGCGGCCCTCCTGGCGCCAGCGGACCAGCGTGGTCCGGCTCACGCCGAGCCGGGCGGAGAGCTGCGGCTGGGTCAGCAGCCCCGCCTCGAGCAAGCGCTGCTTGAGACTCTTGAGCCGGGCAGAGCAGCGCACCCATCGGACGCGGGTCGGATCGAACACCTCCCCGGCGCCGGTGTGCACCCCGCGCTGGTTCAGGACATG
>CAYONG010000005.1:0-10424 GCA_964405235.1 uncultured bacterium | reverse complement strand
CGCTACTACATGCGCGAGGTCACGACCCGGGCGATCCCCCGCTGCCGGGTCCATCGGCTCCGCTACGCGCGGTGAGCAATGACGCGATGCGGGCCTCGGCCGGGCGCCACGATCGCGTACACATTCTTCGGCGCACAACCCGAGACTTGAGCGGGGCTGCCGAACCCAACCATTCCCGGCTCCGGCCTGTCTCATGGGGTGGACACTCGCGGCCCATGGGGGCCAGTGCCCGCACGGGGCCGGGCAGTCCCCTTGCCGTGTCCCAGCCGGCCCATCGGAGCCGTTTCATGTCGATGTCGAAACCGCGTCGTCTGTCGTGGCGCCTCGGGGTTGTGGGTGGGATCCCGCTCCTCGCGCTCGCGATGGGCACAGGCGATGCCCCCGCGAGGTCGCTGGAAGGGCACGTCGGGTCGGGGACGGCCCGGGAGCCCGCCGTAAGGACGCAATCTCACGCTCGCGGCAAGCCGGATGTCCGGCCCCGGGGCGTGCGAGTCGAGAAGCGCTCGGGCAATGATAGGATCGCGCCCCGCTCGACGTCAGGGGAACAGCGGCGCGGCGGGGTCGGGACGCTGATTGGCATCACCTTCGCCTGACGGTCCGTTCCCCGTTCACTTCCTACAACGCGAGACCGTCTCCATGCGACTGACCGTCGCCATCACGCTCGTCGCCACGATCGTGCCCACCGTCGTCTGCGCTCAACAGGCCGACTCCAGCCTCTCCGCCAGGAACGCCGACACGCCTGTGTTGCATGCCGCGCCGCTGCTCGACCCGGTGCGGGTGGACGGGGTCCTGGACGAGCCGGCGTGGGCGGCAGCACCACCTGCCGCGGGTTTCATCCAGAACGATCCCGACCAGGGCGAGCCAGCCAGCGAGCCGACCGAGGTGCGGGTCCTGATCGGCGACGACGCGATCTACATCGGCGCCCGCATGTACGACCGCGAACCGCACCTCATCCGTTCGGCGCTCGCGCGGCGCGATGAAGCCGTGGAGTCCGACCTGCTCGAGCTGTACCTCGACACCTTCCACGACCACCTGACCGCGTTCAACTTCCGCATCACCCCGGCCGGTGCGATCCGCGACGCGGCGATCGGCGCGGATGGGCGCACCGACAACTCTTGGGACGCGGTCTGGGAGGCAGGGACCCGCATCGACTCGCTCGGCTGGGTGGCCGAGATCCGCATCCCGCTCTCGCAGCTCCGCTACAACGCGGGCGACGACGCCATCTGGGGCATCCAGCTCGCGCGACTCGTCCAACGCAAGGCCGAGGTGTCGGTCTTCTCGTTCACTCCCAAGCGCGAGCAGCAGGGCGTGTTCCGCTATGGCCACCTGGAAGGGCTCGGCCGGCTGGTGCGGCGGCGCGGGCTCGAGCTGCTGCCTTACGTCTCGGCGCGCTCGGAGCACCTGATCGTGGACCCGGACAATCCGTTCCGGGACGGGAGCGATCCGTTCGGGTCGGCCGGACTCGACCTCAAGTACGGGCTGACCAGCGATCTGGCGCTCACCGCGACCATGAATCCGGATTTCGGGCAGGTGGAAGTGGACCCGGCGGTCGTGAACCTCACCGCGTTCGAGACGTTTTTCGAGGAGAAGCGCCCATTCTTCGTCGAGGGCGCCGAGGTATTCCGCTTCGGGCAGACCCGGAGCTTCAACAACATGGGGCTGCTGCGCATGTTTCACTCGCGTCGCATCGGCCGCGCGCCGCAGCGGCGGCTGATCGGCTCGGCGTACCGCTACGTCGAGGCGCCGGTGCAGAGCACGATCCTCGGCGCCGTCAAGGTCGGCGGCAAGACCCGGAGTGGCTGGACGATCGCGGGACTGGACGCCGTCACCGATGTCGAGATCGCGGATTACCTTGACGCCGCCGGTGACACCCAGCTGGCGCCGGTCGAGCCACGGACCAACTACTTCGCCGGCCGCGCGCGCCGCTCGCTCGGTCAGGGGAACACGTCGGTCGGCGGGCTGCTCACCCGCACCGATCGCGAGCTCGGCGCGCCGGCACTCACCAACCTGCTGCGCTCGAGCGCCATCACGGGCGGCGTGGACTTCAGCCATTTCTGGGCCAGCCGGCGCTGGGAGATGGACGGATTTGTCGCCACGAGCCACGTGACCGGGTCACCGGAGGCGATCGCGGCCACGCAGCGCTCGAGCGCGCGCTACTTCCAGCGTCCCGATGCGACGAGCTTTACATACGACCCCAACCGCACCGCGCTCAGCGGCTACGCGGCCGATGTCTCGCTCGTGAAGACCTCGGGGCTCCACTGGGTCGGCTCGGCCAGCTACCAGAGCTCGAGCCCCGGATTCGAGGTGAACGACATGGGATTTCAGACCCAGGTGGACCGGCGCGCGTTCTCGACCATTGCCATCTACCGCGAGAACAAGCCTGGCCTGCTCTTCAGAGAATACGACATGTTCGCCTTCACGAACCATTCGTGGAACTTCGACGGCGATGCCACCTTCGCTCAGTTCGCGCTCGCCGCCGAGGGCGTGTTCCAAGGCTACTGGTCGGCCAACGCGCGGCTCGAGTTGCGCCCGCGCTATTACGAGGACCGCATCACGCGCGGTGGCCCGGTCGCCCGACTACGCGGCGGGGGCACCACGAGTTGGGGGGTGAGATCGGATCAGCGCAAGCGGACAATCTACGGGGCAAACGGCTCGGTGTCGTGGAACGGGGCGCGCGGCTGGGGGGTGGGTTACGGCCTGTCGGTGAACGCGCGTCCCTCGACGCGGCTCCTGATCAGCTGCGAGCCCTTTCTCTCGCGCTCGCACGCAAAGGCGCAGTACGTGACCCGCATCACCGATCCGCTCGCGACCGCGACCTACGGTAGCCGGTACGTCTTCGCCGATCTCGACCAGACCCAGCTCACGCTCGCCACCCGGGTCAACTGGGCGTTCACGCCGAAGCTGAGCCTTCAGCTCTACATGCAGCCGCTGCTTGCGGTCGGCGATTACGCGGAGTTCAAGGAGTTCCTCAGCCCCCGCACGTTCGACTTCGGCGTCTACGGCCGCGACCTCGGCATCATCACCCCCGACCCCAACGGCTACGTCGTGGATCCCGACAGTACCGGGCCCGCCGCCCCGTTCACGATCTTCGAGCCCGACTTCAATTTCCGCTCGCTGCTCGGCAACGCGGTGGTGCGCTGGGAGTACCGCCCCGGCTCGGCGCTGTTCTTCGTCTGGCAGCAGCGACGCACCGGGTTCGAGCCGATCGGCGATTTCGCCCCCGGCCGCGACTACTCGGCGCTCATCCACGAACGACCCGAGAGCGTCTTCGCGGTCAAGGCCACTTGGTGGATCGGGGAGTGAGCCCGGAGCGCACGCTCAGTGGAGCCGGAAGCGGAACGGGATCGCGGACCAGCAAGCGACCGGCCGGCCGTTGGCGAGCCCGGGCGTGAACACCCACTGACGGGCCGCCGCCAGCGCCGCCTCGTTGAGCATCGGCACCTGAATCTTCTCGGCGAGCACGGCGTCGAGCACCCTGCCCTCCTTTCCGACCAGCACGTGGACCGTCACCGCGCCTTCGACGCCGGCCTCCTTCGCGATACTCGGGTACTCGGGCTTGACCTCCTTGATCGGCGCCGGAAGCACCTCGACGTAGACGTATTCCCCTCGCGCAGGAAAGGCCTCCGTGACGGGTCCGGGTGTCCCCACGTCACTCGGAGTGACCGCGACGCCAGTCCCGGCATCGTCGGCCATGGCGGTCGACGGCGCGGGCACATCGCTCGGCGGCGCGATGTCGTCACGCACCGGCACGGGCAGCGCGGACGGGTGGGTCACCGGGGCGGCCGGGACCTTCGGCGCCGGCGGTACCGCTTCAACTCGCGGCTGGGTGATCACGTACGGATCGGGATCGAACACGAAGTGCGGCGGCGCGACCGCCGGGGCCGGCAGCAGGGACGCGACACCCCGCATCAACGCATACAGGAGCAGCGCCGCGGCGGAGGTGAGAACCAGCGCGCGGCTCATGTGGCGCTGGCGGGACTCGAGCAGCTCGGGCGCCCCGTAAGGCATGAACTCGTACAGCGGGACTGCGCGTCTCATCGGCGGATCTCCCCTGGGAGCCGCCCGATCCTCGAGTGCGGGAATCATCCCCCCGGGTTCGGGCGCTGTCCACTCCCGAAAGCAGATACGCTCCGGCCCGCCGCGGTATTCCCGCGGGGGCCGGGGCGTTTGCGCGACGAGGGGCTAAGTCTGAATCGCTTTCGCCGGCTCAGCCTTGAGCACCAGCGGCTTCATCTTGGTGTGGCAGAACCGGCTGTCCACGGTGATGACCCACTCGCCTTCGGATGGCAGTGCGAGTGCAGCCTTGTAGTGGCCGGCCGCCTTGAGCGCCACCGCCGCCAGCGTGACCACGCGGTCGCCGCAGACCGCCTTGACCGTGGGTTCGAGTGAGCGGTTCTTCGCCATCGGCCAGTTCGGCGTGACGGTGAACGCGACCTCGAACGTCTTGCCCGCCACCACGTCCTTCGGGGCCTTCAGGATGGTGACCGATGCCTCGCCGCCCGCCTGGGCGACCGCGGCGACCAGCCCCAACAGCATGACCGCGGCGATTGCGATGCGCGTGCTCTTCATGACCTGCCTCCCCTCCTTGCGCCCGGCCGTCCGGTTCGGGACGCCACCAGAGCTGGGTCCGTTCCACCCCCGCGAGGCTCCGAGCGAGCCCGTCGCGGGTGTCGGGAGTAAGGACGGGGGTGCGTGTCGGAGTGTTATCCAGGTTCCCGCACGGGCGGCGGGCCGGCGCTCAGCTCGGCCCGACCGAGGGCGCTCCGGGCGCAGGCCACGAGCGCTGCCAGAGCCGCCACCACTTCATCTCGCCGAAGCCCAGCTCGTCCCACCAGCGGTCGAGCATCGCGCGGTCCCCGCTCATCACGCCCTCGCGAGTGATTCCGGCGGGCGGAGGGACCAGCACGGCCAGCCGCCCGTACACCGCGTCCCGCTCGGCGCCGGTCGTGCGCGCGAGCAGGTGCCAGAGCGTGAAGGCGTCCTCGCGACGCGCCTCATGGAGCACGCTCGCCAGTCGGTCGCCGCGCGCGGGGTCTTCGGCGGCCACGTCGAGCAGCGTGAGCGCGTTCTTGAATGTGTGCGAGGCGTCGGTGAAGTAAGGCGTGCCGGGACCGCTGCCGGGGCGGGTGGCGCAACGGGCTCCCGCGGGGATGAACGACTCGCGACCTTGGTGCTCGAAGCTCACCCAGCCCGCGATAACGGTGACCAGCGCGGCGCCCATGGCGTCCACCTCGAGCGTGTAGGCGCAGCCCAGATCCACCGCGTGCGCCGACGGCGTCTCGACCACGAACTGGCGGGGCGGGGCAGCGATGACCGCGGTCACGGTGCCGAGCGCGAGGTGGAGGCGCTGCCGGCGGTCGCCCGCCTCGAGCAACCGCAGGCGCGTGTTGGGCTCGACCAGCAGCTCACCGACGGTGCCCACGGTGACGCGGGCGCGCGAGGACGCGTCGGTCTCGAGCCATTCGCCGACCGCGATCCGTCCGCCCGCCTCGATCCGGCGCTCGCCCACGGTCGGCGCGCCGTCGAGCCGCGCCACCGGCCAGGCGGGCGTGAGCCGGGTGACCGTCCAGAGGGCCACCGCACCCGCGACCACGAGCACGACCGCGGCCGCCGCCCACACGGCGGCGGGCTCCTCGCGCCACATTCGGGCGATCCAGCCGGCGCGACGTGGCGTCGGTGCGAGCGCCTCGGCCTCGATGCGTTCGGGCAGGTCGAGCGGCTCGCCCCGGTGGCCGAGGCGCGCCAACGAGCGCTCGAGCTTTTCGACCTCGGGGTCGGGCTTGCCCGACTTGTCCCACAGGTAGTCGTCAGACATGCTCGTTCTCGACCCCCAGCTTTGTTCTCAGAAGCTTCATCCCCCGGTGCAGATTGACCCGCACCGAGCCTTCGGTCATCCCGGTCCGCGCGGCGATCTCGGGCCCGGTCATCCCTTCGACCAGGCGCAGCACCAGCGTCTCACGGTAGGCCTCGGGCAGTGCGCGCAGCGTCACGAGCACGGCGAGCGCCCGCGAGCCATCATCGTCCTCGTCCCCGGCGAGATCATCGGTCAACTCCACAGTCTCTCGGGAGCGCCGGTGGAAGTCGGTCGCGCGATTGCGCGCGATCATCGCCAGCCAGCCGCCGAAGCGCGCCGGGTCGCGCAGAGAATCCAGCCGTCTCAACGCCGACAGAAACACGTCCTGCACCAGATCCTCGACCTGGCCGCGTGACACGCGTGTGAGGAGGACACCGTGCACCATGCGGCCGTACCGTTCGTAGAGCATGCCGAACGCCGCGCGATCGCCATCGCGCGCGGCGATCACGAGAGCGATCTCGTCCCCCGTTTCGCTCACCGGCGCCCGCCCGAGGCAGGCGTCGGCGCCGCGGCCGTGGAAATGCCAGGCCGGCGTCTGGACGAACGTGAAGCCGATGGCATCGAGCCCGGCGCCTCCCATGACCATCCCCCCGGACGCACCCGGGGGCCCGTTCCGGGACTGTGCGAGTCCCACCTCCCGCGGGCACCGTATGCAAGACGCGGCATGGGGCGCCACTGTTAACATGCGGGCAGGCCCGGGGGGAGGAACGATGGCGGACACACAACAGGAACGCGACTACGTGCTGGGCACCCACGACGAGGAGATCGAGCGGCTGGCGCTGCAGCACCGCGTGTGGCGGCCGCGCGCGCTGGACGCCTGGCGTCGCGCGGGGTTCACCGTGGGGCAGACCATCCTCGATATCGGCTGCGGTCCGGGCCATGCCTCGCTCGACCTGGCCGAGATCGTGGGGCCCGAGGGGCGCGTGGTCGCGCTCGACCGCTCGCGGCGGTTCCTCGACGCGCTCGAAGGAGCAAGGCGCCATCGGGGGCTCGCCAACATCACCGCCCACGAGATCGACCTCGACGAGGAGGCGTTGCCGCCCGGACAGGCGGACGCGGCGTGGTCGCGCTGGGTGTTCGCGTTCATGAAGCGCCCGCGCGACCTGATGGCGCGCGTCGCCGCCGCGCTCAAGCCGGGCGGCGTGCTGGTGATGCACGAATACCTCCACTACGACACCTGGCGGCTGAGCCCGCGCAGTCCCGAGTTCGAGGAGTTCGTGCGCGCGGTGATCAAGAGCTGGCGGGCCGCGGGCGGCGAGCCCGAAATCGGGCTCGACCTGCCGCGCTGGCTCGAGGAGCTGGGATTCGAGATCCGGAGCCTGACGACGATCATGGACGTGGTGTCGGCATCGGACTTCGTCTGGCAATGGCCGCGCGCGTTCGTGGACGTCGGGCTGCGCCGGCTGGTGGACCTCGGCGAATTGAGCGAGGAGCAGGCGCACGCGATCACGCAGGCGTTCGCGACCGGCGAGGCGACCCCCGGGACGCGCATGGTGACGCCGTCGGTGGTGGAGATCATCGCGGTGCGGGGAACCCGGTGATCCGTTCGCTGGCCGCCGCCGCCATCATCCTCGCAGGCCTGATGGCCGCCCCCGCCACCGCCTCCGCCCAGCCGTTCCACGGCACCGCCCGCATGCTCCGCCTCACCCCGCCGCGCGTGGAGCGCGGGCCGGTGGTGGATGGGGCGCTCGGCGATTCGGTGTGGGCGGTGGCGGCGGTGCTCGACTCGTTCACCCAGCTCGAACCGGTCGAGGGCCCGCGCGACACGACCGGCACGCGGTGCCTAGTGCTTTACGACGACCGCTACCTCTACGTCGGCTTCCGCTGTCCCGCCGATCCCGCACAGGTGCGGGCGCCGTTCCTGCCGCGCCAGGACACCGACGCCTCGGACTGGGTGGCGGTGGGGATCGATGCCTACCACGACCGCCGGCGGATGGCGTACTTCCTCTCGACCCCGCGCGGCATCCAGGGGGACGGCATGATGGTCGAAGGGCAGGACGACGACGATGCGGTGGACTTCCTCTTCACCTCGGAAGGCCGCGTGACCGCGGACGGGTACGAGGTCGAGATGGCGATCCCGTTCCGGAGCCTGCGCTTCCCGCGGAAGAACCCGCTCACTTTCGGCTTCAACGCGGTGCGGCAGGTGCCGGGCACCGGGCTGTTCGTCTCCTGGTCGCCGATCTCCTCCGACAGCGGCCCGTCCATCGCGCAGATCGGTGTGCTCGAGGGGATCGTCGGGATCCGCCCGGGGCGGAATCTCCAGATCATCCCCACCGTCACCGGCTCGCGCAGCGGCGAGCGCGCCGGCGATGGCCTCCGTTACGCCGCGCCTGAGACCCGGGCCGGGGTGAGCGCCAAGTACGGGCTCACCAGCAGCCTCACCGCCGACCTCACCGTGACGCCCGATTTCAGCCAGATCGAGGCCGACGCGGGGGTGGTGGACGTCAACTCGCGCTTCGCCATCTTCTATCCCGAGCGGCGGCCGTTCTTCCTCGAAGGGAGCGAGATCTTCCGCACCCCGATCGAAGTCGTTTACACGCGCCGCATCGCCGATCCGCTCTACGGCGCCAAGCTCACGGGCAAGCAGGGCGGCACCAGCGTCGGCGTGCTGCAGGCGCTGGACCGCAACGGCGGGATCGCGGTCGCCACCCTGCCCGACCGGCTGAATCCTTACTTCGGCCACGACGCCTCCTACCAGATCGTGCGGCTGCGGCAGGACGTGTTCGAGAACGGCACCATCGGCGTGCTCGCGGGCAGTCGGGAGCAGCAGGAGTCCTACAATCGCGGGGCCGGGCTCGACGGCCGATTCGTGTTCCGCGACAAGTGGACGCTCCAGGGCCAGGGTCTCCTGAGCTGGGCGAAGGCGCGAGACTACCGCTCGGCGATCGCCGCGCTCACGCCGGCCGAGGACACCGCGCTCGACGGCGACCTGCGCGGCCATGTCGGCCAGAACACTGAGGGGAACGCGTGGACCATGTCGCTCGACCGCGACTCGCGGATGCTCAATACCGGTGTCTCCGTCACCGACATCTCGCCGCGCTTCTCGGCCGACATGGGATTCGTCCCGCGCACCGACCAGATCCGCATGAGAGCGTTCGTGAGCCCGGTGCTCTACGCCCGTGGCACGTCGTGGTACCAGAGCTTCAGCCCCGAGATCACCTACAGCCGCATCCACCGGCACGGCCCTACACGGCACGTCGGCCCCCGCACCGACGACGAGATCGAGGTGCAGGCGAACCTCCAGCTCCCTC
This sequence comes from uncultured bacterium, assembly GCA_964405235.1. Classification (GTDB taxonomy): domain Bacteria; phylum Eisenbacteria; class RBG-16-71-46; order RBG-16-71-46; family RBG-16-71-46; genus WS-11. Next base: position 1,319 of record CAYONG010000005.1, on the reverse strand, counting down.
ATTCGACCGAGCTGGGTGGCGGGTACTACCGCGTGTACACGCTTCACGACGGCCGGGCGTTCCCCGGCCAGGACCGCGTCGCCCTCTGGGGCGAGACCAACCGCTTCGCGGCCGTGCAGGGCGGGGCGTTCGCGAGCTACGGCGGCGACGTGGTGTTCGCGGAGGCCGTTCCCGGGCGCAGCCTGCGCTGGGAGGTGTGGTCCGACCTGCGCTTCACACCGCAGCTCGACGCCTCGCTGAGCGTCGCCGGGCTCTCTCTGAAACGCAGCGAGACGGGCGTTCGTTACGTGAACGCGGCGATCCCGCGGCTCAGGATCTCCTACCAGCACAATCGGGAGCTGTCGTTCCGCGCCATCACCGAGGTGGACGCGGCGCGGCGCTACGACGCGACCGGCGCGCGGGTGCCGACCGAAACCGGCGTCAGCATGGACTTTCTCGCCACCTACCTGCTGCGGCCCGAGACCGTGGCCTACCTGGGCTACGGCGCGCGGCTCGCGGGCGACGGCGTGACCGCGGCGCGCCCCGAACGTACCAGCGCGTTCTTCAAGCTGAGCTACCTGTGGCAGCTCTAGGGACAGCCTGCGGCCCGTCCCGCACTCGGACGGTCCGCGCGACGCCGCTCGGGCGGGCGCTGGTGCTGTCGGTGCTGCTCGCGTGCTGCGGACCCGCTGGGCTCCGCGCGCAGCCGCTCCCTCCCGCGCCCGAGACCATCTCGCTGCTCGGCGATACGCTCTTTGCCCCGGCACTGCCGGACTCGATCCGCGCTCGCTACGCGCGGCGGCTGGCCGAGGCGCAGAACGACTTCGACCACGAGCCGAACGACGTTACGAACATCATCTGGCTCGGTCGCCGCACCGCCTACCTGGGCCGCTTCCGGGACGCGATGGCCATCTATTCAACGGGCATCCAGGATCACCCCGACGAGGCCCGACTGTTCCGCCATCGTGGACACCGTTACATCACGCTGCGGATCTTCGATCTCGCCGTATCGGATCTGGAGCGCGCGGCCCTGCTGATGGCGAAGCGCGGCGACGAGACCGAACCCGACGGCCTGCCGAACGCGCGCAACATCCCGACCGGGACGCTCAAATTCAACATCTGGTACCACCTCGGTCTCGCCCACTACCTCAAGGGCGACTTCCCCGCCGCGCGGCGCGCGTATCGAGAGTGCCTCAAAATCTCGACCAATCCCGACATGCGCTGCGCCACGTCGCACTGGCTCTACATGACGCTGCGGCGGCTCGGGCGCGCGGGCGAGGCGCGATCGCTGCTCAAGCCGATCCGGCGCGGGATGGATGTGATCGAGAACCGGAGCTATC
>CAYONG010000004.1:0-14697 GCA_964405235.1 uncultured bacterium | reverse complement strand
CCGTCGCCCGCACCTTCGCGGCAGCCCGCGCCTCGGCGGCCGCCTGCCGCTTGTGCCGCATGAACTCGGGGCCGAACGTGCACTCGGCCCCGTACTGGTTATGCGGTGCGCAGCGCAGGCGGATCCCCGCCACCGTGGCCTCGCCCCCGCGAGCGAACTCTTCGATGTGGTCGAACTCGATGAGCTCACGTGCCTCGCACCGGCGTCCCGTCTCACTGACGAACGTGCACTGGCCCCCGTCCCGTTTCCAGACGAATCGCCGGACAGGCGCGGGGATATGGCGCGAGCTGGCCGTTGGACTCCGCCGGCCGGTGCGGGGCCCCTCGGTCGCGGCAAACTTGCGCTTCTCGAGCTGTGGGATGGCCAGATCGAGCGCCCGCTCGAAGACCTGCGCGATATCCCCCGAGGGGATCCGGTGTCCGAGCAGCTCCTGTGCGTAGCGCAGCTTGTCATGCGCGCACCGGCTCAAGGTGAACTGGCCCGCGAACGACTCGGGCGACAGGGGTTTCACCCTGGAACGGTCTCCAACATGCCCCGGGGCATGTTGGCTCTGAACCGGCCCCGCGGCGAATCGGTCTTCAACATGCCCCGGGGCATGTTGCTCGATGGAGCCAGCGGCCGACGACGCCGGGATCGCCGCCACCCAGGCCAGCACGTCCGCCCGCGGGAACCGCTCCGCCAGGAGTTGTTCGATCTCGGACTTGCTCTTGTGCGTGGCCGCCGCCAGGAGGTCGGCCGCCGTGTCCTCGGTGAGGTGAGGCGCCAGCAGGACCACCGCACTCAAGTGCAGCCGGCCAACGGCGAGCGCCTCGAAGACGGCGGGGAACCGCCGGGCCACGCGTGCCGCCTGGATACGCTTGAAGGCGGCATCCTCGGACAGGTGCAACTCCTGCACGCAGTACAGGAACATCGAGGGATACGCCGCCGGCAGGTAGAGCTTGCGGGCGTCGACTTCGGCGATGTGGGCGAGCAGCGCGGCCGTGGTGGTGCGATCCCGTGCGACGAGCGCGGCCAGATCGCGAAGCAAAGCCTGATCGGAGAGATGAAACAGCGAGTAGCGCTGCATCGGATACCTCGACGGGGGCGGGTGTCGAGGGCGGGCAACTAGCTCAGCACTTGTACCACGGCCGTTTCAGACGCTTGGGAATGCCCGCAGGGCTCGCCGATCGGCGCGCTACGAGGGCATTCCGGGGTCGAGACGATCCGGGCCGTCGGTAGGCATCCTGCGCACGCTGTCGCGCTGCTGTGAGCAGGTGCGGGCGAGGCGTCGAGGAGCCGTCTCGCGAGTGCGTCAAGTCAATTCGCAAAACCGTCGCCCGTTCTTGACCGTGTCCGAAACATCCGCGGGCAAGCGCCCAAGGCGAATCCAACCGTTCGGGGGATCTTTGACAAAACCTAGGGGACGACGGTCGGTCTCAGTTCCCGGTACGCCTGGCGAACGGCGAGGATGGTCTTCACGTAGTCCTGGGTCTCGGGGTAGTCGATCTCCTCGCAGGCGAGAGCGTCGCCACCCAGCGAGCGGAGCCGCGTCCAGCGATTGGCCACCGTGGGTCCGGCGTTGTAGGCGGCAAGCGCGAGCGGCAGGTCGCCCTTGAAGCGCGTGAGCAGTCCCAAGAGATAGCGCGCCCCGTAGCGGAGGTTTAGAGTCGGGTCGGCGAGCGCCGAGTCGGAGGGCGGCGCCTCGCGCAACCAGCGCGCCACGTCGAGAACCGCCGGCCGCTTGAGCTGCAGCAGCCCGACCGCGTCGCTGCGCGAGCGCGCCTGGGGATCGAAGTGGCTCTCCTTCCACGCCACCGCCTGGAGCAGCGCGCGCTCGAGCCCCGTGGCCGATGCGCTCTCCGGAAAAGCGGCGAACAGGGAATCGTGCGCCGGCGGGTACGCCCAGGGCCAGACCTTCCAGTCGTAGTCGACGGTCTCACCGGAGCCGGCGATCACCGCCCGCTCGGCCAGCCGGATGGCCTGGCGGAGTCGACCGGCGCGATAGGCCACGCCGACGGCCTCCAGCCACTCGTTGGCAAGACGCGCGTACGGCGCCAGGCGGCGGTTGCGGACCCCTTCGATTCGCTCATCGTACGCCGCCCAACGGTCGATCACGACCGTCGCGTCGTCCGGACAGCCGAGATCGTCGAGCGCCCGCGCGAGCCGCACTCCCGGCTCCTCCGGCGCCGCCGTGAGCGGGTCGAGCGCCCGGGACCACCCGCGCATGCCGAGCGTGTCACGGGCGGCGCAGCGGTAGAACGAGTAGCCCGGCAGGGACGCCAGCGCCCGCAGGAGACTGTCGCCACTCGCGCGATGGGTCCGCCTCAGCACCACGCCGTGCCAGAAGCGAGCCGCATCAAAATCCCCCCGCGCGAACCAGCGCAACGCCTCGTTGGGCTCCCCGGCCGCGAGGCTCATCAGCCCCGCGCGCAACGAGGCATCGGCCGCGCGGTCGCCGCCCGCCGCGAACACCCGGGCGTAGTCGGCACGCGCGGCCTTCCACTTTCCGAGTTCTTCGTTGAATCGCGCGCGCGTCCTCGAAGCGACGGGGTCGCGGGGCGACTCGCGTCCGACCGCCGTCGCGTACGCCGCGAGCGCCGCCCTCTCGTCGCCCGCTTCCCGCAGGTTCCATGCGCGCATCAACAGGGCCTGCAGCGAATCCGACGCGCTGCGGCTGGCGCGGAGAGCCGCGGTGGCGGCGCTGCGCGCCTCGCCGAACCGCCGCAGCTCGCCGAGCACCTTGGCCCGCCGCAGGTGAACTCGAAACGTGGGGGCCATCGCTGCGACACGGTTGAATCGCACGAGCGCCGCTTCGCGGCGCCCCCGAAGCAACTCGCTCTCCGCCGCCCGCTCATCGTCAGCCACCGGCAATGAATCGCCCCGGGCCGCGTGGATCATCTCGAGAAGACGCAGCGACCGGGCCGCCTGGGATGCGGCCGGGTAGCCGGCGACCATCTGCCCGGCGAACGTCATTGCGGCTACCGTGTCGCGCAGCGAGAGTCGCAGCGCGATCCGGCGCTCGAGCCACTCCGCTCGCTCGCCCGTGGGCCAGTTGCGCCGGTCCTCCCGCTCGAGCGATGAGTCCGCGCCGACCGTATCGCCGCGCGCCAGGGCGAGCGCCGATCGAGCGCGCACTGCCTCCCACCGCCAGATCGACCGCTCGGTCACAAGAGTTGCCCAGAAACGGTCCGCGCTCAGGCTGTCGCCGAGCGCAAGATGGAGCGCCGCGATCCGCCGCAGCGCGTAGGGACGCAGCAGGGTGTCGCCGAGCGCCGTGCCCCACGCCGCGAGACTGTCGGTGCGGTCGCGCGCGGCGCGCAGCCGGGCGACAAACGCCTCATGTGCCCGCGGCAACGAGTCCGGACGGGTCCACAGCACGGCGTCGCGGGTGGAGTCCGCAAGGACAGGGCCGCCAAGCGGCGTCCCGACCGCCGGGGCGTGCACCATCGCGCACGCGGCCAGCGCGAGCGCCGCTCCGACGCCCGCCCGCCTCACTCCCACTCGATGGTCGCCGGCGGCTTGCTGGTGCAGTCGTAGACCACGCGGTTGACGCCGCGCACCTCGTTGGCGATGCGGCTGGCGACCCGAGCCAGCAGCGAACCCGGCAGCCGTGTCCAGTCGGCGGTCATGCCGTCCGAGCTGTTGACCGCCCGAAGCGCGATCACCTTCTCGTACGAGCGCTCGTCCCCCTTGACCCCCACGGTCGAGATCGGCAGCAGCACGGCGAACGCCTGCCAGGTGCGGTGGTACCAGTGCGCGCGGCGCAGCTCTTCGATGAAAATCGCGTCGGCCTTGCGCAGGATCTCGAGGTCCACCGGCTCGACCGCCCCCAGCGTGCGGACCGCGAGGCCCGGTCCCGGGAACGGGTGGCGATCCACGAGATGGTCGGGCAGCCCCAACGCTCTTCCCAGCTCGCGCACCTCGTCCTTGAACAGCCAGCGCAGGGGCTCAACCAGCGCCAGGTTCATCCACTCGGGTAACCCGCCCACGTTGTGGTGGGTCTTGATGACCTGCGCCCCCCAGCCCGCCGAGGCGCTCTCGATCACATCGGGGTAGAGCGTGCCCTGGGCGAGGAACTCGATCGGCCCGAGCCGCTTGGCCTCCTCCTCGAACACCGCGATGAACTCTGCGCCGATGATCTTGCGCTTGCGCTCGGGATCGGCGACCCCGGCGAGCTTGGAGAGGAACCGCTCGCGCGCGTCCACCACCTTCAGGTTCAGGCCGCGCTTCGCGCCCAGCTCACGCGACACTTCCTCGGCCTCGCCCATGCGCAGCAGACCGTTATCCACCAGCACGCAGAAGAGGCGCTTCCCCACCGCCCGGTGGCAGAGGGTGGCGACCACGCTGCTGTCCACTCCCCCTGAGAGGCCGCACAGGATGTGGCCGTCCTTCCCGACCCGGGCACGGATGTCGGCGACCGCATCGCGCAGGAAGTTCTTCATGCTCCAGCCACCCTTCAAGCCTGCGATGCGAAACAGGAAGTTGTGGAGCACCTTCTTCCCGTAGGGGGAGTGGACGACCTCGGGATGGAACTGGATGAGATGGAACGGCAGCGTCTCGTGCCGGGCGGCGGCAAACACGCAGCTCGACGTGTGGGCCACCTTCTGCCAGCCCGGACCCAGCGCCTGGACCTCGTCGCCGTGGCTCATCCAGGCGCGGAACCGCTTGGGCACGCCGGCGAATAGCGGCGAGGGCCGGTCCACGATGAAGGTCGCGGTGCCGTACTCGGCACGCTCGGCCTTGGCGACCGCACCGCCCTGGAGCTGCATGGTCGCCTGGAAGCCGTAGCAGATGCCGAGCAGCGGCTTCTTGAGCGCGTAGATGCCGGGATCGGGCATCGGCGCCTGCACGCGGTAACCGCTCGCCGGCGAGCCCGAGAGGATGAGCGCACTGGGTTTGTGCGCCCGGATCTCCGCCAGCGGTGTGGTGCCGGAGATGATCTCGGAGAATACACCCAGCTCGCGCACGCGGCGCGCGATGAGCTGGGTGTACTGGGATCCGAAGTCGAGGATCAGGACCAGTTCGCGGGGCATCCTACCTCGTGGCCGCCAGTCGGAATCGGATGGAAACGGTCATCGCCTCACACTGTCCGCAGCGGCCGCACCCATTCACGCGGGAGCCGCGGCATATCCAGCTTGTCCATGATGCGATTGAGCTTGGTCCAGGTGGCGCGGCGGGGATCGAGCATCTCGATACCCAGCGGATGCCCCGCCCGATCAAAGTCGACGATGATGTCCGGAGCCATCTCGCGCTGGCGGTGACTCTTGATACCCACGTCATGTGGAAGGGTAAGATACGCGGCGTAGGCCTTCCCCTCCATGAAACTGATCGTCAGCTCCATGCCGACTCTCATCTTAAGACCCTCCTTTCGATGACGGTCACGACTTCTACCACGTCGCGATCGGTTCGCGGCCGGACTACGATTCCCCATCGAGCTCCCTTCAACCCGCCCAGGACGATCCAGTGGCCTTGGCGCCGGCTGCGCTGATATCGCCGGGCGCACTCCAGCATGTGCCGTACTTCGAGCTCGGTGATCTTGCGCTCGAGCATCCACCTGCGCGCGTGGGGCTCGAATTCGACTTCCCAATCCGACCACGGGGGCTTCCTCCGTGGGCTCACGCCCTCCCCGATCCCGGGAGCAGCTCGCATCCTAATGCCGGAACACCCTCCGGTCCGTGAACATCATCGCCATCCCATGCCGGTCGCAGGCGGTGATCACTTCAGCGTCGCGCATCGAGCCGCCGGGCTGGACCACCGCGGCGATCCCGGCCGCAGCCGCGTGCTCGATGTTGTCGGCGAACGGGAAGAAACCGTCCGAGGCGAGCACCGCGCCCTGCAGCTCGTGACCCGAGCGCCGCGCCTTCATGAGCGCCACGTCGACCGCGTCCACACGGCTGGTCTGCCCGGAGCCGAGGGCGATGAGCGCGGTGCCGCGCGCCAGGGCGATGGCGTTCGAGCGCGCGGCGGCCACCACCTCCCAGGCGAAACGCAGCGCCCCCAGCTCGTCGTCGGCCGGGCCTCGCGCCGTCACCGTCTTCCATTCCGGCGCCGGGGTCTTGGGCTCGTACTGGAGCAACGCCCAGCGCCCGGCAAGCCGCAGCTCCCAATCGTCTCGAGAGGCAACGTCCTCCAGGGCAACACGTAACGCCCGCAGGTTCTTCTTCGACATCAAGGCCGCCTCGGCTTCGGGCGCGAAGTCCGGCGCGGCCACGCATTCGATGAACTGCTGGGCGAGCGCGTGGGCGGTCCCGCCGTCGAGGGGCCGGTTGAAGGCCACGATCCCTCCATAGGCCGACTGCTCGTCTCCGGCCAGCGCTCGCGCGTAAGCCTCGGCAAGCGTGTCCGCGCTCGCCGCCCCGCACGGCTGGTTGTGCTTCACGATCACGCAGGCCGGCTGCCAGAAACTCCACGCGAGACGCACGGCGGCCTCGACGTCGAGCAGGTTGTTGTACGAGAGTTCCTTCCCCTCACGTAACGCATGAAGTGCCCCGTGGTCTCCGACCCGCGCGTAGAGCGCCGCCGACTGGTGGGGGTTCTCGCCGTAGCGAAGCGTGCGCACCCGCTCGAGCGCGACCACGTGCACGGGCGGCGCTTCCGCACCCGCCTCTCCCCCGCCGGCACGGCGGCCGATCTCGCTCGCGATCGCCGCGTCGTAGCGTGCCGTGCGCGCGAAGGTCTCCAGCGCCCATTCGCGCCGCTGGGCGAGCGTGCTCCCCCCCGAACGCAGCGCCGCGATCACGGCATCGTACCTCGCCGGGTCGTGGACGACCGTCACATCAGCGTAGTTCTTGGCCGCTGCGCGCAGCAACGCCACGCCGCCGATGTCGATCTCATCGACCGCACCGGCCTCGTCCAGGCCTCCCGCACGTTCCTCGAACGGATACAGGGTGACCGCCACCAGGTCGATGGCGCCGACGCCGCGGACATGGAGTGCCTCCATATCGTCGGCGAAGTGGCGCCGTGCGAGGATGGGCCCATGGACGAGAGGATGAAGCGTCTTCACCCGGCCCCCGAGCATCTCGGGCGACCCGGTCCACGCCTCGATCGTCGTCACCTCGATCCCCGCCTCCTGCAGATGCCGCGCCGTGCCGCCCGAGGCGATGATGCGCGTGCCGCCCTCGACCAGCGCACGCGCGAACTCGCATGCGCCGCTCTTGTCCGAGAGCGAGAGCAGTGCCGCGGCGGGCCACCCCGCCGGCCGGAGACGCCTCACACTCACGCCGCTCCCCCGGTCAGCCGCCGCATCGCCTCGGCGTAGCGCTCGGCGGTGCGCCGCACGACATCCTCGGGGAGCGCCGGGGCGGGCGGCTCGTGATCCCACCCGGAGCGGTCCAGCCAATCGCGGACGAATTGCTTGTCGAAGGAGAGCAGCCGCCCGGCCTCGTACTCGGCGCGATCCCAATAGCGCGACGAATCGGGCGAGAGGATCTCGTCGATCAGGGTGAGCGTGCCGTCCACCCGGCCAAACTCGAATTTGGTGTCGGCCAGCACCAGCCCACGCTCCCACGCCCACGCCCGCGCCTCGCCATAGATGGAGAGGCTCCGCTCGCGCAGGGCCACGGCGGTGTCGCGCCCGACCCGCCGCACCATCTCGTCGAAGGCGATGTTCTCGTCGTGTCCGGCGTCGGCCTTGGTGGCGGGCGTGAAGATCGGCGGATCGAGACGCGCGCCGTCGCCGAGCCCGGGCGGCAGCGCGATCCCGCACACCGCCCCGCCAGCGCGGTATTCGCGCAGCCCCGAGCCGGTCAAGTGGCCGCGCACCACGCACTCGATGTCGATCCGCTCGGCGCGCCGCACCAGCATGCTGCGTCCGGCGAGCCGCGCCGCGTGCCGGTCGAACGGAGGGGGGTAGCCGCGCGGTTCGTCGCTGACGAAGTGATGGGGCGAGGCCGCCGCGAGGGTGCGGAACCAGAACGCCGAGAGCGCGGTGAGCACCCGCCCCTTCCCGGGGATGGGGGTGGGCAGGATGCTGTCGTATGCGGACAGCCGGTCGCTGGCGACGATCACCAGGTGGTCGGGGCCGGCCTCGTAGACGTCGCGCACCTTGCCCTGTCGCCACGGGGTGATCCCGGGCAGCTCGATCCGCAGCAGCGCCTCGCGGGTTCCGATCATTCCGATCTCCGCGCGGCGCTCGCCCCTGCTCCAGGAGGCGGCGCGGACTCAGGCGCAGGGGCGACCTCGAAGGCGGTCTCGACCCAGGCGGCCAGCTCGTGCATCCCGGCGATGCGCGGCGAGTCCGGCGCTCCGTAGTCGCCGAATGGATCGAGCAGGACGAAACGCATGCCGGCGGCGCGTGCACCCGCCTCGTCCACCGATCGGATGTCGCCGACGAACAAGGTGCGCTCGGGCAGGGTGCCAAGGCGCCCGAGCGCGACCGCGAAAATGGCGGGGTCGGGCTTCTCGATCCCCACCAGGTGCGAGTCCACCACGAACTCGATGCCGCGCAACATGGCGGCGTTCTCGAGATGGCGCTCGGCGCGGCCGTCGGAGTTCGAGACCACTGCGACGCGCAGCCCCATGGATCGCAGCGCATCGAGCGCAGCGCGCGCGCCCTCCATCGGCCGGCACCAGAGGCCGCTCTCCCGCTCGCGCGCGAGGAAACGGTCGACCGACTGCGGGCGGAGCGCCTCGGGTACGCCGGCGGCGGCGAGCGTGCCGCCCAGGTAAGCGCGCGCGTCGCCCCTGGGAGCGGGGCCAGAGGGCGCGGCGGGATGCGCGCTGGCGTCATAGGCTCGCCGGCCCTCGATCTCGGCGCGGCACAGCGTCGCGGCATCGACCGCGAATCCGTGCAGCACCAGGTCGGCTGCCATCCACTCGAAGTCGAGGCGGATGAGCGTGCCGCCCGCGTCGCAGAGCACAGCATCGAGTCCGGGGCGCGGGCTCATCGCGGTCCCCCGGGAGGGGCGGCGACCGCGGCCGGATGCGAAGCCCCGAGAATCACGCGGCGTCCCTCCCGGCGCCACGGCTCCGTCAGGAAGCGGCGCACCGTCTGTGGATAGAGCCGGTGCTCGGCGGCGTGGATACGTCTCTCGAAAATCTCGAGTGTGTCGTCGTCCCGCACCTCGACAGCCGATTGGGCGAAGATCGGCCCCGCGTCCAGCGCGTCCTCGACCAGGTGCACCGTGCAGCCTCCGATCCGCACGCCAGCCTCCCAGGCGCGGCGGATCGCGTCCAGCCCGGCAAAGGCGGGGAGCAGCGAGGGATGGATGTTGAGCATGCGGTCGGGAAAGGCGCCGAGCAGGGTGCCGTGCAGCCGCCGCATGAAGCCCGCCAGCAGCACCACCTCGACCCCGCGCGCCCGCAGGGCCTCGAGCCACGGACCTTCGTCCTCGATGCGGGTGCGAAAGCGCCCGGCGGGCAGATGGAGCGCCTCGATGCCGAGCCGGCGCGCGCGAGCGAGCGCGGGCGCTTCCGGCTGGTCGCTGAGCAGGGCCACGATCCGCCCACCCAGCTCGCCCCGTTGCGCGGCAAGCGCCAGCGCTTCGAAGTTGGTCCCCTGACCCGAGGCCAGGACCGCGAGCGCGCGCATGGAGGTGGATGCGACCACGCCGCAATCTACCAACCGGGCTCCCCGTGGGCAAACGTGCGGGCAGACGTTCGCGCCAAATGGCTTCGCCTGATTCGGCAATGTTCGGCTGCGGTTCGGGGGACACCCTCCGTCGCGGGGACCCCGCTTCGCGGCCCCGCTCGTCGGGCGCCCCCGAACCTCCGCCTCGGATCTTTGGCCAAATCAGGCGAAGCCATTTAGCGGGCGGGCGGGGCGCCGGGCGCGGCGTTCGCAGCGGCGCCGGACGCCTCACCGCGTGGCTCGCGGTCGCGCCAGTCCACCCGACGCGCGCCGCGCGCCGAGAACTCGAGCCACAGCGCCCCCTGCCGGTCGGTGCGAGCGATCGTGGCGCCGGCCGCGGTGAGCCGCGCGAGAGCGCCCGCGTGGGGATGACCGAACGCGTTGCGCCGCCCGCACGAGATCGCGGCGAGCCCGGGCCTGGTGCGCGCGAGGAAGCCCGCCCCGCTCGAACTCCTGGAGCCGTGGTGCCCGACCTTGAGGACCGCGAAGGGCCCGGTCACCTCCAGCAGGTCCTCGCCGGTGCTGTCGAGATCGGCGGTCAGCAGCATTCGTCCGCCCTCGCCTGCGATCTCGATCACCAGCGATGCGGCGTTGTCGCTCGCGAGCGGCATGCCGGCGGGCGGCCAGTGGACGACACCCAGGGGCGCGCGCCGCAACGTGTCGCCGCGCGCGCGGCTCAGCACCGGGACGCGCGCCGACCAGAATCGGGCGCCGGGTCCGGGCACACCGGGGACGGGGGGTGGCGTTACGATCGCGCCGACCCGGGTCCCGCGCAGCACGGCGTGGGCGCCCCCGGTGTGATCACTGTCGTCGTGGGTGAGGACCAGCCGCTCCAACCGGCGCACCCCGGCCCAGCGCAGGAAGGGCAACACCGTGCTCTCCCCCGCGTCGAAGCGCGGGGTGCGCGGCCCGGCATCCACCAGCCACCATCCGTCGGGAAATCCCAGGGCGAGCGCGTCCCCCTGCCCGACATCGAGCATCACCAGCCACCAGCGACTGGGCGGCGGTCGCAGCGTCGGGGCGCTCAACGCGAGTGCCAGCGCCAGCAGGCTCGAGAAGGCGCCGAGCAGCATGGCGGCGTACCGCGCGCGCGACATGGGCCGGTCCCGCGCGGTCAACGCGCGCGGTTCGGGGAGCGCGAGGGCGAGCAGGGCCGCCCCCGCCGCGCTCAGGATCGCGACGCCGGGCTCCGAACCGGTCGCCATCAGTGCGTTCGGGACCATGCTCGCCGTCGCTGCGATCCACCTGAGCGCGGCGGCCAGGGTCTCGCAGGCAGCGAAAAACGGCGCGCCGGCGCCGGGCAGCGCACACTCCAGTGCGACACCGATCCACGCCGCCGCCAGGAGTGCGCCACACACCGGGACCGCAGCGAGGTTGCTGGCCAGCGAGGTCCAGGGCAGCGCGTGGAAGCGGCCGAGCAGGAGCGGCAGCGCCATCAGTTGCGCAGCCAGGGTGGGGACGAACGGCGAAAAGAACATCCGCAGGCGTGGGGTCCGGGCGACCAGGGCTGTGCTCCACGGCCCGGCCGTGACCAGGCCGAGCGTGGCCGCGCACGACAATTGGAAGCCGAGATCGCCGGCCCAGCTCGGCGCCACCACCAGCAGCGCGAGGGCGCTGAGCGCGAGCGCCTGGACCGGGTCGAGCGCCCGGCCCGCCAGGCGCGCGAAAGTCACCGCCCACTCCGTCATCACCGCGCGCATCAGCGAGGGCAGAGGTCCCGCGATCACCGCATAGAAGAGCGCGCACGCCGCCCCGGCCAGCGCGCGACCGCGCAGCCCGGCGCCCAGCGCCGCCGCGATCCCGCGCGAGACCCCCGCCAGCCACACGACGTGCAGTCCCGAGAGCGCGAGCAGATGGGTGAGTCCCGAGGCGCGCAGGTCTGCGCCCACCGCGGGCGGCAAGGCGGAACGGTCTCCCACCACCAACGGGGTCACCAGCTGGCGGCTTTCGACCGTGAGGCCCCGGGCGAGCACGCGCTCGACCGCCCGGCGCCAGCGCACCGCCGTGGCGCGCGGCCAGGCGTGCACCCCGCGCGCCGGGATGACGTGCGCGGCGAGCGCGCGACCCTGCGCCACCAGCCCCGAGCTCGCGGCCGCATCGCGCGACGAGTATCCGCCCGGATTCGACCGGCCCGGTGGGCGCTCGAGGATCGCGAAGGCCGAGACCGTATCGCCCCACTCGGCATCGCAGCCGGCGGGCAGCCGCAGTCGCACCCGCGTGCCGGCCTCGAGCGGCGCGTTCGCTCCGATCAGCCTCACGATCGCCAACGGCTCGCCACCTTCGCGCAGCGGATGCTCGACGACCCGGGCCCGGATCCAGCGCGGAACCGTGGGCGAGTCGAGCGCGCGGGCGCCGTGCTCGAACGCAAGAGTTCCGGCGCCGCCACGCGCCATCCCGGCGAGCGCAAGCGACATCAGGATTAGCACCGTCCCCACCCGGACCGGGGCCCGGCTCGCGAGCCACGCCAGGGACAGCGCGAGGATCAGACAGGCGGCAACCGGGACCGCCCCCAGGGCGCGACCAGAGGACAGTCCGCACCACACCACGACCACCACCGCCACCGCGCATCGGCCGCCCATGAGACGGCCGCCGCGCGGGAGCCGTGCCGGGTCCGATTCGCAGGCTCGGCACGGCCACGCAGCGACTTGCGCGCCCAGATGACGGCGGGCACCGTCCACGACGTGGACAGAGCCCGCTCCGACGTGGTCGGCTCAGCGACTCTTAGGGGGTGAAACCTCGAGCGCGATGGTGCGGATCTCGGTGAATGTCTCGTCGCCCTGGCCCGAATGCGCGCTCACGTAGTAGCGGGCCAGTCCCTGCGCGTCGAACGCCACGGTCGGGAATGTGGCGACGCCCGCCGCGCCCGCGGGCGCCCTGAGGACGGTCATCGCGTAGCGACGCCAGGCGCCCTCCGCCAGCCGCACGTGCAGCCACATCTCGCGCACCTCGGACGCCGCGATGCCGACCACGGTCGCCGAGAGCACCGCAGGCCGGTCGCGTGGGATGCGCGCCGGCACGTCCACGGCCAGCCGCGGCACGTCCGGGTCGAGGCCGAGCTCGAACACGGCGAAGCGCTGGTTGCCGCCCGGCAGGTCGAGCACTTGGATCGGAGCCTCCTGCCCCTTGTGGACGAGCCGCACGCTGTGGGGCCCGCGCGGCAGGTCGACGGTCAGCGGCGTGGTCCCGCTCAGCTCGCCGTCGATCCAAACCTGCGCACCCTTGAGCGGCTGGGTGCCCAGCTCATCAGTGAGCGAGGCCTCCACCTGCAACACACCGGACGCCGGGGACTGTACCGCGCGGGCCAGCACCTCGCGGGACTCACCGACGCGGATGTCCACGGTCTGGCCCCACGCGGCGAAGTCGGGGCCGGAGAAGCGCACCTCGTGCACGCCGGGGGTCAGGCTGTCGACGCGCAGCGGCGCGAAGCCGCGCGCCACGCCGTCGACCGACACCGAGATCACACCGAACTCGTTCGGGGAGAACACCTCGAGAACCCCCCACAGGGTGGCGTCGATCGGCACGCGATCTCCCTTGCGCCCGCGCACCGGATAGGTCGCGCTGCCGAACTCGGTGAACGAGAGGCCGATCGAGTGGTTCCCGGGGGGAACCTCGATCGCGGCCGGCGTGCGCAACGTCAGGTTCTCCCCGTCCACCGAGATCCATGCCCCGGGCGGCCGGCTGTTCACCTGCACGACGAACCGCGGACCCCCGAGCCCGACGGCGTTGAGGGCGTCACCCAGTGCGCCGCGACGGCCGGCGTCCCGCACTCGCCCGTCGTCCTGCACCGTGCCCACCAACCAGCCACCGGCGAACAGCGCCCCGACCAGCGCGATCCAGAGTCCGTGTCGGCGCCCGGGCAGCCACCGTGGCCGCGCCAGCTCCTGCGCCGACGGCCACGCGGGTCGCTGTGGAGGCGCGCCCACGTGCAGGTTCGCGATCGCGGCCGGCGCTTGCGCCTCCGGCATCGCGGGCACGGCCGCGATCGGGGGCGCCATCGCCTCGGTGAGAGGCTGCAGACCTTCCCATCGGGGAGGCGCCGCTGCCCAACCGGCAAGCATGGGCGGTTCTTCCAATGAGACGTCGGTGATCCTCAGCTCGACCTGCGCCGGCGGTGGCGGCGGTGGCGCGATCCCGGCCGACGCCGTGATGGCCGGCTCGAGCGTCGGCAGTTCGATACTGTTGGGATCATCGGGCTCCGTCCACTGGATGGCGCGCGTGGTCAAGCCCACCGGCTCGGGGCTCGGGGGGATCCGGACGACCCGCTCCGGCCAGGGGAACACGACCGGTGGCGGCGCGGCTTCCCCCTCGGACTCGCCCACGTCCGACTCGGGCGTGGGCGGGATCACATCCGCAACCGTGAGCGGGGCCTCGTTCGCGTATTCCGCTTCCGCCGGCGGGGCAAAGCCGGAGGGGACCGCTTCGGCCGGCAGCGCCGCTTCGAGCGATGCGGTGGGCGGCGGGGCACTGTCGGAGGTCATCATGCCCCCGGCATCGGCCGCCGTCGGCTCGCTCGCCTTGGGGCTGCGTCCCATGAGCCACGCGAAAGTGTTCCGCAGCCAGCCCCCGAAACCTGGCGATGAACGCTTCACCTCCGCCTCGTACTCGGCGATCCAATCGGGATCGGACTGCCACCCATCCGACGCCGGGATCGTCCCATCGCCGGGGGTCGAGTCCGGTTCGGAAGCGATCTGATCTTCCGCCGGCCGCAACCCCAGGGTCACATCAGTCGGCGGATCGTCCGCGCACTGCGGGGCCGCCGCCGCCCACTCGGCCTGCGGGGGATCCGCACGGTGCGCGACCTCAAAACCGGACGGGTGGCGCTGAAGCGTGCTCACCGGTTCGGACCCGCTTTCGCCGCCCCATGCGGCCTCGACCTCGGCGCCTCCGGCCGTCGGAACGCAGGCCAGGGGGCTCCAGGAGATCCGCACCTGGACAAAGTGATGCGAAGGGATGCTCCACGCCCGCGCTTCGCGCCCGCGCTCGTCGCGCAGCGTCACCCACCCGGGCTCGCGCGGCTGACCGTCCACCCATACCGACACCCTGGCGTCGCCCACCCAACCGAATCCGATCTCACCGCGACCCTCGGCAAAGGCGAACGAGCAGGGCGAGGGGAGATCGGGCTGGTCCCACAGCTCGCCATGCGAGAACAG
>CAYONG010000003.1:0-6675 GCA_964405235.1 uncultured bacterium | reverse complement strand
GACGGTCGCCGAGCTCGCCAACCTCATGGAGGTCAAGCCGCAGGAGGTCATCACCGCTTGCATGAGGCTCGGCCTCATGGCGACCATCAACAAGCGCCTCGACCGGGACTCCATCATGACCGAGGCCGACGAGTTCGGCTACCAGGTCGAATTCGTCGCCGAGTACGGCGCCGAGGAGGAGGCCGACGCCGAGGTCGTGGCCGAAGAACGTCTCACGCCGCGCGCGCCGGTCGTTACCGTCATGGGCCACGTGGACCACGGCAAGACTTCGCTCCTCGACTACATTCGCAAGACCAACGTGATCGCCGGCGAATCGGGCGGCATCACGCAGCATATCGGCGCATACGACGTCGAGTTGGCGAGCGGGAAGAAGATCTGCTTCCTCGACACCCCGGGCCACGAGGCGTTCACCGCGATGCGCGCCCGCGGCGCCCAGGCCACCGACCTGGTCGTCCTGGTCGTGGCGGCGGACGGCGGCGTCCAGCCGCAGACGATTGAAGCCATCGATCACGCCAAGGCGGCCGGCGTGCCGATCGTGGTGGCGATCAACAAGATAGACCTTCCGAACGCCCTGCCGGATCGCATCAAGTCCGACCTCGCGAACCACGGCGTCGTGATCGAGGAATACGGCGGAAAGAACGTCTGTGTCGAGATCTCGGCCAAGAAGGGCACCCACATCGACAAGCTGCTCGAGATGATCCTGCTGGTCGCCGAGCTGCTCGATCTCAAGGCGGACTCGACCCGGCGTGCCAAGGGCGTGGTGCTCGAGACGCGGCTCGAGCGTGGACGCGGCGTGGTGGCGAGCATCCTGGTGCAGGGCGGCACGCTGCGGCTGGGCGACGCGTTCGTCGCCGGCCAGCAGCACGGCCGCGTGCGGGCGATGTTCGACGAGCGCGGTCATCTCGTGAAGGACGCCGGCCCCTCGACGCCGGTGGAAGTGTTGGGCTGGGACGGCACGCCCGCCGCCGGGGACCTGTTCCAGTCGCACGACGACGAGCGTGAGGCGCGCGAGATCGCCGCCAAGCGCCAGGCGCTCCATCGCGAGCAGGAGTTCCGCGCCGCCAAGACGATCTCCCTCACCGAGATCCGCACGCAGATCACGCGCGGCGAGGTGAGTGAGCTGAAGATCGTCCTCAAGGGCGATGTGGACGGGTCGGTCGAGGCGCTCTCCGAGTCGCTGGGCAAGCTGGGATCGGAAGAGGTCCAGGTGCGCATCATCCGGCAGGCGGTCGGCCAGATCACCGAATCCGACGTGCTGCTCGCGGCCGCCTCGGGCGCCATCATCGTCGGCTTCCACGTGCGTCCCGATGCGCGGGCACGGGAGCTGGCCGCCCGCGAGAAGGTCGAGATCCGCCTCTACGAGATCATCTACAAGGTGGTCGAAGAGGTGAAGCAGGCCCTCGAGGGGATGCTCAAGCCGGAGATCCGCGAGGTCGTGCTCGGGGCCGCCGAGGTGCGCCAGGTTTTCAAGCTCTCGAAGTCGGGCACCGTGGCGGGCTGCATGATGACGAGTGGGAACATGCCGCGCACGGCCAAGGTCCGCCTGCTGCGCGACGGCACCACCGTCTGGAACGGCCGCATCGGTTCGTTGCGCCGGTTCAAGGAGGATGTGCGCGAGGTCGCGACCGGCTTCGAGTGCGGCATCGCCCTGGATGGGATGAACGACCTCAAGGTGGGCGATGTCATCGAGGCGTACACGATCGAGGAGCTGGCCCGTACGCTCGAGTAATATGCCGGGCAGCCCCGCTCTGGCCTCTGCTACACTCCCCTCCGATGTTCGTCGGAATCGTGCGCATCGAGCTCCACATCCCGGCCTCGCGGTCGCTGAAGGACAAGCGCTCGGTCGTGCAGGGACTCAAGGAGCGCATCCGCCAGCGTGTGCGTGCCGCGGTCGCCGAGGTCGATCACCAGGATCTCTGGCAGCGCGCCGCGCTTGGGGTGGCCGTGGTGTCGGGCGAACGCCGGCAGGTGGACGAGCAGCTCCAGTCAATCAGGCATCTGGTCGAGGCGACGCACGGTGCGGAGCTGCTGGACTGGGAGGAGCGGGAGTCGCCATGAGGATCCGTCCCGAACGGGTGGCCGAGACGATCAAGCGCGAGCTGGCGGAGATCCTCGCCAACCGCATGCGCGACCCACGGCTGGGCGCGATGATCAGTGTCACCGACGTCGAGGTCACGCCTGACCTTTCGCTCGCCCGCATCTTCGTCAGCGTGCTCGCCGCCGGGCCCGAGCGCGACCGCGCGCTCGAAGCCTTGACCCACTCGGCAGGATTCGTGCGGCATGAGCTGGCTCCGCGGCTGGGCCTGCGGGAGATGCCGGAGATCCGCTTCCTGCTCGACACCTCGATTCAGCAGGGCGCCCGCGTCGAGGAGCTGCTGCGGCGCCTGGCGAGCGGCGAGGCGATACCGGACGACGACGAGGTCCGATGAGCCCGCGCTTCACCGCCCCGGGCGGTGGGGGCGTGGCCGGTCGGGTCGGGGCGCGCGACCGCCAGCCTTCGTGCGGGGCGGTCTTCCACGGCCTGCTGGGCATCGACAAGCCGGTCGGGCCCACCTCCCATGACGTGGTCGCGATCGTCCGCCGGCGCCTCGGCAGCCCGGGCGCCGGGCATCTCGGCACTCTCGACCCGGCGGCGAGCGGCCTGCTGGTGGTGGCCATGGGGGCGGCCACCCGCGCGCTCCCGGTCTGGCAGGGGGGGGAGAAAACCTACCAGGCGACCTTGAGGCTCGGCGTCGTCACCCACAGCCAGGACATGACGGGTGAGATCCTCGAGCGGCGCGCCGTTGATGTGGACGAGGCGGCGGTGCGGGCGGCCGCGCACGCCCTGAGCGGCGAGATCGACCAGGTGCCGCCGATGGTGTCGGCGCTTAAGGTGGGGGGCGAACGTCTGCACGTGCTCGCGAGGCGCGGGATCGAAGTGTCGCGTGCCCCGCGACGCGTACGCGTGTCGTCCTGGGAGTGGCTGGGCATCGCGCTCCCCGAGGCGACCTTCCGCGTGCGCTGCTCGGGCGGCACGTACGTGCGCACGCTGGTTCACGATCTGGGGACGGCGCTGGGATGCGGGGCGGCGCTCGCCTCGCTGCGGCGCCTGCGCAGCGAGCCGTTCGGCCTCGAGCGGGCCGTCACCGTGGCCGATCTGGACGCCTGCTCCCGCGAGGAGGTCCTCGAGCGCGCGGGTGTGCCGCTCGACCAGGCGCTCGAGGTGCTTCCGGCTGTGTTTCTCGACCCCGGGGCCGCGGCGAGCGTGGGCGCGGGGGGTCGGCCCGCCGTCACGCCGGGCGACGCCCCCATCGGGGCCGGCCCGCGCTCGATCGTATTCCGCGATGGCGCCGGCGTGGCGCTGGCGCTGGGTGAGTTGTGCGCAGACGCGGCAGACCCCCACCGGGTGCTGGCCTGCCCGCGCGTGGTGTTCCCGTGGACAGTTCGCAGCGGCCGATGAACCCCGAGGCGCGAGGCGCGCGGCCATGAGCGCGGCGGTGAGCGGGGGACCGGGGTCGGCCCGGCTGCCGGTCGGCTCCGCGGTGGCGATCGGCATCTTCGACGGTCTCCATCTCGGCCACCGCGCCATCCTCGATGCGGCGCTCGCCCGCGCGCGGGCGGCCAGCGGACGGTTCGTGGTCATGAGCTTCGATCCGCATCCGGATGTGGTGCTGGCGCCCGGCGAATTTCATAGCCCGCCCCCGCTCACGCCGCTGGGGGAGAAGCACCGGCGCCTGGCCGGGCTCGGGGTCGACGCGTTCGACGTCCTTCCGTTCACCCGCGAGCTGGCCTTGCTCGAGCCGGAGGCGTTCGTGGATCGACACCTGGTCGCCCCGCACGCCCCGTTCGCGCTGGTGGTGGGCGAGGGGTTCGCGCTCGGCCGCGGGCGTGCCGGCACGGTCGAGCGCCTACGCGCGATCGGCGGCACGCGGGGATTCACGGTCGAGGCGGTGCCGCTCGTCATGCTGGACGGCGCACCGGTGAGCAGCACACGCATCCGAGCGGCGCTGTCCGAAGGACGCGTCGCGGAGGCGGCGCACCTGCTCGGACGGCGGTACGCGCTCGCCGGCACGGTGGTGACCGGCGACCGGCGCGGCCGGGAGCTGGGCTTTCCGACCGCCAACCTGAGGCTGCACGAGGATCGAGTGGTGCCGGCGGATGGGATCTACGCGGTCCTCGCCCGGCTCGCGGGCCGGGAGGCCCGGCTCGCGGCCGCAATGAGCATCGGCATGCGCCCGACATTCGACGGCCAGCTGCGCACGTTGGAGGTCCATCTGCTCGACTGGAGCGGTGACCTGGTGGGCCAATCGCTGGAGGTGGAGTTCGTCGCCTGGATCAGGCCCGAGCTGCGCTTCGAGAGCGCCGAGGCCCTGGTCGCCGCGATGGGCCGCGACGTGATCGAGACGCGCCGGCGGCTCGTTGGGACCACCTAGACGGTGTTCGGGCGAAGACCCTGCGGGCGCCGCCACGCCGGCTCAGCGACTCAGGCGCACGATGGCGAGGCGCTCGTCCCGGTACTCGACGCGGTGCCCGGGCGGGAGGCTCTCCCAGGCCGGTCGGAACTCGCCCGACGACGGATTGAGGAGCACGACGTCGTAGCCGCCGAAGTCGAGGCGTCCCCCGCCCGCGAGCTTCATCCGCTCGTCGTAGGACACCGATCGGAAGCGTGACAGGAGGTCACAGCGACCGATCCTGACGACGCTGTCGTAGACGTCCCAGGCCTGCGGGTAGCCCTCGAGCGCGAGCACGCGGTCCTCGGTGGGGTGCCGCTTCACCCACCCGTCGAGGACTGCCTGCTGCGCCGCCGCGCGGTAGACCGGCAGCCATCCCAGTGGCCGATCCTCGTTCCTGCCGCGCGACCACGCCACCCCCTGGATCATCATCGCCGTGAGGAGCAGGGCCACGGCGGCCCGGCGACTCCGGCGCGCGATGGCGGCGAGCGCCAGGGCCGCGTGCGGGAGCAGGCAGACGAGGTACAGGAACAGGTACCTCAGATAGGGTTGCCAGCCCGGGTAGATGGTGAGGGCGAGGAAGACCGCGGTCTGGACGGCGAACAGCCACGCCCACAGGTCGCGCCGCCATCCACGCCGGGACATCCACAATCCCGCGAGCCCGAGGAGCACCACGACCGCCGACGGGGAGCCGGCGGGCATGATCACCCAGCGACGGAGCGCCTCGAGCCGGGAGCCGTGGAGCGTCACCTCGGCGAGCTTCATCCCGGCGACCACCCGGGCATCGTCGGCGAAGCCTGCTCCCCGCCGGGAGGGGTCGACCAGGTCCCACGCCAGCAGGACCAGGGAGGGGATCGCATAGCGGAGCGCCGCGCCGCGGCCCGCCTCGCGGAAGAGCCAGATCAGGACCACCAGCCCGACCAGCCGGGCTTCGTGGCGGAACAGCATCGCCAGGGCGAGGGCGAGACCGCCGGCGAAGAGGAGCCACGCGCGCGCGGTCCCGGTCCGTCGGACCGCCCGGATGACGCACAGGAGGCTCGCGAAGAGCACACAGGTGTAGGGGGCCTCGGTATAGGCAGTACCCGCCATCCAGATGTGGACGTAGTAGAGCGCCAGGAGCAGCGTGGCGAGCCCCGCGCGCCGCGCATCGCCGTAGAGATCGCGGATCGCGAGGAAGAACAGCGGCAGGGCCGCCGTGGTGGTGACCCAGCCCAGCATCCGGGCCCAGGCCTGCGGCTCGCCACCGATCCGCATCAGGGCGCCGAGCAGGTAGGTCGGCAGCGGCGGCCAGATCCCGGAAAGCCCCAGCCACTCGGGGTGCTCGCTCCAGCGGCAGGCGGCGACCAGCCGGCCCACATCGTCTCCAGGGGTGGGGTCCGACAGGAGAGCCGACATGAGCCGCAGCGCGGCGCCCAGAACGAGCCCCGGCCACAGCCAGCGCAGCCCGCCGGCCTCGACGGTGGCAGGCGCCAGCGGATGATCAGGCATGCGGGTTGCGGCCCACGAAGTAGACGCTAGCGCCGATCTCCACCAAGCCGCCGTGTGGGAGCGGGCGGACCGGCTCGGGAAGGGGCGGGAAGGGTTGCCATGTTGGGGTCGGCGTGAAGCGACCTGGGCCTTGTTTGATCCACGGCATCGGCGGTCGGCAGTGGTCGGGGCGGACTCGGGAAGGCCGGGACTCCGCGGCGGGTCGATCGGGCCGCGTCTTGGTGCGCCGGCAGCGCGTTCGTTAGCCGCGCCAGACTAGCATAACCAGCGTCATCCCACGCCGTTCGGCGCCCCGCCTTGCTGGCGGACCCCAGGGCCCGCACGGGGCCGGCAGCCTTCGAAGGCGGACGCATGATGGGCTCCGGGGATGAGCTCGAGGATCGTCGAAACCAGGGAACCCGCTTGGCGCGCGGGGCGGCAGGTGATAGATTCCCCCGTCTCTTCCGTCCGGGGTTGTCGTGCTATCTATCGCTCGACCACACGGGGGCTTGCACCCGGTGGCCCGGCCCATGTCTCCCCCTCAATCGCATTGCAGGAGGTGCCCACTGTGACGCTCTCCAAGGAGCAGAAGCAGGGGATCATCGTCAAGTTCAAGATTCACGAGGCGGACTCGGGGTCACCCGAGGTTCAGATCGCCCTCCTCACCGAGAAGATCGGCTACCTTACCGAACACTTCAAGATTCACAAGCGCGACCACGCCTCCCGCCGGGGGCTGCTTCGGATGGTGGGCCAGCGTCGTCGGCTGCTGGATTACTTG
>CAYONG010000002.1:0-3101 GCA_964405235.1 uncultured bacterium | reverse complement strand
GCCGGCCAGGCGGTGATCGAGTACGCGGTGCCTCGGGGCTCCGAGGTGAGCGTGCTCATGTACGACCTGCAGGGTCGTGAGGTCGCGGTCCTGGCGCGCGGCCCGCACGGACCGGGCGTCTACCAGGTCACCTGGAGCGGCGAGGTGGACGGTGGGCGCGCCCATGCGGGCGTCTACTTCCTCCAGCTCCGGGGCCCCGGCGTGACGAAGACGCAGCGCATCGTCGTCGCCCGCTAGTTACGCTCCGGTCGAAGGGCCGGCGCACGGGCCCCGCGGCAGCCGCCGCGGGGCCCGTGGCGTAGGGGCGCCCGCCGAACCCCGTCGACGGTTCGGGCCGAGAGAGTGTATGATTTTCCCCGACGTTTCAGTCCTCCCGGCCCCCGGCGCCCTTCTCCGTGGCCACGCATCGTTGCTCCGCAACCCGGATGTGCCTCATGACGCACCGGTTACGCCGGCTCCCGCTTTCCGTCGTGCTCCTCATCGCCTCGGTCTCGCCGGCAATTGCTGATCTCGGCAAGCTCGATCCCGTCGCCCGCATCGCCCTTCACCGCCTGCGCGGCGGGGAGTCGCCGCAGGCGATCGGTGAGGAGGGCCGCCTCTCGGTCGGCGCCCAGGGCGAGCTCGACGTGTTCGTGGTCGGAAACGTGAACCGCGAGCAGCTCGAAGCGGCCGGTGCGCGCGTACGCACAGCGCTCCCGGGCGTGTTCACCGCCTGGATCCCACTGGACCGTGTCGAAGCGGTGGCCGCGATCGCCGGCGTCTCCCGTATCGAGGGCGCCGAGATCGATCAGGTCACCAACGACCTGGGCGCGATCGCTACCGGTGCCGCAAGTTTCCGCGGTGCCGGCCCGACGTTCACCGGCGTCAACGGCGCCGGCGTCATCGTCGGCAACGTCGACACCGGCGTAGACTACCAACACGATGACTTCAAGGACGAGCTCGGCAGCACGCGCATCCTGAAGATCTGGGATCAGACCCTGGGCACGGGACCCGCGCCGGCCGGCTTCGGCTACGGCACGGAGTCGAACTCCGCCCAGATCAACGCCCTGACCTCGGCCGCAAAGGATACCCACGGCCACGGCACCCACACCATGGGCACCGCCGCCGGTGACGGCAGCGCGACCGCCGCGGGATCGGCGCCCGCCTACACCTATGCCGGCATGGCTCCGATGGCCGACATCATCGTCGTGGACGGCTCGGTGTCCGGCAGCTTCTCGCGCACGCAGATGGCCGACGGCGCGAGCTACATCTTCGGGCAGGCGACCCTGCTCGGGAAGAACGCCGTGATCAACATGTCGATCGGCAGCCAGTCGGGTCCCAAGGACGGCACCGACGCGTTCGAGCAGACCATCGACGCCCTCTCCGGTCCCGGCAAGGTCGTGGTCATGTCGGCCGGCAACGACCGGGGCGCCGGCTTGCATGCAGAATGGTTCCCGGCCAATCCTGACCCGACCATGTTCATCAGCAGCACCTCGACCACGGCCCGCTTCACCGTGATCCGCGGCTACTACGAGGCGACCGAGCAGCACAACGTCACCATCACCACCCCGGGCGGCACGGTGGTCGGGCCGGTCGCCCTGGGCGGCGTGAGCGGCGGCTATCCCGGGCCGCTGACGCCCAACGGCAACGTCTACTTCGAGAACGGCCTCACGCTGACCTCGACCGGAGACAAGCTGGTCTATATCGAGCTCAACGCCGCCAACGGCGCCACCATCTCCGGCACCTGGACCTTCACCTACACGCCGATCATCATCGGCGCGGCGGGCGGAGAGGTGGACATGTTCCGCACCGCCACCAGCTCGGGCGGGTCCTACAACTTTGTGGTCGGCAACCAGCCGGCCGAGGAGATCATCAGCGCCATCGCCACCAGCCCGAACTCGATCGCGGCGGGGGCGTGGGTGAGCCGTCAGAGCTTCATCGATTGCTCGGGCGCCGGCGTCACCTTCGGCCAGCCGGCGGTCGGCAACCTCGCGAGCTTCTCGAGCCCCGGCCCGACGCGCGACGGCCGCATGAAGCCGGACGTCTCCGGCCCCGGCACCGCGATCCTGTCGGCGAAGTCCGGCGACATCGCGGCCGCGTGTGCCTCTCCGGACGCCGATCTCGCCGGCCTCAAGCACACGGCGAACCAGGGCACCAGCATGTCGGCGCCCCACGTCACGGGCGCGGTCGCGCTCCTCTTTCAGAAGTACGGCGCGCTGACCCCCGCGCAGGTCCAGACTTTGCTGCACGAACGTGCGATCGTGGACGGATTCGTCACCGCCTTCGGGGCGGCGCCGAACAAGGACTTCGGCTGGGGCAAGCTGAACCTGGGCGACATGACCGATCCGATCTGCACCGTGACGGCCCCCGACGGGGGCGAGGTCCTGGTGGTGGGCGCCAGCGAGAATCTCACCTGGTCCGCCACCGATCCATTCCTCGGCGTGACCGGGGTGGATCTGGAGATCTCGCGCGACAACGGCGGCAGCTGGTCGACCATCGCGACCGGGGTCGCGAACACGGGGACCCTGGCGTGGACCGCGACAGGACCGGTCACCAACAACGCGATCCTGCGCGTCACCGCAAAGGACGCTGCCGCCAACGCCGGCGTCGACGTGAGCGATGCGGTGTGGGCGATCGTCGACCCGCAGGTCTCCGTGGTGGCCTCGCTATTCCGCGCCGAACCGGTCGAAGAGGGTGTCCGGCTGGCCTGGGAGTTCCCGGACCCGTCGCTGTTCTCGAGCATTGCATTGGAGCGCGGCACGACCGCGAACGGGCCGTGGAGCGAACTGGGGCTCGAGCTCTCGTTCGAAGGGTCGGCCACGGTGGCGCTCGACCGCACCGCCGAGGCGGGCCGCACGTACTTCTACCGATTGGTCGTGACCTACCGCGACGGCGGGACGGATGCGTTTGGTCCGCTCTCGGCCACCGCGGGGCGGCCGATCACCGAGTTCGCGCTGGCCGGGATCACGCCGAACCCGACTGCCGGCCAGGCGGTGATCGAGTACGCGGTGCCTCGGGGCTCCGAGGTGAGCGTGCTCATGTACGACCTGCAGGGTCGTGAGGTCGCGGTCCTGGCGCGCGGCCCGCACGGACCGGGCGTCTACCAGGTCACCTGGAGCGGC
>CAYONG010000001.1:0-3171 GCA_964405235.1 uncultured bacterium | reverse complement strand
GGCCGACGTTCCCGAGGCCGCGGTGGTGGTGGCGCGATCGCGCGAGCACTTCCGCATCCGCTTCGGCGGGCTCTTCACCGGCTCGCTGCCCGAGAGCCTGCCGGCGGGCGGGCTGCTGCGCTCGCTGGGTCCCATCGCGGTGGCCGGCGGCAGTGCCTTCGAATGCCGCATCGCGCGCCAGGCGGCGGGATTCCGGCTGGTCCAGAATTCCGAACGCCGGCGCCTGGTGCTGGAGCTGTCCACCGAGCCGTCGCCCGGGGTCGAGCCGTTCGCGCCCGAGGGCCCCTCCGGGCCGCGCGTGCTCCGGGTCGTCGTGCTCGATCCGGGGCACGGCGGCAGCGATCCGGGCGTGATCGCGGGCAACGTGGTCGAGAAGGATCTGTCACTGGAACTGGCGCGGCTGCTCAAGGTGGAGCTGGAGCGGCGACTCTCGGCGCGCGTGGTCCTCACGCGGCACGACGATCGCGATCTCACCGCCGACCAGCGCGCGGAGATCGCCAATCGCTCCCACGCCGACCTGGTGCTCTCGCTCCACTTCGACGGATTCCCAGGGTCCCGCGCGCGTGGCGCCACCGCGTACTGCCCGCCCGCCACGTTCGCGGACCCGGACCACGCGGACGGCGCGGCGAACGCGGGCGCGCCCGGCGTGTCACGATCGCAGCCGGTGGCGCTGCTGCCCTGGCGCGACGTCGCGCTCCGTCATGCGGTCGAGAGTCGCTCGCTGGCGGAGACCATCCTCTCGGCGCTCGAGTTGAGGGGTCAGGGCCCGACGCGGCTGCGCGAACGCCTGACCACGCCGCTGCTGGGCATCAACGCGCCCGGCCTGGTGCTGGAGTGCGCCGCCCTCACGTCGCCGGCCGACCGCGAGCGCGTGCGCCAGGAGGTTGGACTGCGCGATCTGGCGGCGACCCTCGCCGAGGGCATCCAGGCCTGGCAGAGGAACGAATGACCCGGCGGCTCCTCCTCCTGGCGCTTGCGTTCGTGGCGCTCGCCTGGTTCGGCTGGCGATGGACGCAACGCCGGAACGCGCCGCCGCCCGGAGTGGCGGCCGATTCGAGCGCGACCGGGGTGCGATCGGCGCGGCTCTACTTCGCCTCGGCGAGCGGGGACAGCCTGGTGGCCGAGCCGCGCGAACTGCTCGAGGCGGCGAGCCTGCGCGAGCGCGTGGCGGGACTGGTCGCCGAGCTGGATCGCGGGCCGCGCGGGGCGGGCGTCGCGGCGCTGCCGGCCGGGACGGCAGCGCTGCACGTGTTCCTGGACGAGCGTGGGCTGCTGACGCTCGATTTGTCGCGCGCCTTCCAGCAGGGCTTCCACGGCGGATCGGGCGCCGAGTACCTGGCGGTGGCCTCGCTGGTCCGCACGCTCGGCGCCAATCTGCCCGAGGTGAGACGGGTCCTCATCGTCTGCGGCGGCCGCCCCATCGCGACGCTGGGCGGCCACCTCCCGCTCGACCAACCCCTGGACGTGAACGACTGGCCATAGCGGGCGGCGCCGTGCGCCACCTTGCAAACGCGCCGAACGCGCCCCATCCTGCGCCCATGCCCGCGACCCACGACCCTCGCCCCATCGGCGTCTTCGACTCGGGGCTTGGTGGCCTCACCGCCGTGCGCGAGCTCTACCGCGTGCTGCCCGGCGAGTCGGTCATCTACTTTGGCGACACCGCGCGGCTCCCGTATGGTTCCAAGTCGTGCGAGACCGTCACCCATTTCAGTCTCGAGATCGCCGCGTTCCTGCTGCGGCAGAACGTCAAGTGCCTGCTGGTGGCGTGCAACACGGCGTCATCGCACGCGCTCGAGACCCTCACGCGGCGGCTCGACGTCCCGGTCATCGGAGTGATCGAGCCGGCGGCGCGCGTGGCGGTGGCCGTGAGCCCGCACGGCCGGATTGGCGTCATCGGCACCTACGGCACGGTCGGCAGCGGCGCCTACCCCGCGGCGATCGCGCGCCAGGCGCCGGGCGCCGCGGTCGTCTCGCGCGCCTGCCCCCTGTTCGTGCCGCTCATCGAGGAAGGCTGGATCGACCACCCGGTGACGCGCCAGGTCGCCGAGGAGTACCTGCTCGAACTGCGCGGCGCGACCCTCGAGAGCATGATTCTCGGCTGCACCCACTACCCGCTCATCGCGCCTCTCATCACCGCGCTGATGGGCCCGGCGGTGACCCTGGTGGATTCAGGCGCCGAGGCCGCGCGCGCGCTCGCGACCATGCTGCGTGAGCGCGGGATGCTCGCGCCAGCCGGTGCGGTCCAGCACCGGTTCTACCTGAGCGACGAGCCGCGCAACTTCACCCGCATCGCCGAGGGTTTCCTGGGCGGGGTGCTGCCGCCGCCGGTGATCGTGGACGAGACCGACGTCTCGTGGTTCGAGCGTACCCATCACGATCCCGCCCTGGGCACGCGCGGGATGCGGGCATGACCCGCAAGCCGCCCGCGATCCGCGCGAGCGAGACTCGGGACCCGGCCGCGCCGGCGCACGTGCGCCCGGACGGACGCTCGCCGCGACAGTTGCGGCCGCTCAAGTTCGAGCGCGGTGTGCTCGCGCACGCCGAGGGGTCGGCGATCGTGAGTCTCGGGCGCACCCGGGTGCTGTGCAGCGCCACCGTCGAGGACCGCATCCCGGGCTGGCTGCGGGGCAAGGCGCAGGGCTGGGTGACCGCCGAATACGGCATGCTGCCCCGCGCCACCACCGAGCGCACGCCGCGCAGCTCCCAGACCGGGGGCAGGGCGCAGGAGATCCAGCGGCTGATCGGCCGCTCGCTGCGCGCGGTCACCAACCTCAAAGCGTTTGGCGAGCGCACCATCATCCTCGACTGCGACGTGCTTGAGGCCGACGGTGGCACTCGCACCGCGGCGATCGACGGGGCGCTGGTGGCGCTGCACGACGCCTTCGTCACCCTCTCGAATCGTGGCCATCTGACCGGGCCGCCGCTGCGCGACATGCTGGGCGCCGTCTCGGTCGGGCTGGTCGCCGGCACGCCGTGCCTCGACCTCGACTACCGCGAGGACTCGACCGCCCAGGTGGACATGAACGTCGTGATGACCGGGACCGGCCGCTTCGTCGAGATCCAGGGGACCGGCGAATCCGTCTCGTTCAGTGAGGCCGAGCTGCGCGCGCTTCTGCGACTCGCCCGCCTCGGCGTCGGCCGCGTGTTCGCCGCCCAGCGCCGATTGCTCGG